>JAYTGQ010000563.1:0-1605 GCA_043733345.1 Schlesneria sp.
CGAGCAGCAGCGCCCGCCGGCCCATCGACCGAACCCACTCGTCGGACAAGTGGGCCGCATCCAGAAACCCGCGCGCCCGCTCAATCCGCGTCAGCCCGGAGGTCATGGAGTTCGTGATGGTGAAGCGCGGAGTGAACGGCATCGGAACACTCATAGACGCGCGGCAACGTGTGTCGATCTGATCAAGCGACAATAGCTATCACGCTTCACTTATAAACGACAGACGCTCAACCCCCGGCTAATGGCTGATATCTCTTCGAGATGAAAACCGACAACTTCATCCGCCGGACTGGAATCTACTATCGGACTGGAATCTACTATTCCCCCCAAACTCCGAACGAACCGTGTTTTCTTCCATCTCAACTCCGAAGAGGCCCCATGCCACGACAGAAAGTCACACCGTTTCTCTGGTTCAACAACCAAGCTGAAGAGGCCGCAAAGTTCTATGTGTCGCTCTTCAAGGACTCGGGGATCAACCGCGTTGTTCCGGGATCGGGCGGCACGGCGATGATCGTCGAGTTTCAATTGGCGGGTGTCGCATACATCGCAATGAATGGCGGCCCGCACTACCAACTCACTGAGGCATTTTCGCTGTCGGTTGACTGCGAGACGCAAGCCGAAGTCGATGAGTTGTGGGAGAAGCTGTCCGCAGGTGGCTCGAAGGGTCAGTGCGCGTGGCTGAAGGATCGGTTCGGCCTCTCGTGGCAGATCGTCCCCAGTTTGCTGCCGAAGCTCATGGCCGATCCCGATCCCGCCAAAGCTGGTCGCGTCATGCAGGCCATGATGCAGATGACGAAGATCGACATGGCCGCTCTGCAACGAGCGTATGACGGCCAGTAGCTCGCTCGTAGCACAGGCGGCTCGCCTGTGATTTCACCGGGAACCCTGTTCTGGCTTCAGCCGCATTTCAGAATAGGCTGAAGCCGGAACTTCGACACCGAACACCATCTTGGAAGTCCAACTTTTTCAGAAAGGTCAGCAATGCAAGCACCAGAACCGCAGCAAGAACATCAATGGCTCCAACGACTCGTGGGCGAATGGACCTACGAAGGCGAATGCGGCATGGGGCCGGATCAGCCACCGATGAAGTCCACCGGCCAGGAGAGCGTTCGATCGCTCGGCGGACTGTGGACCATTGGTGAGGGATTAAGCGAGATGCCCGGCGGGGGCGAGTGCCGGTCGATCATGACACTCGGCTTCGACACGCAGGCGAAGCGTTTCGTCGGGACGTTCGTCATGTCGATGATGACGCACCTTTGGCCCTACAACGGCGCACTCGATGAAGCCGGAAAAGTCCTGACGCTCGACTCCGAAGGACCGAGCTTCGCGGACGACGGCACGACGGCCAAGTATCAGGACATCATCGAGTTCCTCAGCGACGATCACCGCAGACTGTCATCGCAGTATCTCGGCCCCGACGACCAGTGGCATCGCTTCATGCAGGCCGACTATCGACGGGTCATGTGACACAGGTTTTGAAACGGCTTCTCCCCCTGGAGTCCCACTCAGGAACTGGCACGCAATAACTTCCCGTGAGCGGCTGGGCGCTAGCCGCCGGTGAGTTGGAACGACCGGCGGCTAGCGCCTTGCCGCTCACAGAATCAC
>JAYTGQ010000564.1:0-12508 GCA_043733345.1 Schlesneria sp.
CAGAAACCCCGCCCCCCACAAACCAGCGGCCGGAAAAACCACCACGTCTCCACTGCCAAACTCTTGGCCAAGAAAAAACTCAAACAAACCGCTAAAACAACACCGAAGCAAAGACCTTGAAAGGGGCGGCAATGCCCACCCTACATAAAGTATGCGACCTGATTATTTGTGCAAAGCTCCTGACGGCACACGGCTCGCCTCGAACATCTCATTCAGGACCGTGGGAGGCATCCGCGTTTCAACACCATTTTTTTGAGGAGAGATTTCTATGGCAGTGACGGATGAGTTGTTTTCGGTTCGCGATCGCGTCGTGTTGGTTTCGGGAGGGAGTCGCGGGATCGGACGCGGGTTGGCGGAAGGGTTTGCTGCGCGAGGTGCTCAAGTGGTGATCGCCGGGCGCGAGGAAGCCACGTTGCGGCAGACCGCGAGCGAGATCGGAGGTTCCGCGTGGACGTGCGATTACGTCGTATGCGATGTCTCGCACCCGGAGGACGTGCCGCGCATGATTGAGTCCGTCGTGGCCAAGGCCGGTCGAATCGACACGCTGCTCAACGTGGCGGGAGTCAACATTCGCAAGCGAGTCGAAACGTACACCGAGGCCGAGTACGACCAGATCATGAACATCAATCTCAAGGGAGCGTTCCTCGTCGCGCAGGCCGTCGGCAAGCAGATGATCGCGCAGGGTGACGGAGGCACGATCGTCAACATCGACTCGCTCAACACGTTCGCTCCTCTGATGGGCGTCCTGCCGTATGCGATGAGCAAAGCGGGGCTAGGGATGATGACGCGCGGGATGGGAATGGAGTGGGGCCAGCACAACATCCGCGTCAACGCGATCGCTCCCGGCTTCATCCTGACCGATCTCACTCAGAAGCTGTGGTCCGATCCCACGATGCAGGCGTGGGGCGAAGCCAACACGCCGTTGAAGAGACTCGGCAAACCAGAAGACATGCTGGGCGCAGCCCTCTTTCTCACCAGCGACGCCTCGCGGTACATGACCGGCCAAGTGATCTACGTTGATGGTGGCATCACCTGCGGCATGCACTGGCCCATCCCTCTGGCGTAGGCGATTGAAAGCGGCTTGATCCCTCAAACACCAACCCGCAGCGTGAGCGAGGGCGATGTGGCTGGGGGGTCTTCCTATTCAAGGCATCCGACTGCCAAACAAACGCCATCCCAACTAGTGCCCCGTCAGGTCTTAGTTTTGGGGTTGATGACACGTCAGAATTCCGGTCATGGAATGACCGGACTACGTAGCTCCGTCATTCCATGACGGAGATTCTCGAACGACAAGCAACCCCCAAATTAAGCGTTGACGGGGCACTAGGAGCCGATTCATGTCGAGGGCGACCGCCGAACGGATGACATCACGCTACCGCACGAGGTTGGCGATCAAGATCGTTGTGCTGAGTCTCGTGCTGCCGGTGGTCGTGATCGTCTGGTCGGCAACCACTGCGTTGAAGGATAAGCTCGTCTGGGGCCGACCATCAAACATCCTCAAGCTGCATCACACCGGTGCGGTCAGAGACGGCGAGCTGTGGTTCGCTGAGGCACAACTGCATGGCAACTCGAATGCCTTGATTACATTGGTGAAGGAAAGTCACATCAAACGGCTCGACCTTCAGACGGGAGTCGAACGCGATACGGGACTTGTCGTCGCAGGGGACTTCGCTCATTCGAAGTGGCTGGATGGCAAACTCTATTTGGTGACCACCAACGCGATCTACGAAGTGCAGGAAGACTTGCTCGTTCAAATCGCCGCTTCGCGGCCGAACATTTCTTTACCTTCGCACAGCTTGGTGTTTCTGTACGAAGGCCGACTGACGACGATTCGCGAACGCGAAACGGGACGGCGGTATCTGACTCATTTGATCGACGGTCAGTGGGGCGATGGTCGCGAGATCGTGATACCGGGGCCGAACCTCGCCTGGGACGATGACCACGAGCGGGGCCAGACAGTCTTGTTGCCTCGCACCTCACTTCCGCCGCAAGGAGCCGTCGCTCGCAATTGCCTTCTGTGGGTCGTCCAACACGGGACGCAACATCATTTGATGCTGACGAATTATCAGCAGGGATTCGCCGCGTACCGGGCAGGGTTCCAGTTCGCTGATGAGGAGCAAGATGCGGCCTCAGCCGTAGCTCCCGAGAATGCGCCGCCTGAAGCGTTCGGCTGGATACCGATTGGAGAGCCGCTCGATGCAGGCAAGTCGCCGTTGGGCGGCTGGATGCAAATGGTCAGTACATCCCACGGCCCCGTGTTTGTGTTCTGGGGAAGCAAACGCCAAGTCTTTCGGCCGGCATCAGGCGGACGTTGGGAAGAGTTGACTGGTCTCAGCGACAGCGACGAGTGGGGCGGACATCTCTTGCCCGATACGTCCAACTCCACGATCTATGCGGCCCATACGGATGGCAATTGGGGATCGCTCAGAGTCCGGCGGATCGGCACCGATGCGGGACAGGCTACGACTCTCGTCGTGCCGGGTTGCGAGCGCGAGTACGTTGGGCGCTGGCGGACTCTCGTATGGGGAGTGTTGTTCGCGTGGTTGCTGCACATCGCCGTGTTGATCGCCGGTGCCGAGTGGCTCGCGCGGCGTGGCTCCTCTGAGAAGTATGAGTTCGGAGTCGAGCAAGCGTCGCTCGCGCCGGTGTGGCGACGCGCGGTCGCGACGACGGTGGACGTGGTGCTGATGCTCATCGTGCTGAGTCTGTTGTGGCTGCTCTGTTGTTGGGTCTTCGGATTCAAGCATGTGCCGTTTCATGGAGCGATACTCGCCAACTCATTGCTGCGTATCGAATGGTCGTTGTCCTACGGCCCAAGAGGATTCAAAAACATTCCCGAAGAGTTACTCGGCTCCCCCATCGGCTGGCTGGTTCAACCGTTTGTCGTGGGACGTGACTTTCCGAGTCTGTGGGTGGCGGCGCTACTTGTTGCGGGTGGTTTGAAAGTTCTGTTCGAGGGTCGCGTCGGCGTCACGCCGGGGAAGTGGCTGCTGGGCATTCGCACGGTGAGTTCCACATTGCGTCCGTGCGGCATCTCCAACGCCATCGTCCGCAGCGTGTTCTATTGCTTCGACCTCCCCTTCCTGCTGACTCCGCTCCCCGCCGTGATCAGCCTGATGCTGTCCGAGCATCGCCAAACTTGGGGAGACCGCGCCGCTCAGACGCTCGTCATTCGAGCCGGATCCATTTGTAGGATGGGCACTCCTGCCCGTCCGGATTTGTCGCAGTAAGGTCTGTTGTCGTTCTATACCTCACACGGTTCTCGATGCGACGTTTTCTCCAATTGGTTTTGGTGAGCCGGGCGGCGTCAGCCCCGGACACCTGACGCGTAGAGACCCGGGGCTGATGCCGTCCGGCTCACCAAACCCCGACTGTTTCAACGTGGTTTTCATTGTTGTGCGGCTTCCGTCAAACGTCCCTCTTCAATCAGCAGGCGGCGGCGGAAGAAGGGCACCAGTCGCGGATCGTGCGTTACCGTCAGCAAGACGGCACCGTATTCCTGAGCGTGCTCGACCAGCAGACGAACGACTTGTTGGCTGTGTTCCCAATCCAAGGCCGCCGTCGGTTCGTCCGCGAGCAGGATCGGTGGACGATGCAAGACCGCTCGCGCCACGGCCACTCGCTGCCGTTGTCCGCCGCTGAGCTGCCCCGGTGGCTGCGAAAGATGACGCTGAACATTCCTGACCCTACCGTTTTGCATGTGTGAATGAAAACCGGGCTCGCCGGTTGGAGCGTGATCCTCGAACCTAGCTCTGATTCAGGGAGGGGGGACGAGAATGGATGCTGACCAGCGAACCCGGTCGTGTACTCGGATGCCAGCCGTTGCTGGGCCGGGGCGACCGCGTGAATCGAAACAGATTTGTGTGCCCATGCCCCGAGAGCTTGACGATCAACTGTGGGACGATCCGAAGCGGCTCCGGCCGTTTCTGGAGCGGCTGATGGCCGACATGCCGGAGTTGTTTCCGGCGGGGATCGAGCAGGGCTTCACGTTGACGGGGCGGTTGCGGGCCTCGGTGAAGCTGGGCGTGCGCTTGCGACAACTGCGGTTGCGCGACAAGCGGGTCTTCACGCTGCGCCCCCGTTTCGTCTTCGGGTCCAGGACGGGGACGGTGGACGAATGGGAGCAGCCGCTGTTGTTGTTGTCGATCGGGACGCCGTGCTGGGTGGTGACGAAGGTCTGCGGACGCAACGACATGTTCTGGCAGCGTCTGTTGGAACGGCTCGGTCGCAACAGTTTGGTCGGGACGACGGTGCGCGATCCCGAACAGATGCCGGTGCCTCTGGCGGCCGACGAACATCACGCCGACTGGTGCGGCGAGAAGGGATACGTGGCTCTCACGGCGGGCGGTGGCTGTGTGCTGGGGCTGGGGCTGGCGTTGACCAAGGCCGCCGACGATCAACATCTCGCCGCCGCCTACGGGGCTTTCCAAAAGGAGGCTCTCGACGCGGTGCCCGAGTACGTCCCTCAAACCGTGAACACCGACGGCTGGAACTCGACCCGCAACGCCTTTCGAGCCCTGTCTCTCGCGATCCTGTTGGTGCTGTGCTTCCTGCATGGATTCCTCAAAATACGCGACCGCTGCCGCAAAGCTCACGACCTGCATCAGCAGGTGTGGTACGTCTACCACGCCGAAACCCGCGACGAGTTCACGTCCCGCATGACCGCCTTCGGTACGTGGTTCGAGTCTCGCGCCTGGCCGCAGGAGGTCACCGACATGGTGACGAAACTGCGGAACCGCACCGACGACTACGCCCTCGGGGACACGCACCCCGGCTGCCATCGCACGAGCAACCAAGTCGACCGGCCGATGAACCGCCTGCACCGCGCGCTGTACGCCAGCCGCGGCCTGCACGGCCATCAAGCCTCCGGCGAACGCCGCCTGCGCGGCCTGGTCCTGCTGCACAACTTCCGCCCGTTCGCCCCGCGCAGCAACCAACCCCGCCCGCACGACAGCCCGGCTCACCGACTCAACCAAAAGCGATACCACACTCATTGGCTTCACAATCTCCAAGCTTCCGCGTCTCTCGCAGGCTACAAAACGCACACATAGAAAACGGTAGGGTCAGGAAATTCTCAGGAATTCGCCAACCCAGGGCGTTGCACTGGGCTGGCATAGCATCGCCCCTTTGGGGCTGAAAACCCAAAGCGCGCAACTTCAAAACTTACGCTTCGGGTTAGTGTGCAATGTGCCATCCTCAACCGTCTGCGGCATATCTCGGCTGAACCGACTCCAATGGCGAAACTGGCTTAGCATTGTGCAAGCTGGTAGTTTGTCGCCCGTTCGCTGGCGAGTCCTTCGTCAGTTCTAAAAATGGGGGTTGGGTGGCCGAGGCTGGATTGAGGTTTTGCGAAGTGAGTACCGGGGTTTCGCGAAGACGCTCCAACCCCGGCCACCCAATCTCCAACCCCAAACTGGAATCTGACAACGCACTGGCTTGTCGCCACTATTTGGTGACTTTTGTTGATTGAGGTTCACACGATCCATGCTTGAGACCAACGGCCCCGATTTCACCAAGTCCGAGTTGCTGCCCGTCATTGCTCAAGATGCGGCGAGCGGCGATGTGCTGATGCTCGCGTACATGAATGCGGAAGCGTACGCCGAGACACTTCGCACCGGGCGAGTCTGCTACTTCAGCCGCAGCCGTCAGAAACTGTGGCGCAAGGGCGAAGAGAGCGGCAACGTCCAAGAATTGACGGCCCTGTTCTACGACTGCGACGCCGACACGTTGCTCGTGAAGGTCAATCAGATCGGTGGAGCCGCCTGCCACGAAGGCTTCAAAAGTTGCTTCTTCCGCCAGATCGACCCGGCCACCGGTGCGGTCACCACGCTCGGCGAACGACTCTTCGACCCCAAGACCGTCTACAAGAAGTAGTCCCAGACCAGAAACCATTCGACCACAGATGACCCAGCGCGGTCTTCGGCCGCAACCAAAACTTGAACAGAAGGAAACGAAGGTAACAAAGGTCCAGCAGTCGCGTGACTTCGGCAATACCGTCTGGCTCTGCGGGATCGCTCCGCCCTTCGTTGGCTTCTGTTCAAAATCTGCGCGCCGCGCAAAGAAACAAAACGTGAGTAGTACGGATCAGTCGGAAGAGTTGCAACGGCTTCAGCTCGAAACTTCCTTCTGATCCGCGTCCTCTGTGAAATTTGTTGTCAAACTCCAGCCCCCATTTCGGATCGAAACCAGACCATGACCGACAAGCTGATCAAACTGGGCATCCCCGCAGGGAGTCTTCAAGACGCGACCGCCGAACTGTTCAAGAAGGCGGGCTACACGATCAAGTTCTCGTCGCGCTCGTACTATCCCGAGATCGACGACATCGAGATTGAGTGCATGTTGATCCGCGCTCAGGAAATGGCCCGCTATGTCGAGCAAGGCGTACTCGACGCGGGGATCACTGGCCACGATTGGGTCTTGGAGAACGAAGCCGATGTTCACGAAGTCTGTGAACTGATGTTCTCCAAAGTCAGTCGCCGTCCGGTGCGCTGGGTGCTGTGCGTCCCGAACGATTCGCCGGTTCAATCGGTGCAAGACCTGCAAGGGAAACGGATCGCCACGGAAGTTGTTGGGCTGACGACGCGCTACCTTGCCAAGCACGGTGTGACAGCGCATGTCGAGTTCTCGTGGGGTGCCACTGAGGTCAAGCCGCCCAAGCTGGCCGACGCCATTGTCGAAGTGACCGAGACCGGCAGTTCACTCAAAGCGAACAATCTGCGCATCGTCGAGGAGGTGCTCCAAAGCACCACGCGGTTCATTGCGAACAAGGCTTCGTGGCAGGACGCAGCCAAGCGCGAGAAGCTCGAAAACATTGCTCTGATGCTGCACTCGTGCCTGGCTGCCGAAGGCAAAGTCGGACTGATGATGAACGTCCGCCGTGCTGATCTCGCACAAATCCTGCGAGAACTTCCCGCACTGCAAAAGCCGACCGTCGCGTCCCTCTCCGATCCCGATTGGGTCGATGTCAACACGATCGTCGATGAATCGTATGTCCGCATGATCGTGCCGCGCCTGAAGGCGGCTGGCGCGAAGGGAATCGTCGAGTACCCGATCAGCAAGATCATCGACTGAGATTTTTGTCGCCTTCATCGCTCCGCGTGAAGATAGCCGACTGAGAACCGACGCAGTTTGAACGGTCAATGTTGAACTCGCGCTCGGCTTTCTTCACGCGGAGCGATGAAGGCTACTTTGAGCCTCACAGCGTCTTGAGGTACTCCAGCAGCGCCTGCTTCTCGTCTTCATCAAGGACGTTGGGGAACGTGTGACCGGCGGCGCTCTTGCCAGGCAGCTTCGTGTCGAAGTAGCGGCGGCGATGAGCGGTCGCTTTGACCGAGCGCGGGACGCTGTCGAACGTCTCCACTTCGAGGCCCACTTTGTCCTGATCGTACCCGTCCTCGGTTCTCTTCCAGACAACGGGCCGCGCGTCCGAGTGCAGGACGTGCCACAACGTCGGAACCGAGCCGTTGTGAAAGTACGGGGCACTCGCCCAGATGCCGTCGAGCGGCGGGGCCACATAACCGACCGGATCGACTTCCACCGGATCGGCTCCGAAATGGCTGAGCCAACCGTCCTTCACCCACTGACGATGCTCGACCGTGAGTGACTTGAGCCGCAGCGGGTCGGTCCCGACTTCATCGAGTTCAATCGTGTGCTGTTCGTACTTGCCATTCGCTCCGTAGGTGCCGTGACAGCGCGCGCAGTTTTCGACGAAGACCCGCTCTCCGCGTGAGGCCAGCTCGCGGTGGATCTCGAACGGGTACGTCGGGGGTTCGAGCGACTCGATCCACGCGAGCAAGTCGGTGAAGTGAGGCTCCCATTCGGCGAGCTTCTCGGGCGTGACGCGCGGCAGCAGGATGAATTGCATCAGGGGGCGAGGCGTCTTCGGGGCATGGCCGTCGATGTAGAGCGACTGCTTTTTGCGGACGTTCCAGAACGGCGGCGCGTCCATGTCGTGATGCATCAGCTTCGGCAGCTTGCGACTCGTATCGACGGTCATGTCGAGATTGCGGTACGTCCCGAGGACGACTCCAAACATCACCGCGTTGGTCGTGCCGTTCGTCGTACTGAGCGGTAACTGCAACGTGGCGAGGTCGAGGTGTCCGAGCTTCTTGCCTTGCGACAACTTCACGAGCCGCACGTCTTCGGTCAACGTTTGCAGTGCGGTGTGTGTGTTCGGCAGACCGGGGAGGACTCGTCCCGCGACTTTGCCGCCGTGACAAGCCAAACAATTCATGGTCCAAATGCCGTTCACATCAACCACGTAACCGAGCGGTTTGATCGCGGGAGCCGCCTCGGGATCGGGCATGATGCCGTAGTACGAAAAGATCAGCCGTCGTCGTGTCGCCTCATCGGCTTGCTCCGCCTGCGATCGATCCGGCTCAGGCCAGACGGTCCAGAGCGACGACAACACCGCCTCATCAAAGTCGGGCGGCAGGAATGGGTGAGTCCTCAGCGACGAGTAGCCTCGCGCGGCAGGAGATTGTTTCCCTGCGACTGCTCGATTTTCTTCGGCACGCATCACGCGGATCGCCTGTCCCGCGAACAGGCTCAACAGAATGGCAACACCACAGCGACACATCATCGGCACGACTTCACTCCTTCGCAGACCAGTCCGTCACTCGTACCGACGTTATAGTCGGGCCGCGTGGGTTGGCGAATGGATTGGCTGACTTCACATGGCAATCGCCTTTTTCAATGTAGGGTGGGACCAGCTCGCTTCGAGCGCCGGCCTACCATCAGAAATCGTCGAGAAATCATGGTGGGCCGGCGCGGCGAAGCGCCGCTGGTCCCACCCTACAGGTTGCGCAGACCCAACAAGGCGATGGCCCTGTTACCTTCACCCAGAGAGTGCCGAGGGTCAGAACGCAGGAGTCCCTTCATCGCGCGACCGACTCCAATTCCAACAACGAATGCTTCCTTCCGAGGTCAGACGACGTGATTGATACCGAACCACTGCTCGCGACGACATTTTTGCGCCGAGCGGAATGGCTGGACGAGACCAGCTCGACGAACGACCTCGCGCTGCAATGGGCCAACGATGCGAGTGTTGTGACGCCGTGCTTGATCGGAGCGACGCGACAGAGTGACGGTCGAGGTCGAGGCACCCATCGTTGGTACGGCAGCGAAGGGACGCTGATGTTCTCGGTCCTGTTCGACATGACCGCCTTGGGGATCGCTCAACACCTGTGGCCGCAGTTTTCGCTCGTAACCGGGTTGAGTGTGGCCGAGACGTTGGAGGTCTTCCTGCCGCAATCGGCCGTCGGATTGAAGTGGCCCAACGATGTGTGGCTCGCCGGTCGCAAGGTCTGCGGGATTTTGATCGAGCAGCCCGACCGCATGCCTGGCCGACTCGTGGCCGGTCTCGGCTGGAACGTCAACACGGCGTTCGCCTCTGCGCCGGAGGAGATTCGCGCCATCGCCACTTCCATGCGAGACGCCTCTGGCAGCACGTTCGACGCAGCCGATGTCTTGCGGTGCTTCCTTCAACGGTGGGAAGCGAACCTCACGCAGTTGGCCGACGGATCGTTCGACCTCGCCGCGCGATGGACTCGGTTCTGCGTGCTGCGTGATCGACGTATTCGTGTCTCGGCGACTGAACCCGAATGCACCGGCACCTGTCTCGGTATCGCGTCGGACGGAGCGTTGCTCGTCAACGATGGAGAGCAGCGTCGCCGCTATTACGCGGGAACGGTGCGACTGGTGGAAAGCCCGATCGTTTAACCGCCAGCCGAAGGCGTGCGCGTGAGTGGCACAGTCTGCTTCCGTAACCAACACTCGTCGCGCACGCCTTCGGCTGGCGGTTAACTAGCGCGGCTCGGCCGCAACCAAATTAGCTCCTGTTCCCTCCCCTCGGCGGGGAGGGTTAGGGAGGGGGACGAGTGGCAAGTCAACTCGACGATCCTCCCCCCTCCCCAGCCCTCCCCGCCGAGGGGAGGGAGGAAATCCGCGCAGGAAAACATGATTTCAACAACTAGTAGTACGAGGCAGGGGACATGGGCGAATGACCGTGCCGGTTGCGGGAAAGTTCATTGAGCGGCCAAGCTGGTTCTGACGATTGACATGAAAAGACACGGCGAACACCCTGTGCCGCCGCTCGGTGAGTTGGCGGATTGCGGCGAGTTGCCTGGTTGGGTCGAGTTCTTCAACGAGATGTGTTCGATTAGGTTTGAAGGTGTGGTGATCGGCCTGTTGAAACGCAGGGTAAGCGTCTCGCTTGCCCTACGTTTCAGATGGCTGCTGCCGATTGCGGCCGCTTTTAGGATGGAGTACGGAATGGGCTGGGAAGCGTGGTTGGTGTTGTTTGTCGTGGTCACGATGGTCTATGGGCTGGCACGCGAATGGAGTTCGCCGGATGCGTTGACGGTGGGCTGCCTGCTGGCACTGGTCATCGCGCAGGGCTTGTTTGACACCAAGTTCCTGCCGAATGCCAAACAGGCGTTTGAAGGGTTTGGCAAAGAGTCGCTCATTAGCGTGGGCGTGCTGTTCATCATCGTCACGGGGCTGATGCAAACCGGCGCGATGAACCTGCTGACCGAGCCATTTCTCGGACGCCCCAAAACCGTTCTGTCAGCGCAGATTCGACTGCTGATTCCCGTCACGACATTCAGTGCGTTCCTCAACAACACGCCGATCGTCGCGATGTTCATGCCGGTCGTGGATGACATCTGCAAGAAGTCACGGATCAGTCCCTCAAAGCTGTTCATGCCGATGGCCTTCGCCGCGACGTTCGGCGGCGTCTGCTCGATGATCGGGACGAGTACGAATCTCGTGGTGAAGGCGCAGATGTCACAAGAGGGGCTGCGTTCGTTCGGCATGTTTGACATCACCTGGGTCGGTCTGCCGTGCGCGATCGGTGGCGTGATCTACATGTTGATCTTCAGTCGCTGGCTGCTACCCGACCGTCGTCCGGCAATCAGTTTGAGTGACGATCCTCGGCAATACACGGTGGAAATGGTGGTTCAAGCGGGCGGACCACTCGTGAACCGCAGTGTGGAACAGGCCGGGCTGCGTCATTTGCCGGGCCTGTTCTTGGCGGAGATCGAACGGAACGGTGAAGTCATCGTGGCAGTCAGCCCGCGCGAACATTTGCAAGCCGACGACCGACTCGTGTTCGTGGGGATCGTGGAATCCGTGGTCGATCTGCGGAAGATGCGTGGACTCGTGCCGGCGACCGATCAAGTCTTCAAGCTCAACGCAACCGACAGCGAGCGCTGCCTGATGGAAGCGGTGGTCTCCAGCCGTTGCCCGATCGTGGGGATGAATATTCGCGACGGGCGCTTCCGCTCGCGCTACAACGCGGCCGTCATCGCCGTGGCACGCAACGGCCAGAAGATCACCGGCAAGATTGGCGACATCGTGCTGCAACCGGGCGACACGTTGTTGCTGGAGGCACACACCGACTTCGTTCGCCAGCAAAGAAACTCGAACGATTTCTTTCTCGTGAGCCACGTCGAGAACTCGACCCCGCCGCGTCACGACCGCGCTTGGATCGCACTGGCCGTGTTGGTCGGCATGATCGTGTTCGCGACCGTCTTCAGCCGCGATGCCGTTCCTGGCGGTCTGCCCGAGCGAGATTTTTTGTTGCCCGCCGCGCTCTTGGCGGCGATCGTCATGATCGGCACCCGTTGCTGCACGGCGAGTGAAGCGGTGCGCAGCATCGACTGGTCGGTGTTGATTGTGATCGGTGCCTCGCTCGGAATTGGCAAGGCCATCGAAACGAGTGGCCTCGCCAAGATCGCCGCGACTCAAATGGTTGGGCTGGCGGGGGGCGATGCCTGGGTCCAGTTGGCGATGGTCTACTTCATGACGATGGTTCTGACGGAACTCGTCACGAACAACGCGGCCGCGTCGCTGATGTTTCCGCTGTCGTTGGCCGTCGCCAGATCGCTCGGTGTCAATTACGAGCCGTTCATGATCGTCATCATGATCGCCGCGTCGATGGGCTTCGCGACGCCGTTCGGCTACCAGACCAACCTCATGGTCTACGGCCCCGGCGGCTACAAATTCAGCGACTACCTGCGGATCGGCATCCCGCTCGACCTGCTGATGATGGCGATCGCCGTGGCCCTCACGCCGTTCATGTTCCCGTTCTGAGACGTGGGAGCGTGTGAAAGAAATCGAGCCGTGCCCGTGAGGAAGCGTTCGTAAGTCGTTGGATTTCACCGCTCCCTCACGGTCGCGGCTCGAAAGATTCACAAGCGTTGAGAGCGCGGGGCCAGATTGATTCGCGTCACAGCCCTCCGGGCTGAAAACGAAAACTCTCAGCACGCATGAGTCGGATGAACCGTACTTTTGCCGGCAAGTGATCCGCATTCCGAAAATTAGCCGCGCGGCGCTAGCCCCGGTTCATGCCGTGTAACCGGGGCTAGCGCTGCGCGGCTAATTTCTGCGATCCGTATGAGCAGTTGACAAATGGAGCCAGCTCCGAAAAAGATCGAGCTTCATCTTGCCCGGTGTGTCGATTACTCTATGGCCCAACGGTAATGACTGATACCGCCCCCGCCTGCAA
>JAYTGQ010000565.1:0-12505 GCA_043733345.1 Schlesneria sp.
GCATGCCATCGCGACTCGTCAGAATTTCAACCTGACCGAGTTGTTGCGAGAAAAGTTCCACATTTACAAAGCTGAAGAGCTGTCGCTGCGCGAGGCCAGCGGGTTGATCGACGAGCTGAAGAATTCGCATGGGAGTCGCGCATGATCGCGTTCGCCGATCCCGTCTCCGATGTCTCTCACATCGCCGAATCGTTGACCGGCCGCGACTATCTCTCGTGGTCGGCCGTCAGTACCTATCTCAGATGCCCGTTGAAATACCAGTTCCACTACCTCGATCAACTGCCGGAAGAGTTTGTCTCCGCCAATCTCGTCTTTGGGTCGGCCATCCATGCGGCACTCGAAGCGTTCTTTGGCGAACACCTCGCTTCGAGACGGTCACTCAGCGTCGATGCACTGCTCGCGGTGTATCACTCCACATGGAGCCAGGCCGATCTCGCAGCCGTTCAGTTTGGTAAGAGTGAAGACCTCGCCAGTCTCGGTGCGCTCGCCGAGCGGATGCTGCGAGCGTTCGTGGTCAGTGACCTCTCACGCCCCACCGGTTCCATCATCGGGATCGAAGAGGAACTCCGGTCTCCCGTCATCGCCGACTGCCCCGACCTGCTCGCCCGCCTCGATCTGATGGTCGAGACCGACGAGGCATTTGTGGTGACCGACTTCAAGACGGCGCGAAGCCGATGGTCATCCGGCGATGTCAACGCGGCCGAGGGGCAACTGATCGTGTACCACGAACTGGTGCGGCAGTTTGCCGACAAACCGATCCGGCTCCAGTTTGCCGTCATCACGAAGACGAAGCAGCCCGAGGTCGAGATCCAACCCGTCGCCGCCGATCCCGCGCGGATCGAACGCATCCGCCAACTCATTCAGCGTGTCTGGGCCAGCATCCAGGCGGGCAACTTCTATCCCGCTCCGAATGCGATGAACTGTCCTTCGTGTGGGTATCGCGATCGTTGTGCGCGGTGGACCGGGTAGGCGGCGAGTTCTTGCCCCATTCATTCACACTCGTAAAGGAGGCTTTCATGCCTGATTTTCTCGATGGCCAGACAGTCGAAGTCTGGGGCTCGGGATCGAAACCATATCAGTTGAAGAACGTGGCTGGAGTCTTTTCGTGTTCGTGTCCCGCCTGGCGCAATCAATCGCTGCCGATCGACCAGCGGACCTGCAAACACATCCGCCAGTATCGCGGCGAGGCCGTTGAAATGGCCCGTCTCGGCAGCACGCTGATCTCAACGCCCGTTGCAAAGAACACGACCTCAGCCCCACCGCTGCTACTCGCCGAGTCTTGGAATCCCGAGACCGATCCAACCGGTTGGTGGCTCAGCGAGAAACTGGATGGTGTCCGCGCGTATTGGGACGGCAAACAATTCCTGTCCCGCAACGGCAACCGCTACGCGGCCCCCGAGTGGTTCACGCTGGGGTTGCCCGACACGCCGCTCGATGGCGAACTGTGGGTCGGCCGCAAGCAATTCCAACGCACCGTCTCGATCGTACGGCGGAGCGATGCGGCCGACCTCTGGCGCGAGGTCCGCTATCTCATCTTTGATGCCCCAGCGGTGATTCAGCCATTTGAACAACGACTAACTTCAGTCAAACAGGTTCTCGCAGCGGGGCAACCGCCCTATGCCCTGCTGCTGCACCAAGAGGTCTGCCGCAGCAGCGATCATCTCCAAACAGCTCTCTCGAAAGTTGAACAGCTCGGCGGTGAGGGGCTCATGCTGCGCCGCCCGGCATCGCTCTACGAGCCGCGTCGCTCCTCTTCGTTGCAAAAGGTGAAACGCTTCCTCGACTGCGAGGCCGTCGTGGTCGGTCACGAACCCGGCAAGGGCCGCCACAAAGGTCGCCTCGGCGCATTGATCGTTCAACTGCCCAACGGCACGAAGTTCAACTGCGGCACCGGTCTGTCTGACGCCCAACGTGACCTGCCACCGGCCATCGGCGAGACGATCACGGTCAAGTTTCAGGAGTTGACCGATAGTGGCGTTCCCCGGTTCCCCGTGTTTGCAGGAGTCCGCCGTGACGAACCCGCCAACCAACAAATCGTCCCCTCAAATTCGAGTAGGAAAGGCCATGCCAACATGCCCACAGCAATCACGCCGCGTCGCTTCGAGTTCGTCGGCGGAAACAGCTCAAAGTTCTGGGAGGTCCGAACTCAAGGATCGGATGTCTTCACGTCCTTCGGACGAATCGGCTCCACGGGCCAAACGTCGTGCAAGACGTTGGAGTCGGCGGCGGCGGCCACGGCTCACGCGGCGAAACTCGTTCAGGAGAAAACTCGCAAGGGTTACGTGGTGGTCGCGTGAGCGTGTCGTCGTTGGGACACAACTTCACTCACCGAAAAACCCTTCAAGGAGTCCACTCATGAATTTCAAATCAGGCTCAGTGCGAGTCGCGTCCCTGTTCGGGCGACTTGCTGTCTTTGTACTCGCCAGCCCGCCGGTCGGCATCGCCATTCGTGCCGCCGCGTCTGCCGTCTGCGTCGTGGCTCGACGATTTGTTCGCAGGCCATTTTGACGAACTTTCGCGGCACTGCACTTCCTCACACATTTGGAGAAATCAAACATGGCCGGACTCACCGTTGCCGAGAAGGAACACTGGAAAGACCGATTGTCGAAACGCATCGAACGCCGCATCGAAGCGATCACGGCCGAAGACCCGCAGTTGCTGGATCGTGTCCATGAGCAGGCCCGACAATTGGCGCTGGAGACACTCGGACTGGCCGAGACTCAACGCGAACTCGCTGCCGTCCGGAAGGAAAAGGAAAGACTCGACGAGCGAGAGGACGAACTCCAAACTCAGATCTTGTCCCGAGTCCGGGGCGTCCCTGCCAGTCAAGTGGGCAGCACTTACGGGTGCGACACCGAGGTCAACAAAGCCATCCGGCCCCGCGTCGAAGCTCACGAAGAGCATCTCTTGAAGGACAGCGATGTCGGGCGAAGGATCGTTGAGTTGCGCCGGGAGAAGGACAACTTGCTGGATACCGTCTGGTTGGCCACGTCGTCCGCCCAGATCAAGGAGCTCTGGGGCAAGGTCGCGACCTTGTTGAGGGACGAGCCGACGCCGCTCGAACGCGACGCTCTGGCGATTGCGCCGGTTATTGATTGAAGCCGTCACGCGACTTCAGGTTACAAGCCGCCTCCAGCCATTCCGATCCGGTGGCTGGAGGCTTTCCGTTTTTTGTAGCTATCAGACAGAATCAGTCGCAGCCACGTCACAATTCTCGAAGTCATCCCGAAGCAAGTCACTCTCATGCCCAAACTCAGCTTGAAACCGAAGCCGTTACCATCCGATGACACCGTTAATGCCGCACTCCAGCGTTTGAACTCACACTACGCAGCGGGAAAGCGAATGATTGAAACCCCGCCCGCCAATGAGATCGAGAGAAGGGAATTGGCTGCCGAGTTCTCCATCAACTCCAACTACTCCAATCTGCAAAAGGCTCGTCAGATCGCCGAACTGCTGACTGAAAAGGATTGGAAAAAGTTGACCAGTCTCCGCATCAAGCGGACAAAGCTGCCGCTGGGATGGGGACATTGCGTGCCACTTGCCTCATCAGGCACTGCCACAAACCTGCTCAGGGTCGCGAAGTTGGCCGCAAAAGAGGGCTGGTCGGCTGAACAAATCCGCCAGTACCTGCAGCGCGAGGCCGGTCAGTTCAGCAGGCGACGCGGTTCCGGACCCAGAATTCGCAAACCAACAAGTTTGCTGGAGGGCTTGCAGCAACTCTTGACCGACATCGAGGTCGTCAGAAAACGTGTGGAAGTTCTCCGCAGCATGGTCTTGACGACACCAGGCTGCGCCGCCATCGGCGACAAGCTGGTCGTCCTGTCGCAAGCTTTGATCTCGCTCGGGGACTGCAATGAGGTCCGACAACTGCTCGAATCCGACGATCATGAAGCGATCAGTGCATAGAACGCGGCGTCTCTCCTAGCAATTGTTGTTGGGCGTTACAAAGTAGCCATCCGACTGTTCCGTACTATAGTCCGGAAGGCTATTGAACGCTGGAGGTTTGTTCTACCGAGAGTAATCGCCGCTGTTCCTGGATCGTCTTCAACAACTCGCGAAGCGGTGCGAGGTCTCGTCGCAGCTCGCGGACCGAGCGGCTGCCCTTTTGCCGAATCTTGCCATTCATCACGGCTTGAGCCTTGCCTTCGACGGATCGCGGGCCGGTTGAGTGCTGCCACGGCCGGTTCGCGAGTGCCGTCTCACGCAGTCGCTGTCGGCCCTCCTCAGAAAGCCCTTGCCGCAGCAACCGATTTCGGCGACCGGCGGCGACGCGGTTGGGATTCGGTGAAGGGGAGGATGCTTGGCTCATGATCGTCTCCAGTCGGCTTACTTCCTTGTTGGGTGTCTCGCTCTCCAGAACTCTTTGAGGGAGCCGCCGACTTCGGTCGAGTGTGGTCATCGGCGGCTGCCGCCAGGCCGGGCTTGTTGAGCCGATGCAGCGTTTCACCCAGCAGCCTCAACTCTGCATGCATCTTGACGATCACCGCCGAGAAGGCGCTCATCTCGTCGATGGTCTTACTCTGACTTGCCTGTGAATAAAGCCGCCCAAGATTATGGTGTCCCATTGCGAACTGTTCCTGCAGCATTCGAGTGAGCGGGTGAGTTGAGTCTCCGGCAGATAGACGCAATTCGTCGAGATACTCCTTGAATCCGAGAGGCGAAATGGTGTTGCCGAGGCAGGCCCCGACCGACGCGGAGAGGTAGACACCGGCGGACGCGTCACGCAGGAATTGTGCTTGCTGCTCGACCGACAGGGCTGTGGAATTTGTGTCCATGCTAGGCCGACTCCTTCAGGTACGGTGCGAGTTGTGGTTCTTCTTCACGATTAGCTGCAAGAGCCGGTGGTCGATGAATCAACCCGCTCAATGAAGTCAGCAGGTCAACCGGCCTGACTCGGCGCTGCGAACCTCGCTTAATCCGTCCGACAAGCTTCTGGCCGGAATCAGAGATGGTTGCAGCGATCGGCGTCACCTTGCCAGCCACGAGCAGCCGCAGTTCTTCGCATGCGTCGCATGTGGGATGGAGGTAGGCCAGTAGCCCCAGAGCTTGCATCTTGGGCGAGAGCGATTTGAACGGAGGGATCGTCAACTCGATCGCCGGCACACCGTAGGCATACCCCACCCACATCCAGAACTTTTTCACGTCCGACGCAGGCCACTCCTCGGTAAGCGGGATGCCGATGATCGTGTGCAGCACGATCGATGAGTACTTTAGCTGCGGTCGCACGTCGAACGAGTCCGCCTCGAAGGCGGTCACCAGGCCGACGGGAAGGTCCATCGCCGCCGCGATATCTGCGGTGGGTTGATCCGCTAGGATCCTTGCCTCTAGCTCCCATCGAGTCAGTTCGTACTTTGGATCAGATGCAAGCAGCCGCGAACACAACGATGATACCAGTGGAGAGTTTTCGTGTGATTGCTGATTATCTGAATCCGTGTTGACGCCATTCGTCTCGATCGTGGCGTCCATCAGTCTCACCCTCCTTGGTGTTGAAGCGGCTCTCGTCTCGGAACCGAAGTGCTTCGTGTTCGGCTCATGACTGGAGGCAAGCCCGCCGCCTGCTGCCATTCGGACGCCATCGTGAGGGGACGACGGTCGGCCGTCAATCTTTTTTTGTCGTGGATGGCATCCACTGCACATTCTGGATGACACCTGTCGAAGGCCGTGCGTCACAACGACCACTCCCGTCCGGGTGTTTATCTGATCTACCGGCTGCAATTCGTCAACTTTCAATAGAGCCTGATTGAAGCCTAACGAGCCGATATCGAGGCACAATTGAAGAAGTCCAGCCCGCATGCAGCCGGAGACATTGGCACCGTTCGGGCATTTTTCTTCTGTGTTCTCGGTCAATACCGTTTGCCTCCAATTGATCTCACCAGACAGGGCCAACTTTGGAGGCAACATGCTCGATTTCACGACTGAAGAACCAATCCAAATTTCAAGCGCACCATCTCTCATTCCGGGGAGGCCAGCGCTTTCCACAGTGTGGAGGTGGGTCCTGAAGGGGATTCGCGGCCGGAAACTGGAGTCCACAATGGTCGGGGGAAGAAGATTCACGACCCGGCAGGCCATCGCGCGATTCGTCGCACCGAAAGAGGGAGAAATGCCTCCAACCTCGGTCTCGCGATCTCAGCGTCACAGGCAGTCTGAGGCGGCGGTCAAGGCGTTGGCAGATCGTGGTCTGTAATCTCGCCCCGACGAGACACGCGAACTCGACACGCTGCAAAACCAACTGATGGATACGGCGTGTAAATTCGCCGCGCAAAGACCTACCCTTGCCGGAATACCAATGTGAAAGCACAACCTCAAAGTTCAGATTCGTCCCGCCGCAACGAGAGGCGAAGGGCGGGTGTAGAAGTGAAGACCTCTGCGGATCCGGTGATCGACCTTCTCTCCGCTAACCGTTTTTTGTTCAGCGTCCCCCTCGACGCGTTTCGAGCAATCGAACACCATTTTCCGCGTCACCTAATACGTCCCGCTGAATATGTCGCGTGGCGCGAAGACCTCGATTACATGATCCAGTTCCGATCAACAACGGTAGAGGTTCAAACTCGCGCAGGACATCAACTCAAGAAGTGGCTCGAAGCAGCAGGGTATCGAACACGACTGAGATTCGATCGGCTCGATCCACATTTGGCCGAAGTCGATACCGCCCGGCTTGACGCATGTATCGACCCCATGTGGCACATGGGAGAGATTCTGACAAGACATTTCACAGGTCAGTTCGAGGTCAAATCGTCGCGAGAGGTTCCGAGTCTGGTCGCAGCACTCGCGCTGGCCTTTCCCGACGCGACCTGCCTCATGCCGTTCGCGACGATTGATGCGGCCGTCGCCTTTCGTCAACAGTTACTACCGCTCGTCCATGAGCCGATTACGCTGATGCACGGTATGGGACAGCGCCCCAGATCACGTTTAGTCGTTTGCACCAACCGAGCGGCCTTGACTGGAGATTACGCCAAGATTCCCTTGGTCATATTTCCCAAATGGCCTGGCAGTCTTCACCAACACACGAAAGTGCTGGCCCGCCAGCCAGAAATGCAGCGGATGTACGTCATCCGCACAGAGCAGGACGTGGTGTCTGCGCGAGACGAGGAGGAGCTCCTACACCGCGTCGGACAAATGTTGTGGAGGTTTGATAAGTATGAACCTCGCTCCCAACACATCTTTCATGTCGTCAACTTCGGCGGTCCCAGCCAAGCAGGCAAAGTCCCACGAGGGAGCCGGATCGACAAGCGAAGTTTGTACTGGCGGCATTCGCGTCGGAATCAACTTGTTGCCAACCTGGCGCACCAGCTCGACGCCGACACATTTCGATCCTTGGCGAACGGTCGTCAGCGTCTGGCCGTCCTGGTCGAGGCCACGGAGCACGCACAAAAGCTGACCGGGTTGTTGCGCGACTGGCCCATCGTCACTCATGACGACATCGCGGTGCCCTTACCAGCCCGCTGCATCGTCACGCTGAAAGCCGCAGCAGCCTGCCCGACGTTCGCACCGCACTTTCTGATCAATGCGTGTGGTGGGCTGGCATCGCCTTGGTTGGAAGCTTGGCTCGACGGACGAGCCCTCGGTCGCACAGCGATCACGCTGGTTGATTTCAGCGACGGGTTTTCGGGCGAGACGGCCGGATACAGCCAGAACCGGCTGGCGTCGTACAAGCGCGCCGGGGCGGTCTGGCGGCCGCTCGCCATGCACATCGTGAAACCCGCGCTGGATGCACTTCGCAAGTCATCGCAGTAGACTTTCGCTGGCTCGGTGTCGTACAGTTTGTTATGCGTTACAAATACTTGTCTCAAGTCACGTTCTTTTGGAGGACACTCATGTTGAGTCACATCCCAATCCGGGGGCCGCCGGTGCGATCAGCCTCACAACGACTCAATCGCGTCGCCGCCGGTCGCCGCATGATCCGGTCGCGAACGATCCCCATAATCCCGCAATGTAAAAACGGATTCACCGTGAGCTACGATTCAACACGTCGGGGATACAGATCTTCGGCGCTGAACGACCTGTCGCGTGACGGCGGGGTACCAATCGGTGCCCATGAGGGAGAGTCCATCGACTTTCTCCGGCGTCACGAACGGGAATGCTCGGGGTGCGACCTCTTATCACGGAACGAGCGCTACAGAGTTGCTCGAAGCTGTGGTGACAGGATTTCGGATACGCGCATGTTAATGGCTGCAGCGCAGCACCTCATGCGGAATGGCGACAAAGCAGCAGGGCCAAACGGCCAGCGGCTGAGTCGCCTCTACCGCACGAATCGGAAGCAGGTGTGGAAGGAACTGAGGAGGCTCTCGAAGGAAGTGGAGACGGGCACGTACCGGCCGGGACCGGTACGGAAGATTGACATCCCCAAGTCGTCGGGAAAAGGGACGCGACCGATCGAGGTCGCGGAGTGGCAGGACCAAGCGGTGCAGCGAGCCATCGTGCAGTTCGTACAGCCACTGATCGACCCGCTCTTCGACGACTTGTCAGTGGGGTTCAGGCCGGGACGCGACCGCTGCGAAGCAGTCGCTAGGGTAGTGCATCTGATGCACAAGACCGGTCGCTACGTGCTCGTCTCGGCGGATCTCCGAGATGCCTTCACCAAGGTTCCCCACGCACCACTCCTCGAACGGGTGCAGGCGCTGCTGGGCCAGGAGCGGCTCACACGGCTCATCGGCAGGATCGTAGGCGGTAACGGAAGGAAGAGAGGGATTCCGCAGGGAGGGGCACCGTCGCCGCTCCTGCTGAACATCTACTTGGATGGCGTACTCGACCAAAGATGGAAGAAACGCCACCCGGACATCCCCCTGATCCGCTACGCCGACGACATCCTGCTGCTGTGCCACAACGTAGAAGAGGCCCAGCAAGCCTACGAAACGCTGACAGAGCTGCTCAAGCCCACGGGAACGCAGACTAAGGGAACCTACGAGACCGACACCTCCGACCTACGAACAGGACCACGGGCCGAATGGCTTGGCTACAGCCTGGGACTGGAAGGCGGTGAAATAACCGTCCGGGTAGGCGGAAAGTTCCCAATAAAGCTGCGGCACCACCTCGCAACAGCACTGGCCGAGGCAGATGGAGCTCTGGTGACACAACAGGTCATCAAAGGCGTCGTCGATCAACTCGGTCCGTGCTACCAGTACGAGGACCATTTGCGCGTACTCCGTCACATAGAGGCGATAGCCCGCGAACTAGGGATGGGCGAGACACCGAGCGACGACGAGTCGCTGGGGGCCTGGCAGCGATCCCACGCGCGCTACGTGACCGTACAGAGACACCTACAGGTGGCCGACATGGCACATGAGATGGTGACTACTGCTACCGGCCACGGCTCCGCCCGAGGCCACCGCGAATCGGCGACAACCAGCCGAGCAAATGTAGACGACACAAGTCGCCTATTTCATGAGAGTTTGGGTGGCGCGACCGAAACACCTTCGGTCATGATCGTCACCGGTGTCTGCCTACCGAGCGGGATCGGTGGATGGGCATTTCAACTGTCCGAAGGGGATACACGGCGATATCGCATTGAGTCTGGTGTAACGACGAACGCAACCGCAAACCGCCTGGCACTACAGGCCCTCATACGGGGCTTGGAGCAACTCGCCGACGAACGACGACTCGCGCTGCGGCCCGTCGAGATTTTTACCGAATCCCATTACCTGGCTGAGGGGGTGGGCAGGCTGTTCCCGGCGTCGGACAGCAGGCGCTGGTACCGATCCGGTGATCTACCGTTGACCAACGAAGATTTGTGGCGAGAGGTCGCCACTCGTCTCGAAGCTTTCAATTTCAACATCCGATGCCTGCGAGGGTGGTCAGCACCGCGCAGGGTCGGACAGAGTCTTCAACCCGTTGCCGTTCCGGAGAACCGCCAAGCGGCATCTAGCGATGGCACCAAGTTGAGGCGGCCACAGAAAGGGGGGACGACGGCACGACAGAGTCGATGGCGAGCATGACGAACGAATCGCCAGTGGACCGTGATTATCAGCGATCACATGAACTGTTTGCACTCAGTTGGTGCCGACGGTCGCTGGGCGGGTACGGTTTGAGCAAGACTCATTTCAGGGGGACTTGTCTACGGTGATGGCACGTCTCATTTCGTATTCCGTGCGCCGGCGTCATGGTCAGAGTTCGAGGGAATTTCGACAGGTTTGACGATCGGGTATTTCTTCGGCGCGAACTGGTCAGCCGTGATCCGAATGCCTGCTGGATGTGGTTGGCTCCAAGCCGTTGAGAGCCGTCGCGACTTCGTTTCCGAAGTCGGTGAGAGAATAACCCCGTGACAATCGACCTTTTCCAGGATGCACCAAATCCAGCCCCTTGAGCTTAGTCAACGAGTTGTTGAAGTTACCGGGTGCATTCGGTTTGTCCCCGCACACAGAACGGCAAAGCGGTTCCTTCTTGCACGGTTGTTCGAGCGACAAACTTCTCAGAATGCTACGGTCCATCGGTTCGAGTTTTGTGATTACTTCCATTGCGGCAAGACTGACATGTCGATCCCGCTTCCATAGTTGGTGGTAGTCGGGAAGCGATTCGGCTTCGACTTGCTGTTTCCAAGCTTGATACAAAATGCGACGTTCACATTCCATGAGCGCCGCCAGTCGGGCCGCTTCGTCTCGGTTCCACGACCAATTCTCGAAGTACGATTCGAGGGGCGAGTCTGTGGGCCAACTGTGGTTGTCCCGCAACAGGTCGCTGTCCGACCCGGACAAGACCGGGAGGCCGAGTTTTCGGACGCGATCAGCAAACCCCGTGTACCACTCCAACACCGCCTCGTGTGCTGACGGGTCCACCACAGACTCCGGGAAGCCGATCCATTGGTTTTGTGCGCCGGTCGAACTATCGACAATTCGGAGCAGGGACGAGCGCACCGCGCCTGCCGAACCAGATGAGGCGGCCAACAGGTGGGACCAGGTGGAAACGGCGTTTCGGACTGGATCGTGCCAGTCAGAGAAAAAGGAGAGGCCATAGGCGATGACCTGATCGACGATTTCTTCGGCTGGCGGGGGGACAAGCCGGGGCACGATCTCCAGCCTTGGAACTCGGGACCGGACGAAGAACGGCTCTTCAGTCCCCACTTGCCGTCCGCAGAGCGACGACATCCATACGAGCCATTCATCCAACAAAAGGCTGGCACTCACGAAGTCGTCAAATTGCTGAGTTGAAACACCGCCGCTTGATGAGATTGGACTGGTCATGTGATCGGTTCCAAGGGGATGACTCGCGCCAAGAATAGGCTGAGTGCGAGTCCTCCCGGCAAGTCTGGCTATCCCATTTTCTCCGCCGTGGCCACCGCGAGTGCGATTGTCTGTGACGTGTAATGGGCAGTCATATCGGGTTTGGAGTGCCCCAGCACGGCCTGTGCTGCATCGGAACCGAATCGGTCACGGATCAGCGTTGCTGACGTGTGCCTGAGTTCGTGCGGGACGAAGGGACTAACTTCGGCACGTTTGCAGGCCGCTCGCACAATGTTGGAGTACGTGTTGCGACGAATGCAAAACAGTGGTCGGTCAGGCTCAGATTCTTGCAGGTATTTTCCCAGAACCGATTGAGCTTTGGGGCCGAAGGCGAGGACACGAGTTTTACCCTGATGCTCGGTCTTATGGTGCTCCAGACGTGCAGTCCAAATACCGCCGCTTCGGTCGATCATGGCCGTCGTCAGCATCAGCAACTCACCGGGACGAGATCCCGTTGCCAGTTGAAGGTCGATCAGATCCTTCACCTTCTGTGACCGCAGCACGCCCTTCACGGCGTCGATCTGCTCGGGTGTGACCGGCCCCCGCGTTCGCCCCTCCTTCGCCTTGGACCGGCCCGCCAGGAGCGACTCCACGCACTTGAGCCGGCTGAGAACGTCACCACCCGCCATTTCCCGTCCGACGGCCCACTTGAACATGTGACGCAGCCGAACAATCTGACGGTTGATGAAGCCGCGAGACCATTTTAGCTCGACCATTTTGGCCTGGACCGCACGCAGATCGTTGGGGCCGAACTCGCGGAGCGGCTTGAGTCCATACAGTTCGCGGACGACTCGGATCAGGGAGCGGTAACAATCGACTTCGTCGGTCTGCTGGCCATTCTTGACGTACCAAGACTCGGCATAGTCGAGGTACGCGAGACACAACTCGGCGACCGAAGGCCCCACATCGTCAGAAACTGCGGGTGTGGCTTGCAACAGGTTGAGCCGATTCCCACCGGCAAGTTGGGAGATGATCTCACCGTACTTGCGCCGGGATTCATCGGAGCCAAATGGACCCAAGTAAAAATCCCGGCGATCAACCGACACGACAGCCTGCCCGGAAGACCGGTGAAGACGATAGGACGGCACGGTCGCCCGAGGCCGACCTGCTGATGGCGAACGATTCATGCGGCTCCCCCAATTGTTCGGTAGAATTACCGAAGAATTCAGGCGTCTGTGAGCCGCACTGCTGACCACCAGCAGGTATCGTAACTTCTGATTCGGCTTGCTGTTGCTAAAAATTGCCCAAGACAGGAATCGAACCTGCACGGTATTGCTACCACTAGGCCCTCA
>JAYTGQ010000566.1:0-4807 GCA_043733345.1 Schlesneria sp.
GGTGTCGCTTGAGCCGACTTGGTGACGAGCCTTTCGACGTGATCGGCTAGCGGCCACGGCTGCCATTTGAGGAAGTCGCCTCCGCGTGAGATGCGGTCGTGCGCGACTTGCCATGCACCGAGGATCAGACACGCCGCGCTGTTCCTCGCATTGCTGACGCGCGCCATGTTTCGCCACGCGTTGGCCGAGTCGCACGCATGAACTCCAATCGAGTCGCCATGCACGCTGCCGATCGGCTTGCCCGCCGAAGCCTGCTTTTCCGGACGGCCCAAGTCGCGCAGCAAGAGCTGATTGGCGGCGAGCGTGATCGCTTCACCCACGGCTTCGGGAGCGAAGCCTTCGGACAGAGCCGCTGCCGCTGCTTCGGCCGCTTGATCCGGAGCCGCTTCAAAAATCGTGCGGCTGAGATGCTCGACCCATTCATCGCTGGCGAGCTTCGTGCCGAGTGGCATTGACGGCAGCTTGAACTGATCGAACAGCTTCGGCAGTAAGCGGCTCCCTCCGCGCGCGTAGTCGTTGTTGTTGCCGCACTCCGACTTCACGCAGTAGCGCACCGATTGCCTGAGCATCGTGTGAGCATGTTCGCGACCGACGATGTCGAGCAGTTCCCACGCACGGTACGGCATCACCACGCGATGGACCTCGGTGTTGTCCTGCACGACTTCCAACACTTCATTGAACGCATCGTCGGCCGACCGCTGGGCGATTTGCGCGAAGATTTGTTCCGCCTTGTCGCGATCCTTGCCGAGTACTGCTGCGTGCAGTCCGTCCGTGGCACCAGTCGCTGCGACAACGGGATGCAGGATTTCCGACTTGTGTCCGCCATGCTCTTGGATGCGGTGACTGTTGCGGTAGAGTACCTTGAGTACCGGCAGCGGGCTTTGCTCGGAAGGGAGTTCTCGCGACATCTGATACGCGGGCGACAGGGCCATCATCGTATGGAAGCCGATGTAGTCCTCACCGCCGAACGTCCGTGCATTGGCGAGAGCCGCCGCCGCCACGATCTCCTTCAGCGATGTCCCCGACTTCCATTTCTCGACAATCTGCGGGAGCAGCTTCTCGGCGGCGGTGTCTTGCATGAGCCTGACGAGCGGCTCGCGATCACCAAACGTCAGGTCGTTCGCCGCATCATTCGCCGCCCAAGCGGGACTCAACCCCATGTCACACGCCGTGCCGTAACCGACCCCGGCCACCAACATGCCTCGCCCCACATCCGCCAGAAAATCACGTCGTGTCGTCGTGCGTGTTGGTGTCGTCATGCTGGTCCTCGTTGGCAAGAGATTGGTTGAGCCGGCACGTCGAGCGGCGGGCTGAGTGGCGGCAGATGATACCCGCATCGAGATCAAATCGGCCAAGTCTTGTCGGAGTTCTTGAGGGAGGGGGGACAAAGAATTCAGGTCGAGGTGACACGGCATCAACACCTCTCACAAAACTCACACGGGGGTTCGCGCGAGATGACCTTTCGACTACACACCGGCTCGGTAGATAGCCCCTGATCGAAGGACGTGTGATGGGTTCGGAGTTTGCTTGGACGAGATTGCCGTGGGGGATCGTGTGCTGCGCGGTGGCGCTGGTGGCACTCGGTCTGACGGGGATCGCGCGCGCGGATGAACTCAATGACGGGCCGGACTATTTCTCGAAGCAGGTGACGTGGGTGTTGATGGCGTTGCCGGTCGTCGTCGCATCGCTGGCGGTGCCGTATCGGTTTTGGAAGCCGGTCGGATATTGGCTGTTCGCCGCGTCGTTGCCGTTGCTCGTCGTCGTGTTGTTCATGGCGAAGCGCGGCGGGGCGCGGTGTTGGATACCGCTCGGCCTCTTCGATCTCCAGCCGTCGGAGATCGTCAAGCTGACGTTCATCTTGGCGTTGGCTCAGTACCTGATGTACCGCGAGAACCATCGCCGTCTGACGGGGCTGATCGTTCCGTTTCTGATCACGCTCGTCCCGCTCGGCCTGATCCTGATCGAACCTGATCTCGGGTCGGCCATGCTGTTCGTGCCGGTGCTGTTCGCGATGCTGTTCGCGGCGGGAGCAAGACCGCGTCATCTGGTCTGTGTGGCGTTGCTCGGCGTGGCACTCAGCCCCGTCTTCTGGATGAAGATGAGCATCGAACAGAAGTCGCGCGTGACGGCATTGTTCTCACAAGTCGATGGCGGACCCAATCCGGGGGGCGACCGCTGGCATCAGCATCAGTCCAAGTTGGTCATGTCACTCGGTGGAGTGTGGGGCAGTGAATCGGGCGGCGCGACGCTCGACGATCCCGATGCCTATCGCCTGTTTGCGGCTCAGACCGACTTCGTCTTCTGCATGGTGGGCGAACGCTGGGGCTTGGTCGGTGGGCTGGTGACGTTGGCCGCGTACCTCGCTCTGTTCGCGTTCGGGCTGATGATCGCCGGGGCGACGCGCGAACCGTTCGGTCGCTTGGTGGCAGTCGGCATCGTGACGTTGCTCGCCACACAAACGGTCATCAACACGGGGATGACCGTCGGCTTATTGCCGGTCGTCGGGATCACGCTGCCGCTGATGAGCTACGGCGGTTCCAGCCTGCTCACCACAGCCATTGCACTCGGCCTGCTGATGAACATCGGCCTCAGACCCGGCTACGAGATGACCCCCGATCCCTTCCGGTTCGAGTGATTTTCCCTCGTGTGATACAGTCGGCTTGCGTGATGTGAAACCACAGTTCCCCTGGAGTCCGGTCATGAACACCCACACCTTTGTCTGGTCCGCTCTGGTGGCCCAGTTCGATCCTGATCTAGTGCCCCAAGCCATCCCCAATCCCGATCCCGGTGGCAAGTCTTTCTTGTGGTGGTTCATTGAGACGATGGGGCCAACCGGCTTGATCGTAATCTTGCTGGGCGTGGCGATCTTCGTCGCAGCGTGTCGCGTGGTGGCGAAAAGCCGGAAGACATCCACCATCGCGGCTTATCTGGTTTTGCTTCCGTTGCCGACGTTCATCGAAGTCCTCGGGCAACTCAAAGGAATCGTGGCCTCGCTGTCGGTCATTGCCCTATCGGGCGTGCAGCCCTCCGGTCAGGAGTGGGCCGGTGGTTTCGCCGAGAGTGCGGTTTCGATGTTTCTGGCGCTGCTGGTGACGCTCCCGTCGTACCTCGTCCTCGCCTACGGGCTCCTGGCCAGTACGCGCGGTTCCTCCGACGCAGCGCCCTCGTGAATCTTGCCGGTCTGAGTCGCAAAGCGACGGCAGCCCACGGGAGATGGCTCATTGCCACGGTCGAGCCGCGAAGCGGCGGCAGTCGGCGCGAAGACAATCTTGCCTCCTGCCGCCGCTTCGCGGCTCAAGTTCGGGTTGCCGTGCGACCCGTGGGCTGATGCCCACGGCTATTCGCTGACATCGCTTCGCGATTGAAGCAGGGCTGACGCCCAAGAACCGGGGGGCTGACGCCGCCCCGCTCAGATGTCTCATCACAGACCGCGCGCAGGCTCAACACAGCGCGATCACGACCTTGCCGAAGTGCTTCCCCGATTGAAGGTGTTCGTAGGCGGCGCTGGCTTCGGCGAACGGGAAGACTCGGTCGATGACCGGCTTCAAATGGTGTTGAGTCACCGCGCGGTTGAGGGACTCGAACATCGCGCGGCTGCCGACGTAGATGCCGGTCACGCGCAGACTCTTCATGAGGATGTCGGTCACACGGAGTTCACTGGCGACGCCCGCGAGGACTCCGATCAGTGCGACGTGTCCGCCGACGCGGGTGGCTCGCAACGACTTGGCGAACGTTCCCGCTCCGCCCACTTCAAGTACATGGTCCGCGCCGCGACCACCGGTCAGTTCGAGAACTTTCTTTTCCCAATCGGGCGTCGTGCGGTAGTTGATCGTGGCGTCGGCCCCGAGTGTGGTGGCTCGCGCGAGTTTGTCGTCGCTGCTCGACGTGATGATCGTGCGCGCACCGTGCAGCTTCGCGATCTGAAGGCCGAACAGCGAGACGCCTCCCGTGCCGAGCAACACGACGGTTTCACCCGCCTGCACGCGGCCTTGCTCGACGAGCGCGTTCCACGCGGTCAGCGCGGCACACGGCAGAGTCGCGGCCTCTTCCCACGAGAGATGCTCGGGAACGCGAACGGCACCGTGTTCGGAGAGGGTGACGTACTCGGACAGCATCCCATGTGTGGAGCCGCCCCCCCGCGCGGCTTGCATCACGTCGGCATTGATCGGTCCCGAGAGCCAGTTCGGAAAGAACGTTCCCGCCACGCGATCACCCGGTTGCCAGCGCGTCACGCCAGCGCCGATGGCTATGACTTCACCCGCTCCATCCGACAGCGGGGTGAGCGGCAGCGTGGCTCGACCATACGCCCCCTGCATCACCAGCAGATCGCGATAGTTCAGCGACGCGGCCTGCACACGCACGATAATCTCACTGCGGGCCGCCTGCGGTTCCGGGCGATCCACCAACCTCAGACCATCCAGACCACCGGTCGCTTGAAGTTCATACGCTTTCATTGCAGATCGCTTTCGGGATGTACGAGTGAAGCAGAGCAAACTCACCACGGATTTCACAGCGGGCACGGATGAAGCTGAAGACGGAACAAGAAAATGGTGGACAAGAAAATCAGGCGAGCGGCAGGAAATCGTTTACCCGTAGGACGGACGCCCCGTCCGTCCGGTTCTTCTGGGCAAGCTCGGACGGACGGGGCGTCCATCCTACGTTGCACGTAGGCGAACTCTTGCCACTCGCCTAAGGAACCGGCACGCAATAACTTTCCGTGAGCGGCAAGGCGCTAGCCGCCGGTGAGTTGGAACTACCGGCGGCTAGCGCCTTGCCGCTCACAGAATCACTGCGTCAAACCGGGAAG
>JAYTGQ010000567.1:0-1601 GCA_043733345.1 Schlesneria sp.
GAAGCGGTGACGCTCGAATCGATTGCCGCGAAAGCCGGCGTGTCCAAGGCCACGCTCTACAAACACTTCGCCGATAAAACCGCCCTCTTCCAAGCCGGCGTACTTCGAGCGATGGAACAGATCGAAGCCAGCCAGCAGACACGGGGAGGCCCCCAACCCGAGTCCCTTCGAGAGCTACTGCAGCTGTTCGGTGAAGGGATCATGGGTTTCAATTTCAGCGACCCGGCGATCGCCTTTTACACCTCACTGGCCGGCGACCTAAGCCGCCACCCCGACCTCGCGAGACGGTTCTACGAGACCGGGCCAGGACGAACGAAGGCGAACCTCGCCAGAGTCCTCGAGCACGCCACCACAATGCAACAACTGAACGTGACCGACCCGAACGAAGCCGCCGAGCACCTCTTCGGGCTCTGGCAAGGTTTCTCCAACTTTCAACTGTCACTGGCGGGCAGTCCCGAGCATCTTCGCGCTCATCTTAGCCAGCGTGTCTCGCGGGCCATCGACGTTTTCCTCCTGGCATACGCACCTCCGGCTGCGAGTGAATGAAGGCGTGCCTCGGAAAGAACCGACTTGTGGCGGTGCAACGGGATGGCCTCTAGCTAGATGGCGCCACGAAGCGAACACAGAACACCGCCACAAACCATTGAACCCCACAGCCCTTGCCAGACACAGTGAAGTGTCCTGTATCCCATGGGTTTCGAGGCGTCTCATCAACTGTGTCGGCAGTCAGCTGGAACGCCGATTTCCGGCGCGAATGTCGTGAATGTTGCGCGGGAATCCCGGCCTCGGACACCTGCCGCGGGAGTTCTGGCTTGCGTCGGGAATCATGTGAGCTGGTCCCGGTAGGGCCGCCTTAGTTGCGGGAGCGAGCCTAAGCCGAAGTGGAACCGATCAAGCTTGGAAGGGGGGTGACCACAGTTTCAGCGTCGACCACGCTTCCGGCACGCCCATTGATTCCATCGTGAGATGGGTGCTGACCGGGAACGAGTCGATCAGATCAGTAACGCGTGCGGGCCAGCCGCTGTCCGCCTCGATCTTGCCGATTAGATAGGCCATTATGGCGAGGGCGTTGTATACGCCAAACGTCTGTTTGGCTGACTCTTGGTCTTTCAAATGGCCGAGGAGTGGGATCTGGGTGTGGCTTGGGCGTGACGGCGCGGTGACGAGCTTGCGGTTGAATAGCCGGGCGTGGTGAGCGGACACATTGCGGACGTAGTTCAGGCTGGAGATCCAGCTGCTCATCATCTTCTTCGTCGGAACATCGTAGGTAGTAGCTATCTCGGTGGCAATAGAGCTGTTGAGCCCACAGTAGAGCCGGCCCAGTTGCCCCATTTCCAAGATTTCGGTGAGAGCCCAGACGGGCATGGCGTTGTCGTACTTTTCGCGGAAATGAGCGACGAACGTTTCGTCAGAGTCAGCTCGTCGCTCCTCTACACGTTCAATCCATTGCTCGTGTTTGCTGGGCGATGCTTCTCCGGTCTCCGGGTCGATGACGGGATCGGTGAATGCATTCACGAAGTTGGTGGGGTCCAGGTGAGCGAACCCCGATTGCCTTCCGAGCACGTGACCAAGCTGAGTTCTCAGCGAGATCTCGATTCTTT
>JAYTGQ010000568.1:0-12496 GCA_043733345.1 Schlesneria sp.
CGCCCCGCGCGTCGAAGGCGAAACCGCTTTCCATATCGCTCGACGCGCGGGGCGTTGCCCACGCGGTTAAACGACGCAAATGTCTCGATTGCTGGCGGCGGTTCCTCTCCACATTCACAAAGGCGATTGAAAAATGGTCGAAGTCTGTCCGATGCGTGGCTGGCGTTATGACGTGTCTCAGGTCGGCGACCTGTCCGATGTGATTACGCCCCCGTATGACGTGATCGACGAACACCAACAGAACGAATTCTTCAAGAAGCATCCCTGCAACTTCATTCGGCTCGAACTGAACCGCGAAGAACCCGGTGATGCGTCGCCCGATATCAAGTACGAGCGAGCCGCCGCGTTCCTCAAGCACTGGAAGATCGATGGCATCCTCCAGCAGGAACACGAGGACGTGTTGTACGTGTACTCGCAAGAGTTCAAATGGGAGGGACAGACGTTCGTGCGCAGCGGGTTCATGGCGCGCGTGCGGCTCGAAGAGTTTGGCACGGGGAACGTCTTTCCACACGAGCAAACTCTGTCGGGACCGAAGCTCGACCGATTGATGCTGATCCGCGCCACCAACACCAATCTCTCGCCGATCTTCGGCCTCTATCCCGACGAATCGGCCTCCAATCAAACCGCCAGCGTGCAGCAAGAGTTGGATGAAGCGTGCATCGCACTCACGCCGTCCGTCGCGACCGATCATCTCGGCGTGATCCATCGCCTGTGGGTGGTCAAGGACCACAACGTCATCAGCAAGGTTCAGGCGGGACTGCACGACCGACCGGTCTTCATTGCGGACGGGCATCATCGGTACGAGACGGCTCTCAACTATCGCCGCGAACTGAAAGCGGCTGGAAAGTTGGCGAGCGACGTGGCGGGACCAAACTACGTGATGATGCACTTCGTCGGAATGCAGGATCCCGGCTTGCAGATTCTTCCGACACACCGGCTGGTCTCGGGATTGCCCGAGATCACAGCCGATCAGTTGCAGAGCTGCCTCGAAAAATACTGTGAGGTCGAACGGATCGGCACCGGCGACGAGGCGGCTCGCGAGACGTGGGAGTTGATCGAAGCCGATGGTGGACAAAGCGTGTTCGGATTCGGGACCGCCTCTGACAACACTTGGCTTTTGGCGCGAGTCACCGACGCGAGCGCGATGGCCACGCTCGCGGCCGATCACAGCGAAGCCTGGCGTTCGCTGGGAGTCAGCCTGCTACACAAGCTGCTGCTCGATGAACTGATCTTCAAGCAGTTCGTTGGCGAGCCGAAGTTCCAGTACGTTCATCGTCTGGACGAGACCACCGCGGCGCTGAACGCGAAGTCGCATCAAATCGGTTGCCTCGTCGCCCCCGCCACGATCGACCATGTGCGTGACATCGCCGCCGGTCGCGAGACGATGCCGCCCAAGAGCACGTACTTTTATCCGAAGCTGCTCTCCGGACTGGTGGTCAACACGCTGACGTGACGGCCGGGAAGTTGTCGGCCTCGCCGCTTGTGAGTGAGGCGGGGGCGAGGCCATCGTTTGACCGCGCGGGCAACGTCCCGCGCGTCGTGCGGCGAAACGGAATTCCCCGTCACTCAACGCGCGGGGCTTTGCCCACGCGGTTAAACGAAGCCGTTGTCGCTCGCGTCACCAGCGGCGGAACTTCATCTAGCCGTGTTTGGAAGTGTCTGGTACGGTCCCGCCTCACTTCGACGTTGCCCCGCTTGCAGTTGTTGGCCATGCCTCAACGCCCTCTTTCCACTCCATCTTTCAATGTGTCTCAAGCCGTACTCCTGACGAGTGGGTTGCGGGGTGCGTGCGCTCGTTGGCAAGTGCGCATCTCAAAACTAGCCCGCCGCGCAAGCGAGGGCTGCGGGGCGTCGAATCGTCAGCCCTCGCTTGCGCGGCGGGCTAGTTTTTCGAGGCACAAACAGGTTTTGAAACTCGCTCCTCGCTGTGGGAAGCGTTTGTTGCGGCCATCCGATCAAGTCTGGCTGGCGGTGGCAATCGCGGGCGTACTCATGGGAGCTTCCGGCTGCTCCGCCCTTCAGGAACGCATGACGCGCCGTTCCGAGAAATGCAGTTCTCTGTGCGATCAGGCTCGCAAAGCGCAGGATCAGGGCTGGCCGGATCAGGCCGAGTTGTTATTGAATGAGGCCGTCAACAATCGCCCGAAAGATGCGGGAACGCGTCGCCAATTGGCGGAAGCGATGTGGCGTGGCGGACGGCAAGACGACGCGTTGGCCGAACTGGCCGCGTTAGTCCAACTGCATCCGCGTGACGCGAAACTGAGGTCTCAGCAGGCGACCTTTCTGTTTGAGAACAAGAACCTCACGGCGGCGGCTCTGGCGGCAGAACACGCGCTGCGTCTCGATCCGAATTCGATCGACGCCCTGTTCGTGAAGGCCCGCGTGGACTCCGCTCGTGGTGAACTCGAACCGGCTCTCGCGTCCTACATTTTGCTGACACAGCTCGTACCGGATCGTCTCGACGCGAAGCTGGAACTGGCTGAAGTTCACATCCGGCGCGGGAATCCCGATCAGGCATGTCCCCTGCTGCGCGATGCGACGCAACAACCGCAGACGACTCCCGAACAACTTGCCAACGCCGAGTGGCGTCTTGGTCTGGGATACGCGGCCGCAGAACGCTGGGCTGACGCGGCCGCAACACTCGGTCGAGCGATCGAGCACCGCACCGCGTCCGAACGCGATTGGGAGTGCCTCGCGACAGTCCGTGCTTTCGCCGGCGAGGACATCGGCGGCGTGCAAGCCATGGCACGCATGGCCTCCGCCAGCCAACCCGCAACAGAACCGAAAAGCCTCTGGACCGAGTTGCGAAACCAACTCGCCACCCGCGACTTGGCCGTTCGTCGCCGAGACGATTCGTTGACGAACGCACCCGCCCGCGACGGAGTGGTCCCGGCAGATTTCAGCCGAACCGCGAGCGTCAACGAGTCGCGCTCGATGGGGCGGCCGCGCTAACAGCCTGTTGAAAAAGGGAATAGAAGCCCTGAAGCGCGAGCGAAGGATGCCGCAAATGCGGTCGAATTCGGCTCGGAAATCCTTCGCTCGCGCTTCAGGCTTCTATTTTCAACAGGCTGCTAAGGCGACCGGCAAGACTTGATTTACCCGTAGGATGGACGCCTCGTCCGTCCTACCAACTCGGACGGACGAGGCGTCCATCCTACGCTTTTATTCCGTCACACCGCTTCCGCCACGACGGGATTGCCGAGGACGCCGACATCTTCGATCTCGACCTCCATCCGATCGCCCGCTTTGATGTAGACGGGCGGCTTGCGGGCGGCACCGACTCCCGGCGGAGTCCCGGTGAAGATGAGATCGCCCGGTTGCAGCGTCACCAAAAGTGAGACGTGGGCGATTAACTCTTCAACACTGAAGATCAGTTCGCGCGTCGAGGACGCCTGCATGACCTCGCCATTCAGCTTCAGACCAATTTTCAGATTGCTCGGATCGACCTCATCCGCCGTGACGAGGTACGGACCCGTCGGTGCGAACGTGTCGGGCGTCTTGCCCAGCAACCACTGACCGCCCGGTCGTCCCTTCTGCCAGTCTCGCGCCGAGACATCGTTGCCGACGGTGTATCCCGCGACGTGTTGCATCGCGGATTCTTTCGGGATCCGCTTGCCGCTCTTGCCGATGATGACCACCAATTCGGCTTCGTAATCGACTTCATGAGCGACAGCAGGCAGAACAACGGCGTCCTCGGGACCGACGACCGACTGCGGGAACTTGTTGAAGACCACCGGCTCCGTCGGGATCGGCGAGTTCGTTTCAATCGCGTGGTCGCGGTAGTTGAGGCCGATGCAGATGACTTTGCCCGGCTCCGCGATTGGCGCGAGCAATCGTCCCGTCACGAACGGACCTTTCACCATTCCCGTCGCCAGCGCATTGGCTGCTGCCATCAAGCCCTGATCGGCCACAAGGATCGCTTTCAATGTGGGAGGCAACTTCACATCCACTTCGCACAGATCGACGAAGCGTCCATCCAAGGCCACGCCGACGACGCGCGGACCATGTTCCGTTTGCAGGGTTCCTAGACGCATAAACTGATTCCCGTTGTGAATGATTTTGAATAACAGATTTCGTGGTGATCTCGCCGCGACGCATTGAATTGACGTGCCCGACTTTACCCCCCGCGCGAGGCGGCGAATTCTAGTGAGGGTCTGTGACAATCAACAGCGCCGCCAAACGGACAACGCCGAGCCATCCACTCGGTCGCGGCGATTCAGTTCCACTTCACGTTGGCCTCGTTACGATCCCGGCCACTTCGGCCAAGTCCGCTTCGCGGTAGCTGTTTCGGTTCCGTCTGATCCCCTCGCAAAAGGTGTCGCAAATGATTCGTACTACTCGCGTTTTGTTTCTTTGCCGGGCGCGCAGAATTGCGGCAGACCCGATTAGGCAAAATGATGAAGCACAGAATCATCAAGCCGGGCGGTCGGTCTGCTTGCGGGCCTCTTCCATCATTCTGTACTTCATCATTTTGCCATTTCGGTTCTCGCTGCGTTGGGTTGCGGGTGTCCCGCACCGGGTTCTTCGTGGATGTGCTTCGCTGGCGGTTGTCGTCGGCACGCTCAGCTTGAACGGACTGACTCCGGTCTCGGCGGGAGATTGGTCACGTTTTCGAGGCCCGAACGGAGCGGGAGTCTCACTCGACGACAAGGCTCCGCCGGTCGAGTGGAGCGAAACGAAGAACATGAAGTGGAAGTTCGAGCTGCCGGGGCCGGGCTTATCGTGCCCGATCGTGGTCGGAGACAAAGTCATCGTCACCTGTTGGTCCGGCTATGGCACGACGACCGCGCGCGATGCGAAGCAGGATCAGCTCAAGCGGCATCTCGTTTGTGTGGACCGGCAAACGGGGAAACAACTCTGGAACACCGTGATCGATCCCGAACTGCCCGAAGACAGCTATCGCGGCATGTTCACCGAGAACGGCTACGCCTCGCACACCCCCGTTTCCGACGGCAAGAACATCTTCGCGTTCTTCGGCAAGACGGGCGTCGTCGCGTTCGACATGGACGGCAAGACGCTGTGGCAAACCAAGGTCGGCAAGGACTCGGACCCGCGCGGCTGGGGCACGGCGTCGAGTCCCATTCTGTACAAGAACCTCGTCATCGTGACCGCGTCGATCGAAAGCCATGCGCTCGTGGCGCTTGACCGAGAGACCGGCAAGGAAGTCTGGAATCAGCCCGCCGATGGGTTCGGCAGCATGTGGGGGACGCCGATTCTGGTGGAGGTTGATGCGGGTCGCACCGATCTCGTGGTGGGCGTCCCTTATGAAGTCTGGGGCTTCAATCCCGACACCGGCAAGCTGCGCTGGTACTGCGAAGCGGCCGATTCCGAGTCGATGTGTTCCAGCGTGATCGCTCATGACGGAATCGTCTACGCGATCGAAGGCCGCAGCGGCGGTTCCATCGCCGTGAAGGCCGGGGGGACTGACAACGTGACAAAGTCGCACGTCGTCTGGTCGGGTCGAGACCGAGGTCGCATTAGCACGCCGATCTATCATGACGGTCGCCTGCACTGGATTTCGGATCGCGTCGCCAATGCCCTTGATGCGAAGACCGGCCAGCGCGTCTATCAGGCGCGATTGAAAAGCGACGGCAGCCCGGCCGAAGCGGCTCCCCCTGCCGATGAACGCCCCTCTCAAGGAGGCCGTCGCGGCGGCGGTGGTGGTGGCCAGGGAGGCCAAGACTACGCCTCGCCGGTGGCGTCGCACGGTCGCATGTATTTCGTCGGTCGCTCGGGCGAAACCTATGTTGTGGAGTTGGGGGCCGAGTACAAGCTGCTCGCCGTGAACCGCGTCTCCTCGGAGTCGGACGAGAGCATCTTCAATTCGACCCCCGCCATTAGCGACGGAGACCTGTTCCTTCGTTCCAGTTCAACGCTCTATTGCATCGGTGCCGAACCGCCTGTCGCGACGAAGTGATTGACGCAGCGGTTAGGTGGACGCCGCGAAATAACCTACCAGCCGGACGTAGCAGAAGTCGTGAGACTTCTCGGCCTCAGAACTCTCACGAGTTCTGCTACGGGTAGGTTATTTTCGCGCGGCCACCTTATACCTCACGCGGCCGAAGGTGAGACATTTGTCCCTGCAACACACTAACCCGAAGTGTAAACGAGGATGTGTGTTGCGTTCCTCGCTTACGCTTCGGGTTAGTGTCAGCCCCTGCCGCGTGAGGTATAAACGAGCCAGTTCTGACCGCGCGAGGTATAGAAACCGGGAAAAGCTGGGACACAGAGCCGCTGCGCCGTTGCAAAGTCACGGCAAAAATGCCATTCTCCCGCCCCCTTCCAGCCTTGGCTGGCGACTGCCCCACGATGAGGTTGGCGGTCTGGATGACCGGTTCGTTGGATCGAACGATTTTTGGGGTCGCAGGGAAGCTGCTGGCGTGCCTCGCCGGGGCGATCAGATTAAGACGTTATTGGGAATTCGGGAGAGATCATGCGTTTGAAAGTTGGCGATGTTGTCCAAGTTGTAGCAGGTGACGACAAGGGGACGCGCGGCAAGGTCGTGCGGACGGATCGCGAGAAAAACAAGATCGTCGTGGAAGGCGTGAACCGTGCGTACAAGCATGTGAAGCGAGGGCATCCCAAAGCTCCTCAAGGGGGTCGGCTGTCGATCGAAATGCCGATCAATGCCTCGAACGCCATGCTGATTGACCCCACGACGGATAAGCCGACTCGCACTCGGATTCAGCTTCCCAAGACCAAAGATGAACCCAAGCTGTTGGTGGCCAAGTCGGGTGCGGTGTTGCGCCGAATCGGCAAAGATCCCTCCGCGACGACAGCCGACAACTGATCGATGGCACGGCCGCGATCATCCGCTCCGTAGAGCGTGGTTGCGAACCGGTGAATCAAAACATCAGAAGCCCGGTCATCCTGTGGATGCCGGGCTTCTTTCGTTTGCGGAGGGATGCGACAGATACCAACTGCGAGTCGCAGAAAGAGGACTTAGGCGAGCGGCATGAGTTGCCTTACCACAGATTGAAGCCTGACGCGCAAGCGAAGTCTCGGTTACCAAGCCTCTTCGCTTGCGCGTCAGGCTTGATCGGTAAGCTATTTCCTGCCGCTCGCCTTACTTCACTTCGGAGACGGCTTCGCGGGCTTCCTCTTGTTGAACAGTCCGTCGAGCGCGCCTTCCAACTTCTTTTCGAGCTGCCCATCAAGCGGCTTATCCAGCGATCCTCCCAACTTATCCCCGAGGAACCCTTCCAGCGCGGAGCCGCCCATTTGTTTGGTGAGTTCTCCGAGGACGCGGCTGTCGGGGCGAGGTTGTTTGAGCGTGCCGCTGATCGGGATGCGGATCGACTTTCCTTTGAAGCCGGCCAGAAGCTTCTTGCCAGCCACCCATTCATCGGGGACGGGAATCTCCGCAATCAAGTTGAGCGTCTCGTCCATTCCCACGGAACCACTCGTGCGGAGCGTGACATCTTGGAACTGGAACGTCAGCCCTTGATGGTGCATTCGACCGTCGGCCAGTTTGAAATCGACGGACTGCTCGGGCATTTCCATGATCACGCGCTCCCGCTGCGGCCCCGTCGCGGCACGCTGGCGGAGTACCGAACGAACTTGGTCGATGACTCCAATGAGCTGCATCGTCAATGGTCCCGGTCGAACCTGCGCCGTGTGAATGCCGATCGCACCGCTGAACTCACCCGTTGAAGGAGACATCAAGGGCAGCGTCCCGCCAGCAAGGTCCATCGAGAATTTGCCTTCCACCTGAGCGGCATCTGCCAGCAGCGGCATCACGAACTTCAGCCACGATGCACACAGCTCGGGTGAGAGCCGCACTTGGTCAATCACTTTCTCTTGAGTCAACACGATCACGGCGGGCGATTGATCCAGCCGGACCTGCGGTGAGAACCGCAATTTGCCTTCGTTGACCGCCATCTCAGGAATGGTCACCAGGCAGATCCCTTTGTCGAGTTTCGCCGAGACATCCCCCGGCCCCGCCGTCAGTCCGTAGATCACTGCCGACTGCCAGCCGAGTCCCGCTTGGCCGCTCAAGTCAGACAGCCCGCTCGCACCGGATGCCGCCACGGCGGGACTCGCCGCGAGACTGGCCGGATCATTCGCGAACGACACTTTTATGGCGGGAACCTTCGCCGTTGCGGAAGCCCCCGCGTTGGCGATCGTTCCGGTCGCGGAGGCCGTGGCCGTCAACGATGACAAGTTGGCCAGCGATCCCTTTGCCGCGAACGACCGCTTGTCCTTGCCGGTGAGTTGGATGTCCTTGCCGAGCTGTGCTCCAAACCGTTGGACCAACACTTCCCAGTCGTAGGCGATCTCGCCCGTCAGATCGAGTTGTTGTGAGGTCGAGAGCTTCTGCATTGTCCCCTGCGTCGCGACGCTTAGGCCGTCGGCCGTGACAGACGCCGCGTCGAGTTTCAGATCGTCGCGCGTGCTACTGTAGGTTCCCTTGCTGGTCAGATGGAGCTTCGGTTCGCGCCACAAGGCTTCCCAGCGCGGCTGTTCCCCGGCTGGCGATTGGAGTCCTGCGACGACCAGCTTCTCAACATTCGCGTCGAGATCGGCCGTCATCAGTGTGCCGCCTTCCGTTGCCGTCACGTTCGCACTGCCATTCAACGCACCGACGAGATGGTACGCAGGCCGTTCGATCGCTTGGTTCTTCCAGAGGGAGAGTTTGTCGAGATCGGCGCGGTACGCCGCATCGCCTTCCAACTTCGCGAGACCACCCGCCTTCGTCAGTGCCACCGCGAGGTTATCGATCCGGCACGAAACGGCACTCGCGACGAGCGTCGATTGCGGCGAGGACCATTCCATCTCGGCCACCTTCCACACACCGGCGGTCTCCAGTTTGAGCTGCGGTTCCTGCACGAACCAATCGAGGCCACGCGCCTGCAACTGCTCGATGTTGATCGCCAGATGTTCGAGGTCAATTTGCTTCGATCCCGCCGCCACTGTCGCGTCGATCTTGGCTTCGCCTCCCAACTGCCAATCTTTCAACACGAAGAACGGCTTCAGCCGGTTCTGCCACGTTCCCATGCCGCCGGCCAGAGTCGCCGTCACCGGCCACGTCGTGGCCGCGACGGTCGCGGTCGATGTGCCAGGAAGATCGACCGCCGCGAGCAGCTTCGCGGTGAGCGAGTCACTGCCGCTCGTCATCTTCAGCGACGCCGCCTCGACCCGTTTGATCGTCGTCGCACCGTCGGTCATAGCTCCCGCCGTCGCGATCAGTTCCAGATGGTCTTCGTGCCAGACATTGTCGGCGGAGACATTCCACTGAAAGTTATCAAGGTTCACGGCGGCCACGAGCGACGCCCGGTCGGCTCCCTCACGTTTGATTGAGCCATCGACCTTCAGCCGCCCCGCGATCTTCTCCAACCCGAGGTCCACGAACCGTTCCAAGTTTTGTTCGAGCTTGTTGAGATCACCGCTCGCGGTGAAATGGGCATCCGTCAGCGTGCCGCCTCCCGAGACTTGCAGGAAGTCGGACTGACACGTCAGTTGATCGACGACGATCGCGCCGTCTTGCCGATGCGCCTGAAACGCCGTCGTGAACGGCGTTTTCCACGCGATCGACTCGCCCTGATTGACGGCGGTCAAACCGGCCAGTGTCGCGTTTCCTTTCCAACGGCGAAGCCCTTCCGACTCTTCACCGGTGAGCGACACATCGACTCGCCCCGCCGTGATCTGAGTCCCTTCGCGAACTCGCAATGTTTGTGGCAACAGCGCGGCGAGTCGCTTCAAATCGACTTGGCCGTTCAGTTGGAAGTCTTCTTCACCAACGATCGACTGCACCGCGTTCAGCCCCGCCGAAGAAGTGAGTCCAGCGAGCGGGATGTCTCCCGTCGCGGTCAGTTCGCCCACATCGGTTGTCAGCTTCGCGTCGGCCATCGACAGCCGACCGCCTTGGCTGGAGAAGCGGCCTCCCGCCGTGATCGCGTCGAGTGCCACCTTGTCCTGCTTGAGCGCCGCCAAGCCTGACACCGCCAACTCCCGCAACGAAACATCCCCATTCCAAGTCCAATCAAATGCGGCAGCCGTCGATCGCAGCGAAGCCTTCACGTCGGCATCGAATTGACCCGCCAGTTGGGCCGCTGGCTCGAACCGCGCGAGGGCCGGGAGCAGCTTGTCCAAGTTCCAACCTCGCGCCTTGAGTCGCACATGCTGCGAGTCGGTCGTCGTCGCCGCGGCATCGTCACTCGGCTTGTTGCCGAACCGAATCGCCAACCAATCCGAGGCCGCAGCGTTCGGTTCGGCACTCTTGGAAGCATCCGAATCGGGAACGTCACCGACCGTAATTTGAATGTCGTCCACGCCCCCTTTGGTCGAGGCCAAGACGAGCGACACCGGCGTGATCGTCGATTCGCGACTGGCCGATTTGTTGGCGAGTTCAATCCGCGCGTTGACCATTTCAAATTCAAACGCGGGAATGGGTGCGGTACTCGCGGGGCCGGACATGAACTTCGCGTACACGTCTTCGAGGTTCGACCCGTCCGGCCGAATCGTCACCGAGATCACCGGATCGACGAGTCTCATTCGACCGAGATTGGTTTGGCGAGTCGCCAGCGTCCACAGCGTCTCCACCGTCGAGAACTCTTTCGCATCGAGCAGCAAATGCCCGGTCTCATCTTCCGCCCGCAAGCCCTTCACCACGATGGGCGAGAACCAACCGATCGAGGTCTCACCCACTTCCACCTTGCCGGGATACGTCGGGAAGATCAGCCCCGGAATTCGCTGCCGCAACGCGGTCTTCGCCACAATCGCGGGAGCAAACCAAACCGTCGTCGCCAACATCGCCAGCAACAAAAAACCAAACATCAACCATCGTCCGCCGCCGCGCCGTTGAGGCCGCGCCGTGACTGATGAATTGAGACTGTGGGGAGCCGAAGAAGTCGTGTCTGTCATGATCGCGCCACCTTGCACAATGCTGCCATCGAATGAACGGTCTGCCAAAAAGAGACCGGGCAGAACGGAGAACATCCCTCACTCGCGAACTGCCCTGCGAGTCACCTCGCCGCGCGATGATAGTGGAACTTTCGCGATGAGGTCGACAGCAGTCCGACGAGCGACGCACATCCCGCTGTGCCACCGTACTTGACCCGCCCGCCACGTCCGACAAGCCACGACTTCAACAGTCTGCGGAGCAGCCGTGCCGAGGGAGTGTCCACGTCCGATCACACGGCTTCTCCGAGGACTCCTCAGCCGTGGCACGCCTCAACTTCAATAGCGGCCCCAGCCGGGCCACCCAGCCGTGATGAGCCTTTCACGAGAGAACTGCGAGCGTTCCGTACCCGTCACTGTGTGGCCCGGCTGGCTTTACACAAATAATGTAGGGTGGGCACTGCCCACCACAAATGATGGTGGAATGGTGGGCACTGCCCACCCTACATGAAGTGTGCGACCTGATTTTTTGTGCAAAGCTGGCCCGGCTGGCTTCGAGCCGGGGACCGCAGGCGCAAGAAACGGTTACTCGCCGCCATCAGACCGCACTTGGCGGTACAGAGCCGGTGCCACGAAGAAGCCCGTTTGCATCAACTCGATTAGCACGGGCTGGAGAGCAGTTAACGGTCCCTTGCGTTTGGCTGCGAGCAAAATGCCAAGCGTCCCGATGCCGGGTACTCCCAGAGTGATCGCCAGCCGACGGGCAGGACGATCGTCCAAGATCAACCATTGCGGGTTGGTTTCGAGAGCCAAGCTAATGGCTTCGCTTTCGCCGAGACCGAGGCCATCGCTCAAAATGTGCGGACCAAATGGCGGTGTGAGTTCGATCTCATGAATCCACTGCGGCAGCGGCGCGACAGACACGGTCTCTCACCCGCTCCATGTGAGGGCGGTCGAAAGTAAACCAGGCGTGGAACTCAATTGGACAATCGTCACGCGGGGCAAGACGGCGACGTTCACGGTTTGGCGCTGATGTCGCAGGTGCAGAGAAATTGCCCGCAGCCGGGACAGCCGTTGCCGTACTTTTCTCTGACGGCCGCTTCGAGGTCCACGCCTGCGACGTTGGCGATCGTGGCCAGCCACGCGAGGACATCAGCGAATTCGAGAGCCAACTCTTGCGGAGTCCCTTCGCGCAGCGCGGCGGCCAGTTCGCCGACTTCCTCCATGAGCCACATGAAAGTTCCTTCAACGCCGCGCGCTTCATCCTTCGCTCCGTACATCTGGCGAATGAGAGATTGCAGGTCACGCAGTGTCAGGGGAGAGGGTTCGGTCAAGGTGCGATCCTTTTGAAGGTGTGTTGAGGGCAGTTGAAAATGATACTCGTGGAGCGACTGGAGCTGTCGCCGTGGTTTCAAAAGCCACTCGCAGCGTGAGCGAGGGCGATCCCACGCAAAATGTCCCAATGCCCTCGCCCATGCTGTGGGTTGGTGTTACTTGATCGGTGGTCATTCTCCAACTCCCCGGTATGTTTGAGCGGTTGTGAGGGGGCTTGGATGAGTCCTCGATCAAGCGACCCCACCGGGCTGGCCCCGGTGGCTCGCGGGTTTCTGCACTACTCACGTTGGGTTTCAAGTGAAGTCACAAGTAGTGCAAAAAC
>JAYTGQ010000569.1:0-1599 GCA_043733345.1 Schlesneria sp.
GGCGAGGATTTGCGCGGCGTTGGCGCGGGACTGGATTTGGCCTCGGATCGGTTCGTTGATTGGCAGGAGTTCGCAGATGGAGAACCGGCCGCGATAGCCGGTCGAGCGGCAGGCTCCGCAGCCGGTGCCGCGTTTGGCGGTGGCAGCGGGGATGTGTGGAAGGTCGAGCAGGCGAAAATCCTCGGGAGTGGGGGTGTAGGGTTCCGCACACTTAGAGCAGAGTTGCCGGACCAGCCGTTGGGCGAGGACGCCGACGAGTGAACTGGACAACAGATAGGGTTCGATGCCGAGGTCGAGGAGCCTGGTGATCGCGCTGGCGGCATCGTTGGTGTGGAGCGTGGAGAACACGAGGTGTCCCGTGAGGGCCGATTGAATCGCCATCACGGCCGTTTCCTGATCGCGAATCTCACCGAGCATGATGACATCGGGGTCTTGTCGCAGAATGCTTCTCAAGCCGCTGGCGAACGTCATCCCCTTCTTGATGTTGATCTGCGTTTGGCTGATGCCGTCGAGTTGGTATTCGATCGGGTCTTCGAGCGTGATCACGTTCAGCTCGCGGGCATTGATCTCACGGAGAGCCGAGTAGAGCGTGGTGCTCTTGCCGCTGCCGGTCGGCCCCGTGACGAGGATCATGCCGTGTTCACGGTGGATCAACTGCCGGAAGCGGGCGAGGTTGGCTTCGCCCAAGCCCAGCTCACCGAGCGAATAGAGCCGGGCACTCTTGTCGAGCAAACGAATGACCACTCGCTCACCGTGACTGGTGGGCATGGACGCGATACGCAGGTCGATCAGGCGATCACCGACCTCGACGGTGGCGCGTCCATCCTGTGGCAGTCGCTTCTCGGCGATGTTCATTTTGCCGAGGACTTTGATGCGGCTGAGGACTTCCTCCTGCAACCGCTTCGGGACGTGAAACATGTCGAACAGCACACCGTCGATCCGCATCCGCACGACGAGTCGTTCTTCATACGGTTGGACGTGAACGTCGGACGCGAGACTCGTCACGGCGTCGAACAGCATCGTGTTGACGAGCTTGATGACTGGGGCGCGGTCGGACGTGTCGAGCAAGTCTTCTCGCGCATCGAGCTGCGCGAGTTCCTCGAACACGTTCCCCTCGAACGACGCCAGCACCCGCTCGGTCTGTCCCGACTGCTGCGTGTAGGCGGCATTGATCGCCACCTTGACCTGCTCACGTGGTGCGAAGCTCGGTTCGATCCGCCGCCGCAGGTGACGGGCGAGAACATCCAACTGCGACCAGCTTTCGACGGAACCGAGGACCACCGACAGCAACACTCCGCGCGACGCCATGCCGACGACGAGATGTTCGCGGGCGAAACCAATCGGGACGCGATCAACGAACTCGGCGGAGGGTTGTTGTTCGGCGAGTGACTCATGAAACGGCACGCCGAGCAAATTGGCGAACGCGCGCGTTTCATCGTCCGACTTCAATCCGGCCTGTCGTGTCGCGGCGAGTGGACTCATCAACGGGTCGAGTTCGGCAGGAAGAGCCAACTGTGGCGATGCTTCATGCACCGAGTTTCGCCAGCGTTGTGACAGTGGAATCGGTTCGATTGCCGGTTCTGGCATCATACGGCAGTC
>JAYTGQ010000570.1:0-1599 GCA_043733345.1 Schlesneria sp.
GGCGAGGATTTGCGCGGCGTTGGCGCGGGACTGGATTTGGCCTCGGATCGGTTCGTTGATTGGCAGGAGTTCGCAGATGGAGAACCGGCCGCGATAGCCCGTGGAGCGGCAGGCTCCGCAGCCAACACCGCGTTTCGCGGTGGCATCGGGGATGTGCGGGAGGTCGAGGATGCGGAAGTCTTCGGGGGTGGGTGCGTAGGGTTCGGCACACTTCGAGCAGAGTTGCCGGACCAGGCGTTGGGCGAGGACACCCACCAGCGAACTGGCCAACAAATAGGGTTCGATGCCGAGATCGAGCAGTCTGGTGATCGCACTCGCCGCATCGTTGGTGTGGAGCGTGGAGAACACGAGGTGTCCGGTGAGGGCCGATTGAATCGCCATCACGGCCGTTTCCTGATCGCGAATTTCACCGAGCATGATGACATCGGGGTCTTGCCGCAGAATGCTTCTCAAGCCGCTGGCGAACGTCATCCCTTTTTTGACGTTGATCTGCGTTTGGCTGATGCCGTCGAGTTGGTATTCGATCGGGTCTTCGAGCGTGATCACGTTCAGCTCGCGGGCGTTGATCTCACGGAGCGCCGAATAGAGCGTGGTGCTCTTGCCGCTGCCGGTCGGCCCCGTGACGAGGATCATGCCGTGTTCGCGGTGGATCAACTGCCGGAAGCGGGCGAGGTTGGATTCGCCCAAGCCCAACTCTCCGAGCGAATAAAGCCGGGCACTCTTGTCGAGCAGACGAATCACCACGCGCTCGCCGTGACTAGTGGGCATGGACGCGATGCGCAGGTCGATCAGGCGATCCCCCACTTCCACCGTGGCCCGTCCGTCCTGCGGGAGCCGCTTCTCGGCAATGTTCATCTTGCCGAGAACTTTGATGCGGCTGAGAACTTCCTCTTGAAGCCGCTTCGGTACGTGAAACATGTCGAACAGGACACCGTCGATTCGCATCCGCACGACCAACCGTTCTTCATACGGTTGGACATGAACATCGGACGCGAGGCTCGTCACGGCATCGAACAGCATCGTGTTGACGAGCTTGATGACGGGGGCGCGGTCCGACGTGTCGAGCAAGTCTTCTCGCGAATCGAGCTGCGCGAGTTCCTCGAACACGTTTCCCTCGAACGACGCCAGCACGCGCTCGGTCTGTCCCGACTGCTGCGTGTAAGCGGCATTGATCGCCACCTTGACCTGCTCACGCGGCGCGAAGCTCGGTTCGATCCGCCGCCGCAGGTGACGGGCGAGAACATCCAACTGCGACCAGCTTTCGACGGAACCGAGGACCACCGACAGCAGCACGCCGCGCGAGGCCATGCCGACGACGAGATGTTCGCGGGCGAAGCCAATCGGAACGCGATCCACGAACTCGGCCGACGGCTGTTGTTCGGCGAGTGAATCATGAAACGGGACGCCGAGCAAATTGGCGAACGCGCGCGTCTCCTCATCCGACTTCAATCCGGCCTGTCGTGTCGCGGCGAGCGGACTCATCAGCGGGTCGAGTTCAGTGGGAAGAGCCAACTGTGGCGATGCTTCATGCACCGAGTTTCGCCAGCGTTGTGACAGTGGAATCGGTTCGATTGCCGGTTCTGGCATCATACGGCAGTC
>JAYTGQ010000571.1:0-1595 GCA_043733345.1 Schlesneria sp.
GGCTTCAGGAAGTCGTGCTCGTCGATGATCTCAAAGCCCGCTCCGCGCGGCTGGATGCTGAACGATTCAATCCCACCGTTGCCAGTGTAGTTGCAGAGGAAGAAGTGGTGATCGTACCGAGCAGGCAGTCCCGTCCCTGGATAGTAAGCAAACCCCGACGGCCCGGCTCCAAGCTTGCCGACGGGAGGCAACACCCATTGAGGAGTCTGAGAGTCGAGAGACAAGAGTCGAGAGCCAGAAGCAGCCTCGTTCCCTTCTCTCTTTTCTGGCTCTCGACTCTCGTCTCTCAGCATTCGACTCTCCCACAAGTGCCACATCTTTTCCGCGTGCCACGTCCCGGTGAGGTACGGATCGGGGATCGACTGATGAGCCATGTTCCAACCGGCGTCCGCTCGTTCGAGGACATAGACCAAGCGCGAGTGGTCTCCCTTGTCGCAGTTGTTGTCGGCGGCGAAGAGGTTGCCGAACTGATCGAACGCGATCTCCTGAGGATTCCGCAAACCGCGCATCACGACTTCGAGTTCGCTGCCGTCGGGATAACACCGGAAGACGGCTCCCGTGCGCGGGCCGTGCAGCGTGCGGCCCTCATGCGTTTGGAGATGAAAGCCGCGATCGCCGACTGAGAAGTACAGCTTGCCGTCCGGTCCCCAACAGAGGCCGTGCAAGTCATGACCGAGGAACCCCGCGTTGACGCCGAAGCCGGTGTGAATGATCGTCCGCTCATCGGCCACGCCGTCGTTGTTCGTGTCGCGCAGCCGCCACAGATTGGGAATGCACGTGAAGTAGATGTCGCCGTCCGTCGCCATGACTCCCGCCGCGAGTCCGTCCAGCGTCCCGTTAAAGTCGGGCGCGAAGACCGTCGAGCGATCCGCCTTCCCATCGCCATCGGTGTCTTCGACCAGACGCACTTGATCGGCCGTCTTGCGGAACCAGTCCATGCCGCCTTCAAACTTCGAGGCGAACTTCTCGTACATCTTCAGTCGGTCGTCGAGCGTCTGAATCTGGAGGTCATCGTCGAGCAAGAAGGCCCGAGTCCGGTTCTCTTCCGTGCCGAGATTGAAGCGATACTCCTCGGCCACGAAGAGCCGGTTTCGTTCATCGAGACCGATCGCCACGGGAGACGCCAGCTTCGGCTCGGCCGCAAACAGCTCGACCTTCATCCCCTCGGGAACTTTGAAGGTCGCGATCCGCTTGGTCGCGACATCGGTCCCATCCGGCAATTCGGGCGGTGCGCAGAGTGCGACCGACGCGATGACAACGAACAATGAAGCGGGCAACGCGAAGAAAAAAGCACGAGTCACGTTCAAAGTTCCATGGAGAGTCGTGAGCGAAACGGGGGGGACGACTCGGCGATTCTGGCTCGCGTCACGATGAACATCAATCTGCTCGGCGACTCAGCAGGGCCATCGCCTTGTTGAGTCTGCGAAAGCTGTAGGGTGGGACCAGCGGCGCTTCGCCGCGCCGAGCATCATCAGTCCCATGATCGACGTGCCGCCGACGGTCTCCTGGCCACGCGTGACGACATTGTTCGTTGTCATCGCGTCGGTCGCACTCTGCGCACCGCCCGAATTGCCGGATGGGACCGATGTCGCGAC
>JAYTGQ010000572.1:0-12469 GCA_043733345.1 Schlesneria sp.
CGTAAGCCCCCCGGTTCTTCCAAAGAGGGCTTCCGCCCAAGAACCGGGGGGCTTACGCCACCCCGCTCGGAAACCTCTCACTTTGTGCCGCGTGAGGTATAAGAAAACAAGACGCGGAAAGTGGCCGTAACGCGAGCGGCAACAAATGGTTTACCTGTGGACACCAACCCGAAGTGTGAACGAGGTCGTCGATCGACTTCGCCCTCGTTCACACTTCGGGTTGGTGTGGGTCAGACAACTCTTGCCGCTCGCCTAATTGACGGTATCGGGCCAACGAAAAAAGCCCGCGATTAGAGGGCAATTCAAAACTAGCCCGACGCGCAAGCAAGGGCTTCACCATCAACGAATGCCCAGCCCTCGCTTGCGCGTCGGGCTAGTTTTCCGACAAAGCCTCCTGTCACCGACTTTCTCTCGCCGTTTTGAGTCGCGGGTCGGACAAGTTCAGTCGGTACATGACTTGGTTGTAGTCGTAGCGCGGGGTCTGAGTCGGGTTGCCCGAGAACGTGTTCGTGTAGGTTCCCTCGAAGTAGATGGAGCGTCCGCCGTCCTCAGTAAAGTACGGGTGTTGCTTCGGATTGTAGAAGCTGTACTTGTCATGCGTGACAACCTTGGTGGCCTTGAGCCACGGGCCTTCCGGTCGATCCGCTTCCCCGTACCAGACCTCGCCCAAGACCGACGTGCCGAAGTGCTGTGTGAAAATGATCGTCCAGCGTTGGCGGTGTTCATTCCACGCGACCGAGCCGCGATGAGCGACTACGGGACGACCGGTCTCGGCGTCTTGCAGGTTCCACCAGACCTCGTTCGGTTTCAGTTGCCCGCTCCGGACGAGAGACGTTTGCAACTCAGGCGTCAGTGCGGCGGTGTCCTGCTTCCAGCCGAAGACCGGCTTGTTGGAAGCGTCTCGTTCCACTTGCGGCTCTTTTGCGCGACCGCCCGCGACGAGACATGTGAAGCCTTCGTAGTGCGACGGGTCGAGCAGATCATCCACTGTCGCGCGGACGCGCTGGATCGGGAACGGATCGCCGAAGTAGACGTACTCGACGACTTCGATTCCTGCTTGCTGCTCGGTCTTTGTCGGTACGTTCGGCGCTCGACTCTCTTCAGAAAGCCCCCTCACCCCCGGCCCCTCTCCCCGCAAAGCCGGGGCGAGGGGAGTTTGAGTCACCTGGCCTTGAGTCACCTTGTGCAGAAACGGATGCCCGTGCAGATGGAGCGGGATGTCCTTGTCGAAACGTTTGCGTGAGACGAACTCGCGCCGCTCATCATCGAACTCGGCCAAACCGCGTTCATAGATTTCGAGCGTGCCGCGCACCTTTTCGTAACCAGTGAACAACCGCTCGCGCCCGTCGGCATCGCGCAGCACGATGGCTCCGAAAATCCAAGTCGGGCCATCTCCCGGCATCTTGGCGACGGGCTTGGCGAACCCGTCGTCACCGGTCAAATAGTCGAGATCAACTCCAATCGACGGGTCGAGTCCCCCGTCGTGTGGCAGCTTCGAAGTGGCTCCCGTCACTTGGAAGTTTCCGAGCGGATAGCGCAGCCGGTTCGTGTCGCCCCAGAACCAGTGCAGGCGACCGCGATAGATGGCCGTGACCACGCTGTCCGAACCGGCGACTTGCGCGTTGAGCAACGGCCGTTGAATCGGCGCGGCTTGTCCGAGCAAGAGACTGTCGGCATAGATCCCCGCGCCGGTCACGCGATACAGCCGCTCGGCAATGTTGAGCCGTTTCAATTTGAGAGTTGCCTCGCCGCGCGGCTCGATCGGAATCGCCCGGCCTCGAAAGCCGAACCCATCCTTGGGGAACTCATACCCGTGACTGCGAACGTGAAAGAAGACGTTCTGACCGAGCAACTCCGGCTCACGCACCGCGACTCGCCCAGCCGAGTCCGTCACGAAGAGTTGATCGTGAACCGTTCGCAATTCAACCAACGGCACGCCGCGCCCGGTCTCCTCATCGACGACGCGGATTTGAAAGGCATCAAACTCGGCCGCTGACACCGGCGTCGCGCCGTGAACCACGCAGACAATCAACCCTGCGATCAGGTGGAGGCTCCGCTTCGTGTGATACCTCACGCGGCACAAAGTGAGAGGTTTCCGAGCGGGGCGGCGTAAGCCCCCCGGTTCTTCCCAGGAGGGCTTACGCCCAAGAACCGGGGGGCTTACGCCGCCCCGCTCAGATGTCTCACTTTGTGCCGCGTGAGGTAAAGCACGACTCACGGCGATGAGCCTGTCCCCCTAGAGAGCGGACTTTTAGCAGCCGTTCCAAATTGTGAAAAGTCCCGTTTCGCACGGTATGCAGAGTAACCCGAGCTTCGTGACCACAACCGCTCCGCCGGGCGCGTTCGCCGGTCGAAGGTGAAGTCGCTACGAAAGACGGATTGGGCACGATGCAAGGACCGGAACTTGGTCCAACGCTTCTGGTCGAAGGTCCGCATTACCGAGGCATGGCGATTCGATACGAGAAAAGGCCGAAAACTTCCTCGCCCACGAGCGGACTCGATGCCATTCCTCATCCCCGCTAACATGCCGCCCCTCGCGGGCAGACCGCTTTCAAACAGACGGCTTAGACCTAGGAATAGTTGCCATGCAATTTGAGACTCGCTGCGTTCACGTTGGTGTCGATAAGGATTCGACGTTTCTCAGCGCGACCACGCCGATCTATACGACTTCGACCTTTCGTTGGGACGATTTGAAGACCAATCGCGGGTTCGACTACACGCGCAGCGGCAACCCGACGCGAAAAGCGTTGGAAGAAAATCTGGCGGCTCTTGAGGGCGGGATCGACTGTCGGGCGACCAGCACGGGGATGTCGGCCATTGCCGCGACGATGCACCTGTTCCAACCGGGCGATCACATCATTGCTGGTCACGACATTTACGGTGGTACGTACCGGCTGTTCGATTCGGTCTTTCGCAAGATGGGGTTCGAGTTCTCGTTCGTCCGCATGGGCGATCCCGAGAACGTGCGTCGGGCGATGACCGCGAAAACGAAGTGCGTTTGGATTGAGACGCCGAGCAATCCGTTGCTCAACATCGTGGACATCGCCGCGATTTGCGACGTGGCTCGCCAGGGAAACGCGATCTCCATCGCCGACAACACGTTCTTGTCGCCGTATCTCCAGCGACCGTTCGAGCACGGCTGCGACATCGTGGTCCACTCGACCACGAAGTATCTCAACGGTCACTCGGATGTGGTCGGCGGCTGCGTCATCACGCGCCAGAAGGACCATGCCGAGAAGATCAGTTACATCGTCAACGCCCTCGGTTTGGCGTGTTCACCATTCGATGCTTGGCTGGTGCTGCGTGGCGTGAAAACTCTTGGCCCGCGCATGGAGGCTCACCAGCGCGGAGCGATGATCGTCGCGAAGTACCTGCAGGCGCATTCGCGTGTCGCGCACGTCTATTACCCCGGACTGACTGATCATCCGCAGCATGCTCTCGCGAAACGGCAGCAGTCGGGATTCGGCGCGATGCTGAGCTTCGACATCAAGGGCGGGCGGCCGTTCGTCGAGCAAGTGCTGTCGAAATTGAAGATGTTCCAACTGGCGGAATCGCTCGGTGGCGTCGAGTCTCTGATCGAATATCCGGACACGATGAGTCACGCCTCAATGAACGAAGCGGCGCGGCGCGAGGCAGGCATCACCGACAGTACGCTGCGTGTCTCCGTCGGCATCGAGCATCCGGATGATCTGGTCGCCGATTTCGAGCAAGCGCTGGCGGAGTGAGGCTGCCTGCCGCTGAAACGGTCTTATTCCTCACGCGGCCTGAACTGCGTCGTTTAACCGCGTGGGCAACGCCCCGCGCGTCGAGCGACGTGGAAGTCTGTTTTGCGGCATTCGCGCGGGGCGTTGCCCACGCGGTTAAATGACGCAACGGCCTCATTCATGGCTGCGTGAGGTATATTCCTCACGCGGCCCGCATCGAGCATCTCACTCATGGCCGTGCGAGGTAGATTCCGGGTCCGCGAGTTCGTTCTTGACCGCGATGATGGCCTCACGCTGGGCGAAGAATCCGTCGATGGCCTTCGGATCAAAATGCGAACCACGTTCGTGTTCCATGATCTGGAAGCACACGTCCAGCGCGATCGCCGGTTTGTACGGGCGTCGGCTGCTGAGGGCGTCGAAGACATCGGCCACGGCGGTGATCCGGCCTTCCAGCGGGATGTCCTCTCCCGCCAAGCCCGAGGGGTAACCGGAGCCATCCCATTTTTCGTGATGCGTCAGCGCGATGCGCGAGGCCATCGACAGGAGTGGCGACTTCGGCACATTGAGGATGCGGGAGCCGATCTGGACGTGTTGCTCTCCCTGATTCGCTTCAAGATCGGATCGCGGTTCGAGAATTTTCCGGCCATCGGCAGCGTGTTTTTGCACGCGCTCGTATTCGTCGGGAGTCAACCGACTCGGCTTCAGCAAGACTTCATCCGGGACGCCGATCTTGCCGATATCGTGCAACTGCGCCGCCTGCGCCAGGTCGCGACAGAAGCTGGCATCCAGACCCATACCACGGGCGATGATCCCCGCGTAACGACCGACCCGCTCCACATGCCGTCCCGTGTGATCGTCCCGGTATTCGACGGCCCGCGCCAGGCAATGCACGACATCCAATCGGGAGGCTTCGAGATCGGCTGTCCGGGCGTGGACCGCTTCCTCAAGCGTTTTCGCATAGTCGCGCATTTGGTCCTGATACCGCTTGATCGTCAACGCGTTCCGGATGCGCGGAGCCAGTTCAAAGGGGTCAACCGGCTTCGTGAGAAAGTCGGATGCGCCCGCTTCGAGGACCGCCAATCGCGTCTCTCGATCACTCGCAGCGGACAGGATCAGCACGGGAATCTGCGCCAATTCACTTTGGCCGCGAATCCACTGCAAGAGATCGAGGCCACTCACGACCGGCATCATCACGTCGAGCACGATCAAATCGGGACGGTCGTCGAGAATGGTGTCCATCGCGAGGACCGGATCGGTCACGCCGCGCGTCTTCGCATACCCCAACTCGCGCAGGTATTTCTGACAGACACGCACGTTAATCGGTTCATCATCGACGATCAGTATCTTCGCGGTCGAAACGGGAGCAGCACTGGGCATCAACGGCTTCGCAAGCTCAACCGACCGCAACACGGTGGGCCGCGAAGCAGCGGAAATCCGTGGTCGCGGCGATGACCGCGACAGACCGACCAGCGGTTCCTCAGGCCGAAAGCGGCTCTGAATCTCGTCCAGCAGCGACGAGATGTTTTCGGTGGCGACGAAGGCGGAACTCATGAACGGCTTTCAGAGAACGGGCGGAACTGACCGGCAGGTTTTCTGGGAGCGGCGAGATCCCAATTTCGGAGCGAGACATCAGTGGCACCCGGTTCGGGCACACTCGGTTCAAACCTCGCATGGTCAGAACTGACTCGTTTAACCGCGTGGGCAACGCCCCGCGCGTCGTGCGGCAAAACCACTTTGTCACATCGCACAACGCGCGGGGCGTTGCCCACGCGGTTAAACGACGCTGCGTCAATTTCGGCCGCGTGAGGTTCAGAAGCACCAAGTTTCAATCGGAACGTAGCTCGCAAATGCGAATGGTCTCGATTCGCCGTCTCTCGTCGAGCAAACACCGTCAACTCGTGCGATTGCACCAACGATCCGAGCGGTCCTGATGTGTGCGTCGATGATTCCGGCGATGTCGGTTGCGACGAATGTCGGTCCTTGAGAGAGTGACCGCTTCCCTGTCGTGTCGCCCTTTGTGTTCTTGAGAGAGACTCGCCATGCAGATTCGTCCGCGTCTGATGATTGCTCTCAGTTTGTCAATGTTCGCCTCGACATCGCTCCACGCGCAGGAGTCCGGGCCGAACTGGAACAAGGTCACGGCCGATGCCGGTTGGCGGGCGCGAGACTCCAGCGGCGAACTGGTCTTTCAAGACAAGCTGTGGCTGTTCGGAGGCTGGTTCGATTCGTTCCAGTCTCCGCCGCGCGACGTGTGGAGTTCAGCCGATGGCAAGGCGTGGTCGCTCATCGAACAAGAGGCCCCGTGGAAGTACAGCGATCTGCCGATGACGTTGACGTTCCAAGACAAGATGTGGTTCATGGGGGGGTGGACGAACGGGCGGCTGGCGGGGCACGGCGCGACGAACGAGGTCTGGTCTTCGACCAACGGCAAACAATGGACGCTCGAATCGAAGTCGGGTTGGAGTCCGCGGATCGCGGCGACGGTGGTCGAGTTCAAAGGCCGCATGTGGCTGCTTGGCGGGACCGAGAACTACTACTTCGGCGACAAGTCCAGTTTGAAAAATGATGTCTGGTCGTCGGCGGATGGCAAGACGTGGGAACTGGTCACGGCCGACGGCGGTTGGTCGCCCCGCGCGTATCATCAGGCGGCGGTCTTGAACGACAAGCTGTACGTTTTCGGTGGTGGCAACTACGTCCCCGAGTATCACGCGCTGAACGATGTTTGGTCATCGAGCGACGGCAAGACGTGGGAGCGTGTCACCGAACACGCGGGCTGGTCACCGCGATTGTGGTTCTCGTCCGTCGTCTATCGCGACCAGATGTGGGTGCTGGGCGGCTGGTCGAACGGGCCGTCCAAAAACTGGGGCGATGTTTGGCACTCGCGCGACGGCAAGGACTGGCAGCAGCTCAAGTCGAACGTCCTCTGGAAGGAACGCCACGAACATTCGACCTACGTGTTCCAAGACAAAATCTGGGTGGCCGGTGGGCACGCTCAACCTCTGAGCAGTGAGGTCTGGTCGCTGGAGTTGCCGAAGAACTTCGGTCGCTGAACGCGGGGGTTGAAACCTCACGCGGGGGAACGAATCCGGCTGTCCTTCACGAAGTCCGGCTTTTCCTAAAGCCGGACTTCTCTCTTGGAGGATCGCCCCAACAGGAAGTCCGGCTAACAAAGCTGAGCCGGACTTCAGGCTGTGACCGGACCGCTGCTGACGTGATTTGTCGGCCCTCAGATCGGGCAGTACGATCCCGCCGTGCAAAAACAACGACGACCATTGGCAAAGGGGAGAGAGCGATGCCGAGACCGTTTCGCGTGGGGATGACTCGCGACTTTTTGAAGCCGGATGGATCGTTGGGGTTCGGCGATATCGGGCTGGATGTGCTCGCCCAGAACACGCGGATCGAGCGGGAGTTTCTTCCGGACTGCGGTGCGGAGCTGACGGCGGAAGTCGCGAATCAGTTCGACGCGCTGCTCGTGCTGGCCCCGCGCGTGTCGGCTGCGACGCTGGAGGGTTGCGACCGGTTGTCGCTCGTCGCGCGATTTGGAGTCGGCTATGACAATGTCGATGTCGCCGCCTGCACACGCAACAACGTGATGTTGACGATTACGCCAGAGGGCGTGCGACGCCCGGTGGCCGTCTCCGCACTGGCGCTGATGCTCGCGCTGTCACACAAGCTGCTGGCCAAGGACCGTCTGACGCGCGAAGGCCGCTGGCACGAGAAGCTCAACGAGATGGGTGTCGGTCTGACTGGACGGACGCTGGGACTGGTTGGATTAGGCAACATCGGGCGTGAGATTCTGCGCGTCGTCGCTCCGCTGGAGATGCGACACGTCGCCTATGACCCCTTCATTTCTCAGGCCGATGCGCGGGCGAGTGGCGTGGAACTGCTGAGTCTTGATGAACTCCTCGAACAGTCCGACTTCGTCTGCATCTGTTGCGCGTTGACTCCCGAAACGCACCACCTGTTGAACGCCGAGCGACTCAGTCGCATGAAAGCGTCGTCGTTTCTGATCAACGTCGCACGCGGCCCAATCGTCGATCAACTGGCTCTGACAACCGTGCTGCGCGAACGACGCATTGCCGGAGCGGCACTCGATGTCTTCGAGAAGGAACCGATCGAATCGACCGACCCGCTGCTCGGTCTCGACAACGTGATCCTGTCGCCACACGCGGTCTGCTGGACCGACGAACTGTTTCGTGGAATCGGCCAAGAGGCGTGTCGCGGCATTCTGGATGTCGCAGCAGGACGGCTGCCGCAGAATGTCGTCAACCGCGATGTCCTTGCGCAACCCGGCCTCATCCAAAAGTTGGCGGCACGGGTGTGAACGCCGCGAGTCATTCAAAACATCAACTGCGTCGTTTCACCGCGTGGGCAACGTGAGACATTTCTGAGCGGGGCGGCGTAAGCCCAATGGCACTCACTTTGACCAAGTAACCCGCAGCGTGAGCGAGGAAAATAGGGGGAAACGCCTCTGACTCTCGTCCTCGCTCACGCTGCGGGTTAGTAAAGTGAGTGCCATTGGGCGTAAGCCCCCCGGTTCTTCCAGCGAAGGGCTAACGCCCAAGAACCGAGGGGCTTACGCCGCCCCGCTCAGATGTCTCATCACCGACCGCGCGAGGTACAAACGAAGAACAGCCAACGCGCTCATCTCAAGAAAGACCACCATGCGAATCAACCACGTCAAACAAAAGATTCAGGCTGGCGGCGTGTCGATCGGCACTTTTCTGTTCGAGTTCAACACGACCGGCATCGGTCGCATTGCGGCGAACGCGGGTGCCGAGTTCGGACTGTTCGACATGGAACACACGGGCTGGAGCATCGAGACAATCCGGATGTTGATCGCGACGACGCGTTGCACCGAGATGATCCCACTGGTTCGCATCCCGGCCACCGAGTACCACTTCATCGCGCGCGTGCTCGACATGGGGGCGATGGGAATCATGGTGCCGATGGTCGAGAGTGCCGAGCAAGCGGCGAAGCTGGTGGCGTCCGCCAAGTATCCACCAGTCGGCCGACGCGGGGCGGCGTTCAATGTCGCACACGATGACTACGCGGGAGGCGACATCATGGACAAGATCAACAGTGCCAACAGCCAGACGCTGTTGATCGCTCAGATCGAAACAGCCACCGGTTTGGAAAACGTGGACGAGATCGCGGCCGTCGAGGGAGTCGATGTCCTGTGGATCGGCCACTTCGATCTGGCCACCTCACTGGGGATTCCCGTGCGGTTTGATCACCCGAAATTCATCGTCGCCGTCGAGCGCGTGCTGGAAGCGTGTCGTCGTCACGGCAAGGTCCCCGGGTTCATGGTGGGGGATTTCGCCAGCGGGCAAAAGTTGCTCGACCAAGGCTTCCGAATGATCGCCTACAGCGGCGATCTCTGGATCTATCAAGCCGCCCTGCGAGAAGGAGTCAAAGCGTTAAAGGAACATGGCACGACGTGATGCCAGACCATCTCGAAGTTCGGTTTGAAGTCCGGCTTTTCCGAAAGCCGGACTTCTCTCGGCGGTGCGTTGCTGCTGGATGCTGTGGGTCGCTCCGGAACGAAGTCCGGCTAACAAAGCTAACAGCCTGTTGAAACACGGCTGCCGGGAGGGCGAGGCTCCTGCCGAGCCGCGAGAAACAAGCGACTTTCCTCACGCACATGGCTCGGCGGGAGCCTCGCCCTCCCTTTTTCCTCACGCACATGGCTCGGCAGGAGCCTCGCCCTCCCTTTTTCAACAGGCTGCTAAGCCGGACTTCGGGGTCGGGAGCCGCGCCGGGGTCGGGCACCTGATCGCTACTTGGTTGCCGCGACCGCCGCTCTCAGGAAATGCGGCGTCCCTTTCGTCTTGAGCTTTCGTTTGTAAATGCGGTCGCTGCTGGTGACGTAGACCGTGTCAAAGTCGGGGCCGCCGAACTTGACGTTCGACAGGAATTTGGACTGCGGTTTGATGATCGCTCCACACGGTCGGCCGGTCGGGTCGAACATTTGCAGCCCGGCATGAGTCGCCACAAACAGACGGCCGATGTCATCGACGGTCATGCCGTCCGATCCAGGTTTGTCTTGGCCTGCGGGGATCTGGACCGGGCCGTAGTAGCGGTCCTGAAACTTCAGGCTGCCATCCGCTTCCACGCGAAAGGTTTGCAGGGCGGGATGCTCCCAATCGGCAACGACGAGCGTCCCACCATCGGGCCACAGTGTCAGACCATTCGGCATGAAGCCACTCGCCACGACGCGCTGGCTTCCGTCGGGCGCGACATACCAGACCTGCTTGCCTCCCATGTCGGTGACGTATACGCCACCTCGCGCATCGACGGTGATGTCGTTCCCAGCGATGTCGGTCGCGAGAACCGTTGGCTTGGCGTCGCGGTCGTACCAGACGACCCGCTTGGTTCCGCTCTGACAGGCGTACAGACGACCTTCGGGGCCGAACATCAAACCGCTGGCCTGGCCGGTGTCGCGTGCCCACACAACCGGCTTGCCGTCGGCACCGATCTTCAGGATCAGACTGTCGGGAACATCCACAAAGTAGACGGTTCCATCTCGATCCACGGCGGGGCCTTCCGTGAACTTGTAGCCCTCAGCGACGAGCTGCCAGTTCTCGCCATCAATCAGCACGGTCGAAAGCGCCATGTCCTGAGCACGCGCGGCCGAAGACCACGACAGCGCGAGGAGACTCAGCAGGCACAGTGACCGGAGAACGAATCGCGTCATCGAAGCAGTCCTTTCGGGGGGGAGTGAATTCGTGGAGGAAGCGCTCTCGCAACGAGTGGCCTCCACCGGGCCGCGACACTCTACAGGCCGTGTTGCTGGGCGACGACAGAAGTCCGGCTTTTCTTAAAGCCGGACTTCACGCAGTCGGAGAAGTCCGGCTTTAAGAAAAGCCGGACTTCAAGAGAGCGTCTGTCTCGTCCATCTGAACAAGGAGCAGGATCGCCACACCGTGAACGGCTTGCCTTGTCGTCCCGTCACGCAACCTGCGACTCACCGTTACGACCGCAGGCTGGCGAGTTTGCCCTCGTCGCAGATCAGTCGCGACCGGAATCGTTTGCCTAGGCAGAGTCGGTTTGCCAACGGATGCGACCGGGCCAACGTGCAGAGTGAGGACTCGAAATGGGACGGGAGAAAAAGTTTCGCTCAAGCGGGTCGCACATCGCCGTGTAGAGTTCGGTGCGATGTGAGATCGCCGCTGTTGACGCGCCAGAAGCGTGGGAGTCGGCGTTGAATTTCAGCGGTTTCCCGACTGCGCCGTGAAAGGACGCTGAGACATTTTGTCGGGCCAGTTCGGCAGTGAGGAGAGTTCGCACCTCACAACGTTGGAGGGACTTGTTCCGAACACCACAACAGGCCGCGCTGTGCCGTCGCACGTTTGATCCAATTTACGTTCGCGGGTGAAAGTTCATCACGCGAAATCCTTTGAATTCCGGAGTTGAAAATGATTCGTCAGAAATGGGCCACGCACGGCCTGACCGCTGTTGCAGCCCTGTTGGTAGGCGGTTTGTGTGGCTATGGCTTCGCCTCGGCGGCACCTAGCAATGCCATTGGAACGCCGGTTCCCACCGTGCAGTCTGTCACCAAAGTTGAGCCGCAGAGTGCGGCGGTCGCCACCGCGCCAGAAACAACTCTCACGCCGACATCCAGCGTCACTCCTGCGATCCATCCCGTTGATGGATTGGCGACATGGAAGCTAGCCGCCGGACAGGCGCTGAGTGCTTCCAACACGATCGTTTGTGAATCTCCGACCGGGCGGCCCGTGGTGCTGGTGCGAGCGTTGGGCGAGGAGTCGGTGTGGTACGTGCAACCTCCGGCTGAGGCGGTCGAAGGAACGACTTTCCACTGCCCGGTCATTGTCGGCAACGCCAGCACTCCTTCGGGAACTCCGTTCCAAGTTGCTCTGATCGTCGCCCTTAATGCCAACGACGAAGCTCGGTTCGCAACGGGAGCGGTTCTCAACGAACTGCCTGCGGGACGAGATGTGATGGGATTGGTCAACGTCGTTCGCGAGTAATCCGCGTGTGCCTGTTGCAGACGCGCAGCAGGAATCAAATCGAACGTGCCCGACAAGTATCAATTTGTCAGGCGCGTCAAATCGGCGATCGGGGGACCGCGTGTGGTTCTCCCACAACAATGAGTTTTTGAAAGGGTGTGCGACGTGAAACGGTTGCTGGTCCGAAAGTGGGTGTGGTGTGTGGTCTTGGTGCCATTGATGTTGGTTGGCGGCTATATGGTTCGAGCGGGGCTTCAGCCGCGTGCGCTGATTGCTGTCACAGCACCACCCGGTCAGTTGGTGGAGCGAGTGCAAGAGGTGGAATGCGACAGTCCTCACGGTTGGCCGGTCGTCGTGGTGCGCGATGCCGGAGCGGGTGCCGAGTGGTGGGTACAGCAGCCATGTCGGGCCGTTCGAGGAACGCGGTTCGTGGCCACGTCTCACTTCGGAAACGAGCAGACTTTACCAGGCACCCGCTATCAACTGGTCGTGCTGGCCATGCGCGATGTCGAAGAGGCGAATCGCTTCACCGCCGGTTCCCGCTTCGATCAGCTTCCCTCGGAAACTCCGCACTCGGAGCCGGTGGAGTTGATTCGTCAGTGAGGTTGCTGCGCGATGACAACCGGCGAGCGGGGCGGCGTCAGCCCCGCTCGCCTCAGGGGCTGTGCATTGACGTTTCCGACAGAAGTCGAAATCGGGTGAGCCGGGCGGCGTAAGCCCCCGGATTCTTAGCTGCAATGACAAGAGTCCGAGGACTTACGCCGCCCAGCTCACCACTTCTGTCGGAAACGTCTG
>JAYTGQ010000573.1:0-4786 GCA_043733345.1 Schlesneria sp.
TCGATGCCTGAGAGTCCTGTCCCAAGCATTGTCGGGGAGGCTCACACTTTTACGCAGACCCGTTTTCAACACCCTGAAAACTGCAAAAGTCGAACTCAGGAACGGGGTTGAAACAACTTCCCGACAACCGTATCCGGATCCCTTGGTCCGGACGGATCTCTTCGCAGTCTTGGGCGATCATTTCGTCCGGACCAAGGGCTTCGGACTACGTCACCACGAATCGGGAAGTGATTGCGAGCCGACACTTTCGTCGAGGCTGATTTCAACGCTGAGACTCGACTCGTAAAAATCAAGAGTCACAGCCCACTTGGGCGTCGCATAAGTCGAAAATTAAAGTTTCTTCACAGTCCCGCAGGACAGGGCCGTGAAGGTGGTGAGCGACAGGAACGGCAGCTACCTTGGTGCCTCGTCTTGGACTCGGATCGCCCTGCGATGTCGAGTCCGCAGCGGTTGGGCCAGCCTTGGCGTTCACGGGTCCAACCAGTTGCTCTGGGCGAATTCACGGAAGAATTGAACGCCGTACATGTCAGGAGCAGTGCATGTCATTCTTACGCAGCGGGAGCCTAGTATTGGCTCTCGTCGCGGGGACCGCGACTTCGTTCGCGACCCGCCCCTCCGCCCAAGCCGACGAGCACGAAGTGTCTCGTCTCACGTGGCGGAAAAATTACAAACAGGCCGCTGATGAGGCCCGTCGCCGGAAGCGACCGATCCTGGTGAAGATCACCGCGAGCTGGTGCGGCCCCTGCCGCCAGATGCAGCAACTGACGTTCACGGACGAGCGGCTGAGACGGCGACTGCGCCGAGACTTCATCCTGCTGGAACTGGACGCCGATGAGCAACCCGATCTGATCGCGGGCTTCCACGTCGAGGCGTATCCCACAACGCTGGTCGTCTCGTCGGAACTCAAGATCGTGAAGCGAATGACCGGTTACCAATCGGCGGGCGACTTGGTGTCGGCGCTCGAGTTGGTCAAGTTCACTCCGGATGTTCCGCGCGACGGCAACGATCTCAATCAGGACTTGGAGGACTCAGACGATTCGGGCGCGGTTTCAGCACTGGCAGCAGTGAACACGATCTCGCTCGGGTTCGACGGCTTTTGCCTAGTGAGTCTGCTCGACGAGAACCGGCTGCGCAAGGGTGACGCCAGCCTAACCACCGAGCATCGCGGACAGACGGTCTGCTTTTTCTCGGACGAGCAACGCCAGAAGTTTTTGGCCAACCCGGATCGCTTCTGGCCCGTGGCCAACGGTCAGTGCTTGGTCAGTTCTAAGGAAGGTCGCCAAGCCGAACTGGGCGATCCGCGCGTCGGAGTGATCTGGCGCGGCAAGCTCTGGTTTTTTAGTGGCCGGGAAACGCAACAGCGATTCCTCGCGATGCCAAACCAATATGGTGGCGACCTGTGATGCCGTGACGAGCTTGCTCGTCGCCAATGAAATGTGATGGACGCGAAGTTGTGCGGGGGCACGACCGACGCAGCAGGGCTGGGGCTTTGCGAGTCCTGACTCCGATCGCTCGTTATGGGGAGAGCGATCGGTGGTCAGTGGAGCATCACAGCGCGGGATCTGCCCGCAATCTCAACGCGTGCCGCTCTTCATTTGGCCGCACGGGAAGGAGTGAGATGTTCGAGGCGAGCCGTGCGCCGTCAGGCCACGGGTTTCCGCCCCCCCCCGCCCCAATGCCATGGAAAAACTAGCCCGACGCGCAAGCGAGGGCTTCGTCGTCATCGAATGTCCAGCCCTCGCTTGCGCGTCGGGCTAGTTTTGAAATGCGATCTACTTTACCTGATCGCTCACCGCGTGATTCGGCTTGATTACCAGCAGCGAGGCTTCGATTGACGGCAGGATGCGTTCGGCCGTGTTGCCGAGCAAATACGCTTCCATACCGCGTCGTCCGTGCGTGCCGATCACGAGCAGATCAACTTCGTTCGCCGCGACGAACCGTCCAATCTCGCGATCCGGCGATCCCGTCACGATCTCGACCTGCATCCCTTGTTGCAGCGTGCGGTAGTCACACAGCGCGAGCTGTGCATGGAGCTTCGCTTCGGCCTCACTGCGCAACCGTTGCTGGCACGCGGCGATCTCCTGTTCCGAAACACCGGCCACGAGCAAGTACGACAGCGACTCGGCCTCCAGCACATGCAGGACGTACAGCCGCGCGTTCCAAGCGCGCGCCGCTGCGATTCCGGCTTGAAGAATCGGCAGCGACAATTCGCCGAGGTCCGTCGCAACGGCGATCTCACGAATCTCGCGCACTTCAGCCGGCTTCACGATCCAGACGGGACACGTTGCCAACCGGAGGATTTTTTGAGCCGTGCTGCCAAACAGCAACCGAGTCGCCACATCGCGCGGACGAGTTCCGATCACGATGAGATGATGGCGGTTCTCGGCCACCTCATTGACCAGTTCCTGCCAAGCCTTCCCGCATCGAATCGACTTATCCGCCGGGATGCCACGCTGGTTTGCGGCACTCACTTCCGCATCGAGCATTTCGCTAGCAAAGTCCTCGACCGTCTTGAGCAAATTTTCATGATCGCGTTCGATGAGTGACGCGGTCTGCAATGAGATTTCGAGGACGGAACAAAAGGTTACCGTTCCCCCCGAGTGAGCCGCCAGCTCCAACGCCTGTTCGATGGCCGCGCGGGCTTCGGGACCAAGTTCCTTCGAAACAGCCCGGTCAGCATGATGCAGATCGACACCAACGAGAATACTCGAATACTGCGACATAATGTCCCTGCTCCGACCCACGTCGCGTGTTCATCGCGCGGGTTGCGTCACGAGAAAGTCCGTTCCACTGGCGAATGCCGGTCGGACTATACTCAGCACGGGAGCATCTGACACTAGCCCGACGCGCAAGCGAGGGCTTCACCGTCATCGAATGTCCAGCCCTCGCTTGCGCGTCGGGCTAGTGCGTGTAGGTCATCCACGCGTCAATTTCAACCGCGTAGAAGACATATCGGCGTTCGGAATAGGGCGTCCAGCAGGTTGCGCTGGCCAAGAAAAAGAGTAGTCGGCTGAGAGCACAGGCGCTCGCCCGGCTACGGCCATCAGACCGTCTCCGGCTGCACCCCCAGCCGAACTACCCTTGGTGGACAGGAACACTCACTGGTGATGGTTCTGCCCGATTACGGCTCGCGCGAATTGCCTCCGTGCGGCGATCATGTCGAAGTCTTTTTGGTGGAAGAAAGGGAATCGCAACCGTCATGCCGAGCGACGCGACTTTCAATGCCGCGCGGCGATCAAGGTGGTTTCTTTACAAAGCGATCCCGGGAGATTTCGGATGTCCACAACGATGCGAGATTGGACCGCTCACGCATTAGGCACGACTGACTACAAAGTCATCGCTCATGAGCCGAGCTTCCCGCTCAATCCAACAAGGCTCATTTTGGAAGTTGCGGAGATTCGACGAGCGTTCGTTATTAATTAGCCCGGAGAGCGACACGTCGAACGATGCCGGACGTGGAATGAAGTGTCGCCCTCCGGGCTGATGTCGCCCCGATTCCACTCAACCCACGGCTCGCGCCGTGGGCTAACTTCTGCCGCCCTCCGGGCTGAAAAGACAAACTGCATTCGCCATCAAGCCATCGCGAGAGGTTCAATCAATGGCCGTGGAACAACTGCGTTCTGACAAGTGGCCTGCTACACTCCCGCCCCGATTGTGACCGTCCTTCCTCGTCGGCCCGAGTGTTCTGCGAACGTCTCTCTGATACGGTTTCTTGAGCGATGTCTGACTCCTCTGATTCCCCCCGCGAACTGGTGCTGCTTGGGACAGGCACAAGCCACGGCGTGCCGATCATCGGTTGTCACTGTCCGGTCTGTGAATCGACGAACCCACGCAACAACCGAACGCGCACGGGCGTCGCCGTGAAGACGCCGCAGGGGACGTTCCTCATCGATACCTCGCCCGAACTGCGGATCCAACTGCTGCGAGAACGGATCGACTTGGTTCAGGCCGTTGTCTACACGCACAGTCACGCCGATCACTTGTTCGGTCTCGACGATTTGCGGCTGTTCGGCTACCGGCTCAAGCACGCCGTGCCTCTCTACTGTGAAGAGGTTGTCGAGCAGCAGATTCGCGCGGCGTATGGCTATGCCTTCGCGCCGATCGATCCCGACCTGCATTACGGAGCAGTCCCGCAACTCGAACTGCGGCGGATCGGACTCGATCCCTTCGAGTTGCTGGGTGTGCGCGTCCAGCCGATCCGCCTGATGCACGGCAAGCTGCCGGTCCTCGGGTTCCGTATCGGCAACGTGGCCTTCTGCACGGATGTCAGCTTCATCCCTGATGAGAGCTGGCCGTTGCTCGTAGGGCTGGACGTGCTAATTCTCGATGCGCTGCGCGACGAACCGCACGCCACGCACTTCGGCATCCCGCAAGCACTCGCGGTCGTCGAGCGAGTTCGCCCGAAGCAGACGTACCTCACACACGTCTCGCACTATCTCGAATACACCGAGACCAACGCGCGGCTCCCCGCCGGAGTGCAACTCTCCCACGATGGGCTGACAATTCCGTTCTGACCTGCGAAGGCAATGTTGCTTCGCTTCAACTCGTGGGGAACGAAATGAGCGAGCAACTGCGTTCCAGTCCACTCGCTTGCGCTTTTTGAAGTTGCGCTCTTTGGTTTGGGCGGTGGAAACTGGTCTTGCAGAAAAGCGAGTCCTGTCCCATGACGGGATCTGGGAATGATCACTAGGTCACAGGAAGGACTCGCGCTGGTCATGGTGGCGGAATCGGTGCGGACGCTCAAGGGTTTCCTGGCGTTGACGGAGTTGGAGCCGTTGGCGTTGGG
>JAYTGQ010000574.1:0-4778 GCA_043733345.1 Schlesneria sp.
GAGGAAAGTCGCTTGTTTCTCGCGGCTCGGCAGGAGCCTCGCCCTCCCGACAGCCGTTTTTCAACAGGCTGCTAGCCCCGGTTGTTTTGTCTTCAATATTAGGCACGGTCCCGTAAATCAGCCGCAGGGCGCTAGCCCCGGTTGTTTTGTCGAGAACCGGGGCTAGCGCCGCGCGGCTAATTTGTTTTACGGGACAAAGCCTAACCCGCAGCGTGAGCGACGGCGTTGGGACATTCAGCGTGCGATGCCCTCGTTCACGCTGCGGGTTGGTGTTCAGGCCACGACGACGATCTTGAGCCTCTTGCGGAAAGAACCTATACCTCGCCCGCGCGGCTGCGGCGATGAAGGCGTGCGTTGGATTTGGCAATTGCTTAGCGGGCGGCGGCGTTTCTGAGGTGGATCATGCGACTGGTACTTGGATGTCTGTGCTCGGCCATACTCGCGAGCCTGTTTACCGTCTGGCTGCTGAGTGCGGACGGAGGTTCGTCGGTCGTGGCCCAAGAGCGAGGGGCCAACCCTGTTGCGGTCCCGCCGGTCGATCGTATTCGGTCACTCGCCGCACGGGCTTTCGACCAGGACGGGCTGACTCCGGAAGAGGCGATCAACATCGCGGTCTATGAGACCACCAATCGAAGTGTCGTCAACATCATTGCCAAGTCGGTGAAGACCGAGCGGCTGATCATGGTCGAACAGTCGGAAGGCTCGGGGTCGGGATCGATCATTGATCTGGAGGGCCACATCCTGACGAATCATCACGTCATCGCGGGTGCAAAGGAGATCGCGGTCTCACTGTTCAACGGTAAGACCTACGATGCGACTCTCGTGGGAGCCGACCCGCTCAACGATGTCGCGGTGATTCGCATCGAAGCACCGGAAGACGAACTGTTCCCGGTGATGCTCGGTGACTCGCGTCCATTGAAAGTCGGGATGCGCGTGTATGCACTCGGCAACCCGTTCGGTCTGGAGCGGACGCTGACGACGGGGATCATCTCCAGCTTGAACCGTTCGTTGCAGATTCATGGCAACTGGAAGATCAAGTCGATCATTCAGATCGACGCGGCGATCAATCCCGGCAGTTCGGGTGGTCCATTGCTGGATGCTCACGGTCGGTTGATCGGAATCAACACGGCGATCGCCACGACCTCGGGGCAAAGCTCGGGTGTCGGGTTCGCGATTCCTGTCAGCATGGTGTCGCGTGTCGTTCCGCAGTTGCTGAAGCACGGCCGAGTCATTCGGCCGGAGAGTGGCATCGAGAAGGTCTATCAGACGGAGAAGGGTTTGCTGGTCGCGGAAGTCCGCCCGAATGGTCCCGCTGAGAAGGCTGGTCTGCGCGGCCCGAAGCTGACGAAGCAACGTCGCGGGCCGTTCACGGTCACGCGACAAGACCGCACCGCAGCGGACCTGATCGTTGGCATCGACGACCAAAAAATCGTGACGGCCGAAGACTTCCTCAGTTACATCGAAGCCAAGCGGCCCGGTGATGAGATCGTGTTGACCGTCGTCCGCGAGGGTCGTCGGTTGCAGGTGGGACTGGTCCTCGCCAGCTCCGATCAACTGGACCGGACTGAGTGACGCGATCCCGGCGGCGGAATTGGTCCAAGCACTACGCCGTGTTTTGAACGACACCACCCCGCAGCGTGAGCGAGGACGCATGTCGTTCGACGCTCGTCCTCGCTCACGCTGCGGGTTGGTGTTGTGCTTGGACAGGTCGTAAGGAGTCGATCCCATGAACTTCAACCCGGTGCAGGTCGTAGTTACGGGTATCGCCGTCGTGCTGCTGATGTCGCCACTGTTGTTGTGGGCGTATCAAGCGGGACGCGGTGCGAGTTCCACAGGTAAGTCGGATCGCTTCAGTCGGGTAGTCGCCGAAATCCACCTCAACGATACGTGGTGGCAGGCGGAGTTCGATGTGGATGAGGGGAACTCCGCGCCGCTCGTCCTGCGGCTGCATCTGCGGCAAGTCGGCGCACGAGTGTTCGGCGAGGCCCAATCGATGGCCGGAGTCAGGCACAGCTTCGAGGGCGTGATTCACGGTCGGCAGCTCTGCTATGTCTCGCTCGACGATACTCAGCGCACCGAATGGCCGGGTGCGGTGCTGGCGGAAGTGCAGCCGGGAGAAACACGAATCGTGGGGATTCGGACCCGTTGGGCGGGGCCTCAGCAGGCGATGCTCCTGCGCAAGGTGACGTTTACTCGACTGAACAGTGTCGATTCGGTGATGAAACCGAACGTCAACTCGTGAGTGAATGGCCGTCAACCGGCCGACACACCGCTCCCCATGCCAAACTCTCGCTCAGGGCGTCAGCGCATGTTGCCAGAACGCGGCTTGCACCACGTTGACGTGGCGATTCGGCAACATCTCTCGGTCTCACGCCCTGTTGAGCTACGTCGGGTTGCAACGGTTCTGATTTTCGTGCGGGTTGAGACTGCCGCCGCTTACCCGTGGCTGAGCCGCAGAATCCCTACGACCGCTGCGATCGGGCCGACTTGTCGGTTCGGGACTGCCCAGTGGAAAAGTTTGCTGAAGTCAGAACGCGGTTTGCTTGACGTGACCTCCGCGTGGCACTCATCGAGCACCGTGATCCCACTTTCTGATCGAATTCGCCAGCGATCAAACAGACCGTGGGACCTCACTCGTTTTCGAGGGCACTTCAGTTTTCTTCATCACAAGTTAGGAAGGACGACACATGTTTGGACCAAAACCGAAGAAGGCCGAGTCGAAGGCTGCCCCGGCACCGCTGGCTCAGATGAATTTCAAATCCACGCCACAGATCGAAGAAGAATCCCACAAAGAGGAGCAGTCGAGCATGCCAAACGTCATCGGAAAAGGGACCGTCATCGACGGCAACATCATCGCCGAGGGCGACTTGGTTGTGGAGGGGATCGTCCGGGGCGATGTCACCACCAAGACCTCGCTGATCGTCGGTCAGTCGTGCATCATCGAAGGCAACATTCTGGCTCAACACGCCGAAGTGGCCGGGCGTGTTAAAGGGACGGTTCAAGCCTTGGGCCTGCTGGTCATCAAGTCCTCGAGCATCATCGACGGCGATGTGTTGACCAAGAATCTGAACGTCGAATCGGGTTCGACCTTCAACGGTCGGTTCACGGTGGGTTCGGTCACGAGTACAGAGTCCAAGGCCGCCAAGCGACCGGAAGCCCCCGCCGTCGAACACGCGGAAGTCCGTCGTTCGGCTCCGGCCGCCGCACCGAGCCTCGCCAAGGTTTGATTGGAACATTGGGCATCGGGTCTGGTGTGGCTGGGGTCGGTGCTTCACCGCCCCCAGCGAGTATGGACATGGTCGCGACGGATGTCCCGAAGAACGAGAAAGCTACGACGGGGAGGCGATACGCCGACCTCAGCCACGCGTGCGAAAGGGTCCATTGTGAATGAAGTCCTCAACCAATTCCGGAAGCGGGTGGGCGTGCTGCGAAGACGCAGCGGTAGCCTGTCTTCAGCGTTGCGAGAGGCATCTCGCGGACTGACCGAAAACGGGCGAGTCGCTTCGACGAACATGATTGAAGAGCTGTGGCAGTTCCGACACGACTTCCGCGAACTTCGGTCGTCGTGGCCAGCCCACGAGGGTCGTGACGAGATCGATTCCAACTCGGTCTCAACCGCCGATTCGCTGGTCGCGTTGGAACAGGAAGTCGAATGTCAGGTCTGTGTGCGCGGGGCACTCGCGGTGCTGGATTGCTTGGACGCGATCCAGCCCACGGGGGATCGTGAGTTGCCGATGTGGCAGGGCTGTGTCTCGGAAGGCCGGGCCTTGCGAGATCAGTTAGTGGCCAGTTCGCCCACGGAGGCCGCGGCGTGTGCGAAACGACTCTTGGCGAATGACCATCCGCTGCGAGCCATCGTGACACTGGTGGCTCAGCACGGTGAACTGAGCGACGAACGTTGGTTGATCTTGAATGATGTCGTGGCCGAGTCCTACGGTCGCGATTTGGTGACGGCGATCGTCCGGCATCGGTTGGCGTTGCCGTCGTCTGCCGAGGTGGCCGTCAGGGAACTCCGATTCGGTGAGGAACTGTCACCCTCGGTTTGGCAGTAGTTGCGAGATACCGCTCGCGGGTGAGGATGACACACTTCACACGAACCCGCAGCGTGAGCGAGGACGTGCGTTGCATCCTCGCTTACGCTGCGGGTTAGTGTCAGCCGCCTCTCCCGCGAGCGGCGAGAATCACTGCCTGAACACGATCAGATCGTGATGGGAATGAATCGGATCGGGGGCGTGGCTCTCGACTGGCCAACGATTTTGAAAGGGCTTTGAAATGAGTGCTCTCCGCTACAAAACACTGTTGTCGTATCTGCCGGGAATGGCCTCGGTCGTGAACACGTTTCAGTCTCCGGAGGTCCAGAACGCGGTCTACGAAAAGTTGATGGAAGCGTTGGAAGGCAAGCTGCAATCGGAAGGGATCGGGCCGATCGGGTTGGTCCCTCCGTCTCGCGAACGCAAGCGGTCACTTCCGCCGGCGGACCCGAATGAAGTCACACACGACTTGGTCGAAGGGGACAGCATTCACGGCGACAGCGCCCGGCTCGGCGTGTCAGGTTCGCGCGTCTTCTAGCGGTTGGATCGTAACTAGGTAGCAGGCACATTCCATGTGCCGTCCGCAAATGGCAGGTCACGGCACATGGAATGTGCCTGCTACTTTCTAAAGTCAGTGCCATGGGGCGTCAGCCCCCGAAATCTTCACGACAGAAGTCCGGGGGCTGACGCCCAATGGCACTCACGTTGTCATTCGCGGACTGAGCGGCAAGGCGCTAGCCGCCGGTT
>JAYTGQ010000575.1:0-1588 GCA_043733345.1 Schlesneria sp.
GTTCGCTTCGGCCGAGTACCAACTGAGCGAGCGCACGGCCTGCAAGCTATTGGGCGTGAAGCGGTCGAGCTGCCCCGGCGGCTAGCGCCGTGCCGCTCAGGATGTTTTCCCAAAGTGAGTGCCATGGGGCTGACGCCTCCCGGCTCACCTGTTCAATTTGTTTGCGTGTCTCCTCAATGGGCGCTCTCGGCCTTACGTCATTTCATTTCAAAAGAACTCGCGTGCCTGAATCCGTCCACTTGCCGTTTGATGTTGAAGCCGTTCGTCGCGACTTCCCGATCCTCCAGCAGCGGTTGGCGGGAGACATGCCGCTCGTCTACCTGGACACCGCAGCCACGGCGCAGAAGCCGCGATCGGTGATTGCGAAAGTCGTCGAATGTTATGAGCAATACAACTCGAACGTTCATCGAGGCATTCATCAACTCGGCGACCGAATGACCACCGAGTTGGAGTCGGCGCGAGAAAAGGTTCAACGCTTCATCGGAGCGACCGAAGCGGACGAGATCGTGTTCACGTCGGGCACGACAATGTCGATAAACATCGTCGCACATGGCTGGGCCAGAAAGTTTTTGAAGCCCGGCGATGAGATCCTGCTCAACCCGATGGAGCATCACGCGAACCTCGTCCCGTGGCAGTTGGCGGCGTCCGCGACAGGTGCCGAACTGCGGTACATTCCGCTGGCGAACGATGGCCGTCTCGATTTGAACAAGCTCGATGAACTGCTGACTCGCCGCACGAAGCTGGTCGCGGTCACCGCGATGTCCAACGTGCTGGGGACGATCAATCCCATCGAGTTGCTCGCACAGCGCGCCCACGCTGTCGGAGCACTGATCTGCGTCGATGGTGCTCAAAGCGTGCCTCATGCGCCGACCAACGTCCACTCGCCCAACATCGACTTCCTCGCGTTCTCCGGACACAAACTGTACGGCCCAACGGGAGTCGGTGTGCTGTACGCGCGGCGCGAGTTGCTCGAAGCGATGGACCCGTTCCTCGCGGGTGGGCACATGATTCGGGAAGTCTTCCTCGACTCGTCGACGTGGGCCGATCCGCCCGCGAAGTTTGAAGCCGGAACATGCCCGTTCATCGAAGCGGTCGGTTTGGGAGCGGCGATCGACTACGTGAACCAACTCGGCCTGCCGAGCATCATGCAGCACGAACACGCGCTGTCGGTCAAAGCTCACGAGCAGCTCACCGCCGTGACCGGAGTGAGCATCTATGGCCCGGCCGTCAATCACAAAGGAGCCATCCTGAGTTTCACCGTCGATGGCGTTCATCCGCACGACTTATCCGACCTGCTCGACCGGCGAGGCGTCGCGATCCGCGCGGGCCATCACTGCACAATGCCGCTTCACGAGCTACTCAACCTGACCGCCACAGCCCGAGCCAGCTTCGCGTTCTACAACACGATCGCGGAAGTGGACGCACTCGTTGAGGCGGTCGTGGCCGCGAGAAAAACCTTTCGGTTGAAGCCGTAGACATTCAGACGGCTGATGAGTGGCCAGACAGCTTTGGATTGCATCGATATGTCGTTTAGACCTCGCGCGGCACAAAGTGAGAGGTTTCCGAGCGGGGCGGCGTAAGCCCCCCG
>JAYTGQ010000576.1:0-12418 GCA_043733345.1 Schlesneria sp.
GAAGTAGAAGAACGCCTGTTCCTTGCCGGAGAAGTGGCTGCCGTTATCGACGTTGAACACCGAGTAGCCCGCTGCCGCGTTCTGAGCGGTCCCATCCCACTGAAAGATGTTTCGGGTGTGAGTGTGCCCGTACAGAATGGCCGCCACGTTGTAAGACTGAAGCGCACGGTGATAGGAACCGACATCGCAGGCGTCCCATTCTCCGTGACTCGGTTTGGCGGCGGGATCGCATGGTGCTGAGTTGCGAGCAACATCGACGTGATGCGTGATGATGATCGGTCGGCCGCTCGAACCGACGTGGCGTTCGAGATCGCGCTTCAAGAACGCGAGGCTGTCGAGCGGGTTGTACCGCCCCGGTCGCTTCAGAGCGGGATCGCTGCCCACCACGATCCCCAAGTTGATGAAGTGAATTGGACCCCAGTCCCACGAATAATGCACGCCGTTCTCTGACACTTGTTTCAAGCCCGGCCGAGTCCGATTCCGCTCGATAATCTTCTGAATCGGCAGCCCCGTCCCCGGTGGACTGTCGTGATTGCCATGCACTTCGTAGACGGGAAACTTCAGTCGGCCATCGCCTCCCGTCAACCCGAACTCGTCCGCGAACGCCGCCCACTCGGTCTCGATCATCTGTGGGTGAGGCCCGCCGTGCTTGTCTCCCGTGTCGATCACGTCGCCGCCATGAATGACTCCGCGCGGCACGGTCACCGTCCCACCACCCGCCGCGTCGGGAATGGCCGTTCCCGGCAGCCGGTTCAACGTCTCGACCAATCCGCGACAGGTGGCAATCGACTTTTCATCCAACTTCGTCGGAGCCTCCTTCTGCGCGAGAAAGTGCGTGTCACTGACGAAGAAGAACGACACATCATTGGCCTCCTCCGCCAAGGCATCTCGCGCACCGATCCAGCTCGCCCCCAATGCCGCCGCGCCTGCCGAAGCAGAACTCGCGGCGAGGAACCGGCGACGACTCAACAACTCCGACGAATCCGAATCCAACATGAGAAACCTCATTTCATGTGACGTGTGATACCGCACAACTCCGAAGGTGCGTTTGAGAACTCAACCCGAGAGGACTTCAACGCGATCAGCCATAACCCGGAAGGAACTGGAACACGGATCTTCGCTGATCGGCACTGATTTCAATCAGCGAGGATCAGTGTCGATCAGTGTTCCTAATCTTTCTTCTCGCCCGACGAAACCAACTGCACGCCCCGTTGCTTCAGCACCATCTCGATTTCGGCTTGGTCGATCTTCTCCGAGTCGATCCATGCCGTGACCTTTCCTGTTTTGAAGCTGGCTGTGGCCATCTCGACACCCTTCAGCTTGTAGACCATTTCATACGCGGCGAGCGAGCAGGCTTTGCAGTCGAGACCGACGACGGGGATTTCGACCCGCTTCAATTTGTCACGCTCGACGGGACAGAGCGGCTTCACGCCGAACGTGTGTCGCGTGGCATCTCGCAGCAGGTTGTCGAACCGCTCGACGATCTGCTCGGGCTTCGCGCCGGGAAAGACTTTGGCCGGGTCGTAGTCGAACGTCACCTCGGCATTCGCGAAGTCGATGCTGACTAGGTTGATGCCGGGGAACTTGTCCGCGTGCTGCTTGAAGAGGTCTTTCAAGTCCTGCTCGCGCTCGGGCAGAAACAGCCCGGTGATTTGATGCTTGATCGGCGTCCGTTCGCTCTCGGGCGTATCGGCGGCAGGCACAACTGCGGCGAAGGCGAAAGACAGAATGATGGGGAAGGCAAAATGATGAAGGCGAAGACGCGGCGGGCGTTGGGTTCTGCAAATTGTCCGAGGGATTTGAATCGAGGCATCCGCAGGTTGGGCATCGCGACATTGAAGCCCGTTCAAAATCAAAGCAGGGCTGACGCCCGGGAACCAGGGGGCTGACGCCACCCCGCTCAGAAGCTTCTTCGTCTTCATCATTCTGTTTCCCATCATTTTGCCTTCCGTCATTAGCGTGTTTGAAACAGCAAGCTCTGAACGAGTGTGTGAATCAGCGTGCGAATGCCGCTGCCGTTGGATTGAGTCTTCGTGACGATGGTTGCGATTTCATCGCGGTCGCCGAACGAAAGGTCGCGGCCGGTTGAGTAGATCGTGAGTTGGCGGGCGAGGTTGTTGAGGAGCCGCGATTGGTCGGCGGCGAGGAGCGATTGGAACTCGATGATGTCTTGGAAGGCTCGTTCGTCTACCAAAATTCCGCTGGGATCGACCGGCGGGCCGAGCTTGAAGCCGATGCCGATGAACGGGTCGATCGAGCCGCGTGGGGCGGGATCGCCTTCACCAATCGAACGGTAGCGGGAACGAAAGCCGCCGATGACATCGAACGCTTCGAGCGCGAAACCGGGAGGGTCCATGTGACGATGGCACGACGCACAGGTCGCATTGTTGCGGTGTTTGTCGAGTTGTTCGCGGATCGTGGTCGCTCCGCGCACGTCGGGTTCGACAGCGGCGATGTTGGGTGGCGGCGGTTCCGGTTCCTTGCCCAACAACCGAGCCATCACGAACGCACCGCGCGGGACGGGCGAGGTCGTGGTTCCATTCGCCGTGATCTTGAGGATCGCGGCTTGGGTGAGGAACGGACCGCGCGGGTTGTTCGCTGCCAACTCGACGCGGCGGATTTGCGAACCGGTCACGCCCGCGATGCCGTAATGAACGGCGAGCTTCTCGTTGAGCATCGCGAAGTTCGACCGAATCAGATGCCCGGCGTCGAGGTTCTTTTCGAGCAATTCGCGGAAGTAGGCCCGCGTTTCGGCGACCATCGAATCCTGCAGGTACGCGCTGAATTCCGGATAGAGCTTCTTGTCCGGATCGTTCGCCGCGATCTGCCGCAGCTTCAGCCACTGACCGAGGAAGTCGTCGATAAACCGCTGCGACTTCGGATGTTGGAGCAGTCGTTCGACTTCAGCCTTGAGAGTCTCCGGTTCGTGCAGCTTGTTCGCGGCGGCGAGTTTGAATAGCCGGTCGTCCGGCAGCGAATTCCAGAAGAAATACGACAGCCGCGACGCGAGGGCGTGGTCGTCGATCCGTTGTGATGGCTGTGGCGGCGTCTGGGAGGGCGAGGCTCCTGCCGAGCCGTTCCCGGTTGTGGGGCGTGGTCCAGATCGCGGCTCGGCGGGAGCCTCGCCCTCCCGGTCTTCAGCCGTTCGTTCGACGTGATACAGGAAGTCGGGCGAGCAGAGCGCCGCGCGGTAGGCCCAGCGCAGCGCGGTCTCGAAGCAGTCGCCCGCCTTGAGTCGCCCGTCAACCTGCGCGACATACGCGGCCCGCACGTCATCCGGCATCGGCCGTCGAAACGCGCGCGACAGAAACGACGCGAGCAGTTTGTCGGCATCGACCAACGGTTGCTCGCTGTGAACCGTCCACAGGCCAGCCACCTGGTCGGCGACGTTCTTCCCCATGAACATCTTCTGGCGATGAGGCTCGTGCTGGGGTGGCCGGACGTTCGGATGCTCCTCCTGTTTGAACTCGATCAGCGGCAGGTCGCCGAACAACCGCTTGTGGCTCGGCGGTGGCCACGAGTCGAACAGCGGGCCTTCGACATCAAGGTAATCGCAGACAACGCCCGGCCCGGTGAACTCCATCGCCCGCTTCTTCTTGAAGTAGTTCGCGGCCGGAGCGAGTGACGCCGTGTTGAAGCCAATCGTGTCGTTCTGGTTGAGCCACGTCGTGAGTTCGTGCGTTTGCTCGTTGATCGGCGCGTCGAGGTGTGCGAGGACGTTGCTCGGATGACCGCCCCCGCGTCCGTCGCCGGTGAGCGTCACGATCGACAACCGCGCCGCTTCCGTCCCGCGCCCGGGCAGCACCTTTCCCTGATCCCACCGAAAGCTCCAGAGCGATGTCTTCAGCCGATACTTCGCCGGATAGATCGCGACGAACTCGTTGAAGTACGGGTGGAAGGATTCGTCCTCATGGCGGAACAGCCCGACGCTCGCCCCATTGTGGAACGAACCCATCCGTTCGTGAGCACCCTGGTCGATGTGACCTTGTTCGCCCGACGCCGGGAACTCGGGATCGACCTGCTTGTGCTTGAGCAACACGCCGTCGCCGTTCATCAGCACGTGCGCCACGAACCCCGCCGGATTGGCCAGCGAGATCCGCTGCATCTTCACTGTCGGTGCCTGCGGCTGAATCGCAATCGCCAGCTTGAGTGTGTGTTCGGCCGCCTCGATGTACTTCGCCAGATTGACGTGCGAGATATCGAGGGCGTCCGAGTTCTTATCAAACCCATGCGCCGACCCATCCGCCGGCAGATCGTTCTGCAACGAGATGCCTGGCATGTCGAACAGATCGCGAATCGTGCTCTCATACTCGGCCCGAGTCATCCGCCGCGTCCCGGTCCGCGGCTCAGTCCCGATCCTTTCCCGATCCGCCTTGATGAGTGACCCCTTCAACGCCTTCGTCACCGCATCGCGCTCCGCCACTTCCGGTCGAGGCTGTCCCTTCGGCGGCATCTCGTCCGACTCAATCCGATCATGAATCTTGACCCACCGCGCGAAGCTGTCGGCGCTCGAAAGTTCTTGCTGGATCGCGGTCAGATCAAGGCCACCCTGCTTCGATGTCGCGTCGTGGCATTCGACGCAATGTGTTTTGAAGAACGGCAGCGGTTCCGCACGGGCATCTCTAATGGAGACCGCGACAACGATGGTCACAACAATAAAAAGTATTCGTGGCATCATGGCTCGATTGAATGAGGGCTGATCGGGGCAACGCTGATCATGTTGTCTGTTCCAAATCAGGCAGCGTGGGAATCTCCTTGAGCAGTGCGTTCAACAGCACGTCAGTCTCGTGCTTCGCGGTCCAAGATCGGAGATAGGTCCAGTCGATGATCGGGCCGCTGACAGTGAGGACGTTGACGACATCGTCGAGGTCTTTGCGTCGTTGCCAGCGGAGCTTTTGGATCACGACATCTTCCACTGTGGGGAGCCAGACTTCTCGATTGATCTCACCCAGCATTCTTCGATAGCGACGGCGAAATCGCTCGCGATGGTGCTCATCCTGCTCATTCAGCCGAAACAATTCGATCTGAAACTTGGTCGGTAGATAAGTGACGACGTTTCGTTTCGATCCTGTCAGGGCCTCCAGTTGCAGTTGCCGATCAAGCCAGAAATCCGCACCGAGTCGTTCCATCAACTCAGTCAATTGGCCCGACCGCAGTGCGACTACGAAGTCGGCATCTTTGGTCGATCGTCCGATACTGTAGGCGTTCGATGAGAACGCTCCGACCACCATGTATTCGATCTGGCACGCTTCAAATGCGTCAACAACCGTCGCAGTCGCCTCAATGCTATTCATCGGTGTCCTCAATGTTGCGATAGATTCCCGCGTCGGCGATTTGGCGGGCAATTGCCAACCGCCGGTCTAATTCTTGTTCGACTTGTTGGTCGTCGAAGTTCGAGAACTGAGCTCGAATTCCACTGCGAGCCAACGCACAATTCAGATCGAAAAGTCGCGGGCCATCGAGAATCTTTTCATCCATCGGCGTGCGGCGGGCACGCAGAACTTTCTCGATGAAGATCGAGTCCATCAGGGCTTTGGTTTCGGCGTCGGGTTGGGTCATCGGTGTTTCTCCGTAGGAATGATCTGAACTCACACCATCTCCAACCCGCGGAATGTGCCTTTACCAGTCGAGAACTGATCGGTTTCAATGCCGAGGCGTTGGAGCATCGAGACGAAGAGGTTTGTCAGTGGGTAGTTGTTTTGTTGGTCGAAGGCGAGGTGTTGTCCGTGCTGGAAGCCGCCGCCCGCGAGCAGGGCGGGAAGGTTCACGTTGCTGTGTGAGTTCGCGCTCCCCATGCAAGTGCCGTAAAGAACCATCGTGCGGTCGAGCAGCGTGTCCCTTTCTTCCTTCGTTTCACTGAGCGACTTGAGGAAGCCGCCGAGCGCGTCGAACTGGCCCTCTTCATGACGGCGGAGTTCGTCGAGGACTTCGGGACGATTGCCGTGGTGCGTGATGTTGTGGATCACGGTGGTGTCGATGAAGAGCGAGATGACGCGCGACGAATCGGTCTCGAGCGCCAGCTTGATGACATCGAAAAAGAGTCGCGTCCGTTGGACGAAGGCTTTCGCGTCGTCGATGTCTTCCGGGGGCTTCGCACTGATGACCGGCTTCGGCTGGTGTTCCCAAGTCTCGGAACTGGCGAGTCGCTGTTCCAAATCGCGGACGGCGGTGAAGTACTGGTCCAGCCGGTTTTGGTCGCTCTTCGACAGCGAGCGGTTCAGCCGCTTCGATTGCTCACCCACGAAGTCGAGCAGGCTGCGTCCCTGCTTTAACGCTTCGACGTTCGCCGCGACGTCTTCCGGTTTTCCCTGCACGAACAGTTTTTGGAACAACTTCTTCGGGCTCTTCTCCGACGGGATCGGCGCGCCGCTGCGGGTGTAGCTGAGTGTCGAGCCTTCGTTGCTGTTGGCCAACACCAGCGACGGGTATCTCGTCCGGTTGCCGATCAGTTCGGCAGCGTATTGGTCGAGCGAGACCCCGTTGCGAAAGCCGCCTCGTTCCGGATGCGGCGTCCCGGTGAGGAAGCATTTCTCCGCCGCATGAGCACCCGTCACGCCGGGGTGACTCGTCCCGGAGAAGACCGTGAACTGATCGCGCTGCGCGGCGAGCTTTTGCAAATAGGGAGACAGCTCGTAATCGCGGCCCGCTTTCTCCGGGAAGAAGAACTGAGGCAGGATCCCCATGTTCGTTTCAATGGCAATCATGCGGCGAGGGACTTGCTTTGAGTCATCGGCGGCGAACGCGGGCCGCATCGCGTCGAGCAATGGCAATGCGAACGCGACGCCGGTCCCACGGAGGAACGCGCGGCGGGAGAGGGGATCATGTGAGATCGAGAAGGGGGCGGGCATGGTTGGGACTCAGAAGCGTGTTGGTGAGCGGGGGGAAACGTAGGGTAAGCGTCTCGCTTGCCCGTTTTCTTCGCAAAAGGCAGGGCAAGCGAGACGCTTACCCTACGGGGGTGATTAGTTCCTTGTCACAAATTCATCGAGGTTCAAAATCACGTTGGCGACGGCGGTCAGGGCGGCGAGGTCTGCGGTGGATTGTCCTTCGGGGAGCGGGCCGAGGGGATCGGTCGCGAACTGGAGGGCTGCATCGGGGTGAGTCTCATAGTGAGCGCGGAGGCTGTCAAACAGTTTGGTCAGCGTGGCGATCTCGTTCGGACGGGCGGGTCTGGTTAGCGCGAGTTGCAGGCCGATGGCAAGGCGATCCTCAAGCTTGTTCGATGCGACCTCTTTGACCATGCGCCGGGCGAGGGCCTGTGCCGCTTCGATGTAAGCGGGGTCGTTCAGTGTGACGAGGGCTTGGAGCGGCGTGTTCGTGTTGATCCGGCGAACGGTGCATAGCTCGCGGCTCGGTGCGTCGAAGGTCGTCATCGCGGGATAGGGCGTCGTCCGCTTGATGAACGTGTAGAGGCCGCGTCGGTAGCGGTCCTCACCTTGGCTCGTCTCCCACTTCGTCGTGTTGTAGGTCGATTGCCAGATGCCGTCGGGTTGAGGCGGCATGACCGACGGCCCGAACATCTTCCGACTGAGCAACCCCGACACGGCGAGGGCATTGTCGCGAATCATTTCCGCTTCCAGCCGGAACCTCGGCCCGCGAGCGAGCAGCCGATTGAAGCGGTCTCGTTCGAGCAGTTCGTGCGACGCGCGCGACGACTGCCGGTAGGTCGCGCTCATGACGATCAGTTTGCAGAGACGCTTGTGGGACCAGGGGAGGGAAGCCAGTGATGAGCGCTGAGCAATGAGTGCTGAGTCGGAAGGAAGTGGTCGCTGTTGCCTTTCCCTCATTGCTCGTTGCTCATCACTCATTGCTTCCCCGACAAACTCGACCGCCAGCCAATCGAGCAACTCGGGATGCGTTGGCGACTGGCCTTGTGAGCCGAAGTCTTCTTGGGTCTCGACGAGACCGGCTCCGAAGAACTGCGCCCAGACGCGGTTCACGGCGACGCGCGCGGTGAGCGGGTTGTCGGGGTGAGTCAGCCATGTGGCGACACTGAGTCGGTTCGCGGGTGTCCCCGGCGCGAGCGGATGAAAGTTGGCGAGGACCGCCGGTTCGACGACATCGCTCTGTTCGAGGAAGTTGCCTCGCACATGCAGTTTGGTGGTGCGACGTTTGGCGGCGGGCAACTCACGCAGGATCGGTGTCTGCGGGATCGGTATGGCAGCGACCTCTTTCTTCAGCGAGGCGATCTGGTCGCGCAGTGGTTGCGTGAGTGATGCGATCCCGGCGAAGTGTTTGAGAAGCTGAGCCTGCTGTGCGGGGGAACGAGCGGCCTCATCCAGCTTGGCAATCGCGAGGATCGGTTCGGGAACTTTGTCATCGAGCGACGGGTTGTCGTCACTCGTCGCGGAGAGTCGGAAACGGCCGAGACTGAAGCCGGGAGTGCCGTTCTCAAACTGATGTGCGAGCGTGACCATCAGCGACGTTCCGGCGGGCAATGTCACGGGAGCGGCCGGTGTGAAGACCGCCGTGTGGGGTTTGGTTTGTTCCGGCGAAACGGCCCAACCGTGACGCTTGCGGTCAGCGTTCTTGAGGGCGTGTTCGACCGGATAGCCGTTTTGAGAGAAGTCGGCTTTCGCGCCGGTCAGTTCGATCTCGGTGATCTCGCCCGAGGTCTTCGCGGTCTGAACCTTGATCTCGGACAGCACGAAGTTGCCATCGTTGACCGCGCGGCCGACGCCGCTTCTCGGGTGAGACTTGTCGGTCAACGCTTCCAGTTTGAGTCCCGTGAAGTGAGGCAGATCGGTGGGCAAGGTCAGCATGTACATCTCTGCCGCCGGAGACGTGGCTTCGACCAAGAATGATCCGTCCTCTTGCAACGTCATCTTTGAACCACTGGCGGCGTAGTAGGCGACGCCGTTCTGTGGGGTCTGCTTCAAGACGACCCAGCCGCGCGCGACACGCAGCTTCGCGACCCATTCGTCGGCAGCGGCCTTCAGTTCGGAAGTCACCGCGTCGCGCTGCAGTTCGAGTTTCGCGATCTCAGCGTTGAGCTGTTCGATCCGCAGCGACTGTTCGCGCGTCGGCGTGGCGAGCTTCGGGCGTTCGTCGGAGTCGTCAGCGTCTTCGGTCTGATTGAAGTAGGCGAGGAACTGGTAGTAGTCGTGCTGCGAGATCGGGTCGTACTTGTGGCTGTGACACTTCGCACAACCCATCGTCAGACCCATCCAAACTTGGAGCGTCGTGTCCACGCGGTCCTTCACGGCGGCGATGCGAAACTCTTCGTTGTCAGTTCCGCCCTCATCGTTGACCATCGTGTTACGGTGAAAGGCGGTCGCGAGGATTTGCTCGGTCGTCGCGTTGGGAAGCAGATCGCCCGCGAGTTGTTCGCGCGTGAACTGGTCATACGGCAGGTCGCGGTTGTAGGCGTCGATCAGCCAGTCGCGGTAACGCCACATCGTACGCATCAGGTCTTTCTCGTAGCCCTTCGTGTCGGCATAGCGGGCGATGTCGAGCCACATCCGCGCCCAACGCTCACCGAACGCGGGTGACTTGAGCAGTTCATCGACCAGCGTTTCATAGGCGTTCGGCGACGGATCGTTCACAAACTTCGCGACGAGCTTTGAGTCGGGTGGCAAGCCGGTCAGATCGAACGCGACGCGACGCGCCAACGTGTGCCGATCGGCTTCCGGTGACGGAGTCAGTCCCTCCCGTTCGAGTCGCGCGAGGACAAAGCGATCCAGATCACCCTTCACCCACGCGGCCTCTTTTACAGTGGGCAGCATCGGCCGCGCTGGCTTCTCGAACGACCAGTGAGTCCCCCACGCCGCCCCTTCCGCGACCCAGCGTTTGAGCGTTTCGATCTGATCGGCGGTGAGTGACTTCCCCGAATCGGGCGGCGGCATTTTCTGAGTCGTATCGTCGGAAAGGATGCGTGTGACGAGAACCGACTCGGCCACGTTCGACGGCACCACCGCGCGACGCCCGTCATGGGCGGCCAGTGCGCCGTCGTGCGTGTCGAGCCGCAGTTCGGCCTCACGGTGCTTGTCATCCGGCCCGTGACAGGCAAAACAAGCGCGAGCCAAGATCGGCCGCACGTCTCGCACAAAACTGACTGGCTGCGGACCATCAGCGGCTCGAGCCGTGGTCACGCAGCAAGTAATGAGTACAACAACGGCTTCAAATCGCAGTCGCATGGAAGTCTCGTTCAAACAAGGGGTCGGGCGGGACGGGATTTTGTCGAGTCTCCCACCGTCATGGCAAGCCGATCGAACAGCGCGTCGCGTCGCGGTTCGAGATCATTGCTGGCGTGAAGTTCACGCCAGTCGGACTCGCGGCTACATTACCCGCCCTGCCGACGAATCCTTCCTTCAAAGTCAAAGGACTTTACGCATGTCGAAATTCGGTGTTGTGGCGTTGTTCGTGCTTGGTGCCGCTCTGTCGTGGGGCTTGTACGTTCCGTCCGTGCATGTGGCGGCATCGCAATTGAAGAGCAATCTGCGTGCGTTCCTGTTCGTCGGCGTGGCGTACTTTTTGGTCGCCGTCTTGATTCCCGCCGCGTTCATTTTCATCGCCAAGTACGACCCGACCGCCAAAGGGCAACCGAACTTCGATGTGGTTCCATCGAGCTGGGGCTTGTTCGCCGGGGCACTCGGTGCGGCCGGGGCATTGTGTGTGATCTTCGCGGTGACGGCGGCAGGCAAGGGAGGCGCGCTCTATGTCGCGCCGCTCGTCTTCGCCGGGGCACCGATCATCAACACGATCGCGACGATCCTGTACTTCCATCCCGTGAAGACGATGCCCGACTGGCGGTTCTTCTTTGGTTTGGGATTGGCTGCGGCCGGGGCTGCCATGGTGATGTTGTTCAAACCGGTCGATGCGCCGCATTCACCCCCGGCGGTCGTTGCCCCTGCTGATACCAATGCCGGTCATTGAACATCGACTGAGGCCCGACGATGACTTCTGCTTGCGATTCGTCCTCCGTCAGTCCGCCTGCCAGCGCAGCCGCATCACGATTGGCCCCGTGGCGGTGGCCGATGTATTTGCGAGTCCTTGCAGGCGTACTGTTGGGTGCGGCGATCGGGTTCGCGTTTGGAACGAGACCGATCGTGTTGGGTGGGACGACGGCCGAGTTGGGTGAGATCGCGGGCCTGTACATCCAACTGCTCACCACGCTGGCGACGCCCCTCATTTTCTTCGCGATCCTGGATGCCTTCGTGCGGACCAACATCACGGGGCGACAAGGGGCGAAGATGTTCGCCATCTGTGGCCTCAACGTGGTCGTGGCGTTTGCGATTGGACTGACGATCATCAACGTCTGGCAGCCGGGTCGCGCGTGGCAAGGGACGCTGGCGAGTCGCGCCGCGACGGTCGCCTCGGACGAAAAGGCGTCTGACAAAGTCAAAGCGGCGGACGTGGCGGCGAAGGCGGAGCAATCGTCTCTGTCGCCGCTCAAGCTGCTAAAGTCCTACGTCCCGAAAAGTGTGGCTCAGCCGTTCGCCGAGAACATGGTCCTGACCGTCGCTGCGCTGGCGATCTTGATCGGCGCGGCGATGCGGTCACTGAAGAAGTCGCTTGAGGGGAACGCCGACGATGACGGTGAACTGGCGGCCGGGTTGAAGACCTTCGAGCAGTGTGTCGTCGCGACGTACCAGATCGTCCTGACACTGCTCGGGTGGATTATTGAGATCGCTCCGTTGGCGATTTGCCTCGCCGTGGCAGGCGTCGTTGGATCGACTGGCGCGGGCGTCTTCAAACTGGTGGGCGTGTTCCTCGCGACGGTGGTCTCGGCGCTGGCGATCCATGCGTTGGGGTACTACTTGCTGTCGGCTTGGCTGATCGGCGGGAAATCGCCGCGCGTCTTTTTGCGCGAGGGACTGACGGCCATTCTGACCGGGTTCTCGATCAATAGCAGCTTGGCCACCGCGCCGCTGACGCTCGACGCCCTGAAGCGGATGCGCGTCAGTGAGTCCTCGGCCCGACTCTCCGCCTGCGTCGGAACCAACTTCAACAACGACGGCATCACGCTCTATGAAGCGATCACCGCGCTGTTCATCGCGCAGGCGGCGGGGATGTCGCTGGGCCTTGGCCAACAGATCACGATCCTGCTCGCCGCGCTGACGGGCAGCATGGGGATCGCGGGCATCCCGAACTCGGGTCTCATCATCCTGGCTCTCGTGTTGAAGGCGGCTCAACTGCCGGACGACATCGTGCAACTCGCCCTGCCCATCGTCTACAGCATCGACTTCATCAATGCCCGCCTGAGATCAGCCGTCAACGTCATGGGCGATATGCAGGTCGCGATTCTGCTCGATGCGGGGACGAATTCGGAACCGTCTGGCTGACGATCACAATCGGTTGGGAGCGGGAAACGTGAGAGGACATTTCAAAACCGGTTCGACTCGAAAAACAAGCCCGACGCGCGAGCGAGGGCTGGACGTTCGATGCTAACGAAGCCCTCGCTCGCGCGTCGGGCTAG
>JAYTGQ010000577.1:0-1587 GCA_043733345.1 Schlesneria sp.
GTCATAGCTGATTCCTTCAGAGGGACGCAGGAAACCTGTCCATCCTGCTTGCAGCTCAGAATACACCCGCCTCCAGCTCGCAGCTACGGGACTGCACCCACACCCTTGCCTCGCCTTGCGGTTCCGCTCACCACGGCCCGCGGAGGACTTCCACCTCCTCAGTCACACCATGCCTGGCACACAACAGTTGCGGCCACTCGATCGACGAGTGGCCGCGAGACGTGGATCGTGATGTGGGTAAAAAGTGAAGGCAAACTCCTTACCCAATGATAGTGCCAGTAAACACGCGATTATTTAGCTTGGGGTGACATGCTCCCCGAAAAGTGGTCCAGCGGAAATGGTAGTCGTGGGTTAGGATCGCGGCTTCCCAGGAAGGGGAAGTCATGGCGAAGCGACGGACAGCAGCGCACATCCAGGCGGCCCTGAAGGCCGTGACGCGGGACGTGGCCAAGGGCCTCACGGTGGCCGACAGTTGTCGGCGTCACGGGATCACGGAGCAGAGCTACTACCGGTGGCGTCGCCGCAAGGCCGATGCGTCCGACGACACGACGGTGCGGCTCCGCGAGTTGGCGGTGGAGGGTGAGCGGCTCAAGCAGTTGCTCGCCGAGGTGATGCTGGACAACCAGATGCTGCGCGAGGTCGCCCAAAAAAAGTGGTGACCGGTTCGCAGCAGCGGTCGGCGACGGAGTTCCTCCAGAAGAAGTTCAAGGTGTCGCAACGTCGGGCGGCTCGGGCCCTGGGTTCGAACCGTTCGACGGTGCGGTACCGAACGAAGACCCGCGACGACGAAGCGAAGCTGATCGCGGCGATCCGCAAGTTGGTGCGTCGCCATCCGCGCTACGGGTATCGTCGGATTCACGCGCGGCTGGTGGCGTTGGGGTGGACGGTGAACCGCAAGCGGGTGCGTCGGCTGTGGCGTTCGTTGGGTCTGAAGCGTCGGATTCGCCGGAAATCGCGGGGTTCGGGCAAGCATCCGGGGACGAGCGAGAACAGTTGCATGTCGAAGCCGGCGACGGGTGCGAACGACGTGTGGACGTGCGATTTCGTGCAAAGCCGGACGGTGTCGGGTGGTCTGCTCAAGTGGCTGAGCGTGGTGGACGAATACACCCGTGAGGTGTTGGTGCTGGCTCCGGCGGGTTCGCTGAGCGGGTCGGATGTGCGTCGGTTGTTCGGCCGCTTGGTGGGTTGGCGGGGTTGGCCGCGGTCGGTGAGTTGCGACAACGGCGGCGAGTTCGTGGGCGCGGCCCTCGCGGAGTGGCTGAAGTCGAAGGGCGTGGAGTTGCGGGCAGTGGCACCGGGGAGCCCGTGGGAGAACGGCTTCGTGGAATCGTTCCACAGCCGGCTGCGGGACGAGTTCCTGGACCGGACGGCGTTCGAGAACGTGGCGGATGCGAAGGCCCAGGCCGAGGCGTTCAAGCGAGAGTTCAACACGGTGCGTCCGCACAGCGGTTTGGGATACAAGACGCCGCGTGAGTTCGCGGCATCGTGCAAGCCGGAAGCAGACAAGACGAAGAACCCAGGAGAACGGAAGGCCGCGAAATGACGACGACTCTCATTTGAAGTGGACCAAACTTCGGGGTGCAGTGC
>JAYTGQ010000578.1:0-4770 GCA_043733345.1 Schlesneria sp.
GGAACTGATCCTGAACGGGTTCCGCGCGAAAGGCGAGTTTTCGTCGGGCGCCGTGGAGGGCTTGAACAACAAGGTGAAACTGGTCACGAGAAAATCCTATGGCTTCCGGGTACTGGCGGCACAGTGTGTTGATGAGATTGACCTAATCGCAGGGCTTCAGCAATAACCGGCCTTCACTGCCACGGATTGGCATAGGAGGCACGGATGCCAGATGACTCTACCGATTTGCACCGCTTTGATTTTGATTTGGATCGAGGGATTCGGTCGCAAGTCGCCGAGAAGCTCGAACAAAGCCCATCGCTCGCCCTTGAGAAGAACACCGGCCCTCAGGCCAGCGGCATCTACGTGCTGTATTTCAAGAGCAAGCTCGTCTACGTGGGCAAGGCGTCCAAGGGGACAACCAAGAGCCTGCGAACACTCCGCGTCAGATGAACGAACACGTCGGCAAGATCGGCTTACGGCAGAACATCACGCTCGCCGACATGACCTGCCGCTATTTGACGTTCGCAAGCGAATGGTGGGTGTTTGCGGCCGAGTTCGCGCTCATCACGCATTACGTGCCGGAATGGAACGCGAGCGGCTTCGGAAGCAAAGTGCCGGGGAAAGGTCGCCCCGGCACTGATCGCGTCAGCAAATGGAACGAACAGTTTCCGGTGCGCTAGCGGTGACGCTCACAACAGGTCCCGTTGCGGCAGATGATCCAGAAGCAATGCCGCTTCCTTGCGTGGTGTGCCGTCTTCCACTTGTTCGACATCATCGGGCCGTTTCGAATCTTGATGATGAGGTCGCACACGGTGAAGCCCGCTTCTTCGGCCATCCTCATAAAGTCGCAATGTGCCCACTTTGAGCGGTGGCTGTTCACCATGTCGGTGATCTTCGCCAGCAACAGCCCTTCCGGCTTCAGAACTCGCTTGGCTTGCGCCAGAAACGGCGGATAGAGGTAACTCAACGTCCAGTTGTGTTCCTTCCCGCATTCCATTGTCGCGCCGAAATCGACATCGAATCGCTTCACGCTCTTGTCGCGCCCCTGCGGTCCAACGTGTGGCGGATCGTAGACGACGACGCCGTAGGACGCGGATTTCACGCCCTTCATCTCGCGATTGTCGCCGACGATCATCGGCTTGTACTGCGGGTCGATGTCCATCGACACAACCTTGCGATTCGACCCCTTCCACATTCGACCAGTGTTGTAGGTGGCGTCCAGGATCGGCGATGGTTTGATCGAAGGATAGAAACCGAAGATTGCTTCGAGTCGTTCTTGATCGCTGCCTTCCCATACGCTGCTGAGCGGTGCGTATGTCGTTGGCAAGGCTATTTCGTGAGCCGCCTCGCCGTTCGACAAGGCGAGACTTGCCGTTGTGCTCTTGCGGGGTTGGCCGTTTTGAGATTTAGCCACAGGAGATTCCCTTCCATCTGAATTGTGAGGTCGCAGGCTAACGAGGCGGCGAGGCAATGTGTAGTTCACGCGGCGACAGTTTTCGCCGCTTCGGTGAGCAGTCTTTCGAGCGTCCAAGGCTCGGTCGCCAAGCCCGCCGCAACAGCCGGGGTCGTCTTCAGTGTGGAATGCTTCCGACACCAGTTGTACCAGCAGTAGAGCAGCCCGAGCATGGCTTCATGATTCTGCCACTTCTTGGAATGAGCATTCGTCAAGCGGGTGAATCGCCGATTATGCATCCGAGTGGTCAGGTTCATCCGTTCCATGCGGCTCGTCGAGATGTCGGAGTTCTCGACGTTGCCACAAACCTGTTTCTTCTCAATGTGTATTATCGAGGCGGGGGAATACCGCCTCTGGTCCTCTTTCCCCGGTGTGATGAACTGCTTGACGACTTGGGCGTAATCGACTTCACCGCCCCAAGTGTCGGGGATGATCGACGTGTAGGATGCCCAGCCATCCGAATAAATCGTCGGACGCCCCGCGACGCATCCATGCAGCTTCTCGGCGAACGCCTTGGTGTGTTCGCCGTCTCGCTTGCCGACATGAAAGCAAATCATCAGCTTCGTCGCACGGTCGATGGCCGTGAACGTGTATGAGTCTCCTTCGTCGAGATGAGCCACTCCCTTGATGCGGGCCGTGCGAGCCTTCAGCCGCACGAACGACCAGACTTCATCGACCTCGATTGTTTCGGCCTTCACGCCACGGATGCTCGCTTCCATGAACACGCGGCACTGCTCACCCGCTTGGACCATCAACCGCAGGATCGTGTCCCGATCAAGTCCGGTGAGCCGCGACGTTGCTCGGACGCTCATTCCTTCCAACAGCATCCGCAACGCGCCGACTGCTTCCTTGAGTAATGAAAACGCCCGCAAAGACATTTGGTCGTCTTTGCGGGCGTTAATTTATCTCTGTGTCGAAACTTATGATTTTCACGGTGTGGTGTTTTGGTCGTCTTTGTGTCGGCTTGCGGTCTTCCACTGGTCGGGGTTGTCGTTCAGTATCCGCATGATCGACTCGGCGGAACCACTGTAGCTTGTCAGCGTATTCCGCCACGATGTGGGTCATCTTGGTTGTTGGATCAGTCCGCTTTGCTTTCTTGAATAGCCGCGCACAGTCGGCTGCTTCTGCATTCATGGGACGACGACGCCTCTTCCGTTCCGGCTTGTCGTGTTTGAGGTCGGGTTTGTCGTGTTTACCGTGGAGCTTGGCATCGCCCTTCCATGCCGAAAGGAACTCCTCAAGCGACATCGCCGAGACGACTGCTGGTTCACAGTCCAAGTGAATTGAGAGTCGGTCGCGTAGACGCTTCAGTGTCTCGCATTTAGCATCGCCAAACACGTCTCGGCAGACTGCCAATAGACGCTCCACGCCCGGTTGTGATTCCACCCCATGCCACCTGGACAACGCCGGTGTCATGATCCGGTAGCCTCGCCGGGACAATGTGAATGAATGTGAATGTAGGGTCGCGACTTGATCGTTCGCGCTCTTCATCGGCTTCGGCGCGTTCGAAGCGACAGACCTCGCCAATGAGTTGGCCGACGTTCACTGTTGCCACTGCCCAAACGTGGCTGCCCTAGAATAAAGAACGGTGGAAGGCTATCAGGGCGTGATGGCCGTGTCGGGAGCTAACCTATCCACCGGATTCGGCGGGAAGTATGGTGCGCTGGGCTGCGCGAAGTGAGTCCCGCTATGCCGGTCAGTTCCCAATGTCAATTTCAAACTGTACCACTACCGAGTTTAGATCAATCTCTCATCAACACAGAGTGCCGCCAGTGCCGGTTATCATGCCGCCGCATCTTAGCAGCCGTGTGCGTGAGGAAAGTCGCTTGTTTCTCGCGGCTCGGCAGGAGCCTCGCCCTCCCGACAGCCGTTTTTCAACAGGCTGTTAGGCGAGGGGCAGGAATTGTCCCACTCACACCAACCCGGAGCGTGAGCGAGGAGTTGCGATTCGACTTCCTCGCTCACGCTTCGGGTTGGTGTGGACCGGGGCCGTTCTGCCGCTCGCCTCAAATGCCGATCAAAGCCACCCGCTGTGAAGCACGACTCACCCTGAGACCGTTTGACATGACATTCATCCCCGCTGACGAGGACCGCCCCGACGATGACCGCAATGATGGCGAAGCGAATGCCCGCGAGCGAGAACTCGCCGCCATTCGTGGTCTCGCCAGTGCGTACTCTCGGCTGAGGCAGGAGATTGGCAAGGTCATCATCGGGCAGGGCGAAGTGGTCGATCAGTTGCTCATCGCGATGTTTTGCCGCTCGCACTGCCTGCTGATGGGAGTGCCCGGCTTGGCGAAGACGCTGCTCGTGAGCACGGTCGCCAAAATTCTGCAACTCTCGTTTCGCCGCATTCAGTTCACACCCGACCTGATGCCTTCGGACATCACCGGAACGGACGTGTTGCAAGAAGATCCCGAGTCGGGCCGTCGGTTGTTTCAGTTCATGCAGGGGCCGATCTTCACGAACGTGTTGCTCGCCGACGAAATCAACCGGACGCCGCCGAAGACTCAAGCCGCGCTGCTTGAAGCGATGCAGGAGCGTCACGTCACGGTCGGCTCGAACACGTACCGGTTGCCGGTGCCGTTCTTCGTCCTCGCGACGCAGAATCCGATCGAGCAAGAAGGAACTTACCCGCTGCCCGAAGCGCAGCTCGACCGGTTCATGTTCAACATCGTCGTGAAGTATCCGAATGCCGCCGAGGAACTGCGGATTCTCAAGCAGACGACCGGCGGCGAGGAGCCTCAGCTTTCGATCATGCTCACGGGACGGCAGATTCTGGCGTTGCAAGAAGTCGTGCGGAAAGTCCCTGTCGCCGAACACGTCTTCGTCTACGCACGCGATCTCGTCCGAGCGACGCGGCCGAAGGAGGCCGACGCGCCCAAGTTCGTCAAGGAGTTCGTGTCGTGGGGCGCGGGGCCGCGCGCCGGGCAATATCTGATCCTCGGCGCAAAAGCGCGTGCGCTCTTGGAAGGCCGTTTCCATGTGACGACCGAGGACATCAAGTCGGTCGCGCATCCGGTCCTGCGCCATCGGTTGGTCACAACGTTCGCGGCGCAAAGCGAGGGCTTCACTCCCGACCGCGTGATCGACCAGCTTCTCGAACAGGTTCCGGTGGAACTCAATCAGCGGGCCGAGAAGCTGGCGCGAGGCTGACTGAGATCATCAAGCCCCTGCCCGACTTTGCCGATGATTCCGCATCTCGCGTCGAGTCAGATTGGTGAAACCTCACGCGGCACAAGGGAGAGGTTTCTGAGCGGGGCGGCGTTAGCCCCCCGGTTCTTTTCAAGAGGGCTTACGCCCAAGAACCGGGGGGCTGACGCCGCCCCGCTCAGATG
>JAYTGQ010000579.1:0-1583 GCA_043733345.1 Schlesneria sp.
GCTCCCGCCGAGCCATGTGCGTGAGGAAAGTCGCTTGTTTCTCGCGGCTCGGCAGGAGCCTCGCCCTCCCGACAGCCGTTTTTCAACAGGCTGTTAGGGCTGCCCCGTGGGGGCGGAAATCTAAAACAGCGCAACTTCAAAAAGTGCAAGCGAGGGCTTCGCTGTCATCGTGGGTTCAGCCCTCGCTCGCGCGTCGAGCTAGTTTTGAAGTTCGGTCGCACCAAAGTAGAACACCACCAATGAACCACCCCTTGCGAGGCGTGTGCTTCACAAACGGCGGGGCGCCCAATAGCATCGCGCGCGGATTCGGTCCCGTGTGGCAGAGTCAGTCAGAGTTGCGAACTTCTTGTTGTGCGAGCTGATTCCGCAGGACAAGGAGTTCTTTTTTTGTGGAGCAGAATCGCATGTCATCCTCGGCGAATTTCGCAGGGCAGTTCCCTGAGACTCGGATGCGGCGCGTGCGGCGAAACGACTGGTCGCGACGGTTGGTGCGCGAGAACCACTTGACCGTCGATGACTTGATCTGGCCGGTGTTCGTGCAGGACGGCCAGAACCGTCGTGTGCCGATTGCGTCGATGCCCGGTGTCGAGCGTTTGTCGGTGGACCTGATCGTCGAAGCCGTGGCACATGCGGCGGAACTCAAGATTCCAGCAGTGGCAGTGTTTCCAGCGACTGATCCGTCGCTGAAGACCGAAGCTGCGATGGAGGCGCTGAATCCCGAGAACCTGGTCTGTCGAGCCGTTCGCGCGATCAAGGCGGCGAAGCTCGACATTGGTCTCATTTGCGATGTGGCACTCGACCCGTACACGTCGCACGGACAGGACGGACTCGTGCGCGATGGCTACGTCGTCAATGACGAGACGTTGGACATGCTCTGTCGGCAAGCGGTCGTTCAGGCGGAGGCGGGCTGCGACATCATTGCGCCGTCAGACATGATGGACGGTCGCGTTGCCGCCGTGCGTCGGGCATTGGACGCGGCGGGGTTCAGTCAGGTGCAGATTCTCGCGTATGCCGCAAAGTATGCGTCGGCGTTTTATGGGCCGTTCCGTGATGCGGTCGGTTCGGCGACAAGTCTCGGTCAAGGGGACAAGCGGACCTACCAGATGGACCCCGCGAACGGCGATGAGGCTCTGCGCGAAGTGGCCCTCGATATTGCCGAGGGAGCCGACATGGTGATGGTCAAACCGGGGATGCCGTACCTCGACATCGTCTCCCGCGTGAAGGCCACGTTCGGGGTGCCGACGTTTGCGTATCAAGTCAGCGGTGAGTACGCGATGCTCGTCGCGGCCGCTCAAAACGGGTGGCTCGACCGGACCAAGGTCATGCTGGAGAGTCTGCTCAGTTTCAAGCGGGCCGGTGCCGATGGCGTGCTGACGTACTTTGCGATCGAGGCGGCGGAGTATCTCCGCGACGGTTAAACTCTCACATGGTTGAAGCTGACACTAACCCGCAGCGTCAGCGAGGAGGCAACACCAGTCCTCGCTGACGCTTTTTGAAGTTGCGCAGTTGCGCTTCGAAGTAGCTGAATTCGCAAGAATTCAGCCTTTTCGGCACCTGCGAAGCCCCTGAGTTCTTGCGAACTC
>JAYTGQ010000580.1:0-4754 GCA_043733345.1 Schlesneria sp.
AGTTGGAAAAGAACCGGCGGCTAGCGCCGTGCCGCTCACAGAATCACAAAGTGAGTGCCATTGGGCGTAAGCCCCCCGGTTCTTGGGCGTTAGCCCTTCGCTGGAAGAACCGGGGGGCTTACGCCGCCCCGCTCAGAAATGTCTCACTTTGTCCCGCGTGAGGTTTAAGTGACCTCTCCGAACAGAATTCCATTGCGAGAAAGACAATCTGATGAGCGTCGCCACACTCTCAACGAACCAGTCCGAGATCTTGACTCGGGCGATTGATGAACACTCCGCCGAGTTGTCGCCGGAGGCGGCAAAGTTTCTGCTCGCGTTGAAGCTGGCCGCGTGCGATGTCTCGCGGATGAACGAACTGGCCGTGAAGTCCCGAGCCGGAACGCTGGATGAACAAGAAGCCCACGATATCGACGAGTACCGCCGCAGCTCGCGGATGGTCGATCTCCTGAAGCTAAAGGCGCGGCAGAAGCTTCAGACGGGATCGTGAGCGATGAATGACACGCTCCGTCAACTCGTTCGCAGTCGCGCCGCGTCACGGTGCGAGTACTGCCATCTGCCTGAATATCTGACCGACGCCCCGTTTCAAATCGATCACATCATCGCCATCAAACATCGTGGCGAGACTCACTCGGAAAATTTGGCGTGGAGCTGTTTTTACTGCAATAGCTTCAAAGGGCCGAACCTGTCGGGTTGGGATGTTTGGGAGCGAACCGTGACAAAGTTGTTCCATCCTCGCACCGACGAGTGGCAACAACACTTTGTGTGGCGAGGACCGCAACTGGTCGGACTCACTGCAATTGGCCGAGTGACGGTCGATGTCCTCGTGATCAACGACCCTCAGGCGGTTGAGTTCCGCAAGCTGCTGTTGGAGATGGGACATTCCCTCTGACAACTTGAAGTACTTGTTCCTCGATGATTTGCCGAAGCCACTCAAAGGACCGCTGATGCTCGCGTATTTGCAACTGGTTCGACTGCCGACGGTGTTCACGGCGATGGCTGACATTGTGCTGGGTTATGTGCTGACGCATCTCGCTGTTGTCGGGCCGACCGGGTTTGATAACTCCGCCAAGTTCTTTGGACTGCTGGCTTCCTCGTGCTGCCTGTATCTGGCGGGGATGGTTTTCAATGACGTGTTCGATCGGAAGCAGGACGCTGAGGAGCGGCCTTCGCGTCCGATCCCGTCGGCGCGAGTGTCGTTGAGGGCGGCGGTGATTCTGGGGACGGTGTTGATGATCGCGGGTGTCGCTGCTGCGGCGACGATGACGCGCGTGAGTCTCCACGTTTCCCTGCTGCTCGTCGTGGCGATCCTGCTCTACGACAGCGTACTCAAGCGGACTCCATTGGCACCGGTAGCGATGGGTCTCTGCCGCGCTTTGAATGTCATGCTCGGCGCGAGCGACCACGAGTTTTGGAAGCCGTTCTTTCTCGGGCCGCCGCAGACTTATGCCGCCGCGTTTCTCGGGTTGTACATCGTCGGTGTGACGCTGTTCGCACGAACCGAAGCGCGGACGAGCAACCGCTGGATGTTGGTGTTGGCGCTGGTGATTCTCGACGGGGCCATCGGCGGGCTGACGTGGCTCGTCCACTTCTGGCCGACCGGGGCGAGAGTGCCCGTCGTGGCAGCAATGCTCGCCGTGATCGCGTTCACATTGAACCGCCGCGCCATCACGGCCATCGCCAACCCGACACCGCAGAACGTGCAGCCCGTGATCAAACTGATGCTGCTCTCTTACGTGATGCTCGACGCAACACTCGTCTTCTGGAAGATGGCCGAGAGTGGCCAGATCGGCGCGGCTCACGCTCTCGCAACGGCGGCACTCGTCGTTCCCGCGCTGCTGCTGTCGCGGTGGATCCCAATGACGTGAGCTGTAGGATGGGCACTCCTGCCCGTCCGGTTCTAAGTCCGGCTAAACAAAGCTAAGCCGGGCTTCAGCCAGCCACCCAGAGTTCTCACTTCTGTTCCAGCGCGGTCAGTTGGCGGCGAGCCTCTTCGTCGGAGGGATACCGCCCTTCTGACTGCCAGCGACGGTACTGAGCCTCGAAGTCGGCGACCACACCTTTCTTGTCGAGGCGGTCCTGTTCGACCATTCGGTCGATGAAGAGGACTCCGTCCAAGTGATCGCTTTCGTGCTGCACGGCTCGCGCGGCCAGTTCGTCCAACGCGTACTCGAAGCATTCCCCCTTCAAGTTGAAGGCTTCGATGGCGACCTTCGAGGATCGCAAAACTTGAGCGTACAGGCCGGGGAAACTCAGACAGCCTTCCTCCCCTTCGACCGTTCCCTTACGACGGAGGAAACGCGGGTTGATGAACACCAACTCTTCGCTTTTCTCGGCCGCGTCTCCCGCGAGGTTCATGATGAAGAGGCGATACGGCAGCGCGACTTGATTCGCGGCGAGGCCAATCCCCTTCGCGGCGTACATCAGGTCAAACATCTCCGCCACGACTCGTTCGAGATCGGCATCAACCTTGATGACCGGCTTCGATTTCCAACGCAGGGCCGGATGCGGGAAGGGAACGATTTCCAAAGGCATGGCGAGTCTCAAGATCACTGGACGCAAAAGAACGGCGGTCGCAACGGGGCGGGATTATAGAAGTGCCTCACGAGACGGTCGAGCAACTCCCGCCACGAAGCAATTTCAAAACGAACCCGCAGCGTGAGTTTTGAAGTTGCGCTGTTTTGGATTTTCGCCCCCACGGAACTGTTTGGGTTGCCGGCAAAGCCCGCGCCGGGAAATCTGTGGTTGGTCCTTCGCTTCGTCAGAGGAGGTCATCGACTGGCCCTGCAATGCAACCCGCGACGACACGTCTCACCCCACCCGATTGACGGCAGGCCGCACCGCCAGAACAATCGCCGCATGACTCAATCCTCAACTCCCCCGACAACCGGTTCTTCACCTGCTCAGACCTCGACCCCAGTCCCGGTCACGGGCGCATTGCTCGGCTTGGACTTCGGCACTAAGCGGCTGGGTGTCGCCGTCTGCAACTCCGATCAAACGGTCGCGGTTCCCGTCGAGACCTGGCAGGTTCGCAGCGTGCCCGAGCAAAACCTCAAACACCTGCGCGAGCTGGTTGAAGACTATCGCGTGGTCGGTTTCATCATCGGGCTGCCCGTGCGGTTGGATGGTGCTGAGGGCGATCAGGCCAAAGTGGTCCGGCGCTTCGGCAAGTGGTTGTCGGAGAACACGCGCCGACCGGTCACTTACTGGGACGAACGACACTCTTCCAGCCAAGCCGAGTTGCTGCTGTGGCAACAGGGAATCTCGCCCGAACAGGGGAAGGATCGGCTGGATAAACTCGCAGCGCAGATCATCCTGCAATCGTTCCTCGATGCCCCCGATCGAACGGTTGCCCCACAGCCGCTGGAGAGTTCGCCGCCGTCGTAGTGGTCGAGCACTTTTGATGGCAAGGTGACCTTCGTACTACTAAGTCTCGAAATCCTGTCGTACTGCGCGTATTTCCGTCTTCCAAAAGTAGCCTTCATCGCTCCGCGTGAAGGAAGCCGAGTACGATTCCAGCATCGATTGGCATCATCAGCATCGACTCCCATCGGCTTCCTTCACGCGGAGCGATGAAGGCTACTTTGGCTGCGGCTACGCCGCGTCGTTTAACCGCAAGCCGAAGGCGAGCGCGTTGGTCAACATTTGTGGGAGTCGGTCACCTCACACGCACGCCTTTGGCTTGCGGTTAAACGACGGAATTGAACGCTTTCACTCACCCGCTGACACCAGAACGCCGAGTCCCCCACATGCCGCTACTCGACCGCGAAGAGTACATCGAACAGGCGTATTTCTTCCGCACGTTCTACGAGCGGCTGGACGAAGACCTGCCGTCGCAAGAAATCTTGGCCAGCATCCGCGAAGAGATTCTCGCCACGACGAAGCTGCCGCTGGCGCTCGACGTGCTGCGTGGCGAACTGATGTTGAAGGGGCGGCTTTGCGAGGGGATGAAACTGCTCGGCCATTACTTCGCGCCGTTTCAAGCGTTCGTCATGGAGCGATCCGAAGCGGATCGGACGAAGTTCGATCCGCGCGTCGCCTTTCAAATCCTCGAACGCGAGGCCCAGTTTCGCGCCGAATCGGCCTCACCCGCCGGACTGTTCGTGTATCAGTTCGAGTGCATTTCGCGGAATCGGCTGGGCTATCAGGACGGCATGACGGCGATCGCCGCCGACCCGATGTTCGACGCTCATTGGCGCGAATGGATCGTCCGCGCGCGACAGCAAATCGGCATGGTCGAGTTCGCGGACCTGATCTACTACCGCTCGGCCTTCTTCGTCGAAGAGCGTCGCAAGACCAGCAACGCCGCCTACGAGCCATCGGTCCCGACACTGTTCGGTCGCCAAGAAGGCCGCATCGCACGCGCCAATCGCGGCAAGGATCCGCTCTATCTCTTCGCCGCCTTACAACGGCAACTGGGCTACCCCACGGTCCCGCGCTCGAAGGGAGCCAACGAATTCAAACTTCACCCGCTCCTCGAACTGAGAATCTCTCGCTTGGAGAAGCGACTTCAACTGGCCGAGTCCGAAGCCAAGGGCAAACTCGATCTCGCCGAGTTCTACGTCAAACCGACGGAACTGCCTCCAGACGACCCGACGTTTCTCGACTTGGGTGACGCTGGCTAATGGTGGTGATCCGCTCACAGTATTGGCCGCCAGTACATTTTGTTTCATCGCGTGGGCAGGAATGATGCCTCTGAGCGGGGCGGCGTAAGCCCCCCGGTTTTGGGCGTAAGCCCTCTTTGGAAGAACCGGGGG
>JAYTGQ010000581.1:0-1580 GCA_043733345.1 Schlesneria sp.
AGATTTCCGCACTGTCAACAAGTGATGCCCTCCCGCGTGGCCGCTCGTCACAATCCCGCTTCATCAACGAGAGGCGATCAGAAGACATCAACAAGAAAATGGTGGACAAGAAGATGAAATCCAGTCCAGACGCTTCTTCTCCCATCTTCTTGTCCACCATCTTCTTGTTCCTTTCGGTTGCGGCGGAGCCGCGCTGGGTTTTCCGTGGTTCCTCATGAATAATCCGGGTTAGGGGTCAGTCACTTTGGATTTGGCTTATCCGAAACGCGGGATTAAGCTTCGTCTCTCTGCCAACTGGCATTCTGTGCCTCCCACCCCGTTTCTCACTTGGAGCCGTTCATGTCATTCCAAAGAAGTTTGCTTACGATTGCGTCGGCGTTGTTGCTCGTCACCAGTGTCGCGTTGGCCGAAGAGGCCAAGCCTGCGGCGAAGACCACCGAGAAAGTTGCGGCCGCTCCGAAGAAAGTGGACATCGGAACTCAGGCTCCCGACTTCAAGTTCAAGGATGCGACCGGCAAAGAGATCAGTCTGTCAGAGTTGACCGCGAAGGGTCCGGTCCTCGTGCGGCTGACCTGCGGCTGCTCGGGATGCGACAAGGAACTCGCGTACTTCCAGGCGATGCACGAAGGCTACAAAGACCTCGGCCTGACCTCGGTGGCCGTCTTCCGCGAACCCGACTCGAAGGTCGCGGCCTACGTCAAAGAGAAGAAGCTCAACATGCTCTACACCGTCGATACCAAGGGCGATGCGTGGACTACCTTTGAAACCAAGACGATGCCAACCAACTTCCTGATCGAAAAGGGAGGCAAGATCGTCTCGGTCGCCGCCGGCTGCGACCCGAGCGGCCTGCTCGCCAAGAAGCTCTCCGAAAAGGTCGCCAAGACCGTCAACGCGGAAGCGATCGACGTGCAGAAGAAGGTCGCCGACGAACAGGCGAAGAAGTAACGCCGCGAACGATGGTGATGTCCGCATCGAATTGGAGTCGGGTGTTCAACACTTCAAAATTGGTCGCACGACCCAGAACCGCACAACTCCCGGTCCAATGAAAGGAACTCCTGATGCTCACCCGCCTCTGCGTCCTCCTCTGTCTCGTTGCCGTTTCAGCGGTCGCGAACTCGACCGAGCCTCTCGGTGACAACTCGCCCCGAATGTGGACCGTGACTCTCTCCGCCTCGGTCGATGGCAGTGGCGTCTTTCAATTCACCGACGACGCGCTGACTTACAAACACAAGCATTGGGGAAGCCCCGCGAATGTGCAGTTCAACGGCCAGCCTTGGCAGGACTTGGCCAAGTCGCCGGCGGAATGGGAGTCCCATCGAGGGAAACTGGACCTCGCCAATGCCTGGGTCGTCCGCCGTGAAGGCCGCGATACCATCGCCCTCGAAAAGACCAAGACCGGCTTCAGCGTGTTTATGAACGACTCCCCCAACGGGGCCGGAAATTACTCGATCACGATCGCCATCCCACTGGTGGAGCAGGCTCCTTAGGCGAGCGGCAGGAAATGATTTACCAGTAGGATGGACGCCTCGTCCGTCCGAGCTTGCCCGGAGGGCCGGACGGACGAGGCGTCCATCCTACGT
>JAYTGQ010000582.1:0-1579 GCA_043733345.1 Schlesneria sp.
AAGCCACCAAACAAGTCAGACCTAACCGACACTCCGATCTAACCCTGGCAAACATTGTAAAAATGTGGGTAAGTTCAAGCAGTCCAGCCCCGGCCACCCCACCCCCATTCTGAGCGTTGACAACGCCCTAGTGTTCGGACAACTTGAGATTGCGGGATTGCGCCTCGTTTAACCGCAAGCCAAAGGCGAGCGCGTGACGGGCGATTCACCGCGTTCTCGCGCACGCCTTTGGCTTGCGGTTAAACGACTGAACCCCGCCATACAAAGTTGTTCGACTATTAGTCCGCCCGCCGCGACAGTGATGGAACATTGGTCCCCGCCATCTTGCCGAGCCATTCGGTGAACTGCACTTCGATCTCGCGCGAGTCGCTGGCGGCGAAGAGTTCACAAAGCGAGTCGATGCCTGTTGGATCGGTCTCAGCCCGTGAGCGGCACTTGCGATAGAACGGTTCGAGCAACTGGCGTTGTTGAAGGAACAGGCAGAAGTAGCGTGCGTGGGCGTAGTCGGTCGCAGCGCGATCGGGTGCGGCGAAGCGGTTGCTGGCGAGTTCCCTGACCGATCGCAATGGCTCCCGCTCGCAGGCTTCTCGCAGTGCGGTTCCACGCCAATTGTCGAGGCCCACCAGTCGCAGGCCATCGGCCGAGAACTCGCATTCCTCGTGGAGCGACGCCAGTCCTTCATCGAGCCATTCGGGGAGCGTTGGGAAATCGGCGTGGGCGAGTGCGTGCGTCAACTCGTGGGCCAGCGTCCCGTCACCCGTCGCCACATTCACGACGAGACGATGTTCGGTGCGCGAGTAGATGCCTGAGTACTCACTCCGCTCGCGGGCCTCTAACACCTGATTGCAGTCACGGTAACTGGCATCTGATGAGCAGAGCAGGATCGCGATGGGCCACGTCGGCGCGTGATCAAAGTATTGAATGCTCAACGCGCGTGCCGTCGGCAGAACCGTCTCGCGATAGGTCGCATGAAGTGAGTCTTGCCCGCAGTCTCCTCCCACCACAAACGGCTCATGCACGACGACGTTCCAACCGGCAGGCAATCGCTGGCGAAGAGCGCTGGCCAGCGTGCGGCATGCCTCGGCTTGAGGCGGCGGTTTGGTAGTCGCTCCCGTGGGAGAGGCGACTTCTTCACGGATTCGCGGCGTCGCGCGTGGAGACGAATTGGGAGCGGCCACTGCGTAGCACAAGGCCACGAGTGCGACGCTGCCGATCGTCACAAATTGCCCATGTGTTAAAGTCACCACGGCGGTCTCAACTGAGAGGCTCGTTGCAGATCGAGAGGCTTCGATCCCGCTCAACTTTAGCTCACGAATGAGTCACCATCCTGAGCCAAATGTCAGTGACAACATCCAATTCCCGTCATTGTTGGTGTGTAGGCCAACTGATACGATCCCCCCGCTTTTGTTGGCTTTTTCGGCAGGGATTCCCTCCGTCGCACGGCCGTCACAACCCCGCAGCCGAAGCTGACACTAACCCGAAGCGTCAGTTTTGAAGTTGCGCACTCGCGTTTTGTAGCTGAGTTCGCAAGAACTCAGGGGCTTCGCAGGTGCCGAAAAGGCTGAATTCTTGCGAATTC
>JAYTGQ010000583.1:0-12344 GCA_043733345.1 Schlesneria sp.
CACTCTCGCACCGGGGCGTTCGCGAAACTGACCTCCGAATACTGACAGTCTCGCGCTCGCCCCTGCCACAACTGACCTCGGGTTACTGACACTTGGCCCATCATGCTTATCACAAACGAAATTGTTGCCAGCAGCAGGCAGAAAAAGAACGCGCCTTTCTCCTAGGTCCAGCCGTCCGGTGCATCGCCTCCGAAACCGAAGACGCCCGATGTCAGGGCACAGATCAGTGACAGCAGCCCGATGCTTAACATCTCCGATCGCTCCTTCCAGATGCGGTGTCTCCACTGGCTTATTTGCTGAAGTAGAGGCCCGGGACTTCTAACGAACCGCAGGCCGTAAAAAAGATGACGGCATCCTTGCCGTCATCTTTTGATGCACCATTAACGAGCCTTGAGATGGCTAGTTCTTGTCGGAATCTTTCTTGTCTTCGCGACGTTCTTCTCGACGCTCTTCTCGCTTCTGCTTCGAGTCGGAAGTGTCGAGCTTCTTCATGATGGCTTCCGCCTCCTGCATATGTTTCTCGGCCGTCTGGGCTCCGTCCGCAAAGACTTGAGCCAATTCGGGAGACGCATGACGCTGGAGTACGGTGAGCTTGGTTTTCATCGCGGCATGCTTGACGATTTGAAAGCCGATGAAACACTGATCTATTTCACCATCCTTCTTTTTCCCAAGCGCTGCCTTGGATGAGGCGAGACATTCTTGGGCAATCTCTCGGTGGAGTTGGATGAAATCGACAGGCTGGTCACTTTTGGCCGTCGTGGTTGGCTGAGTGGCATTTGTCTGCTGCACGACCGGCTGATCGGCGCTCGTAGCCTTGGCTTGTTCCACACCCGACTTTGATGTGGCGCGTGCCGATTCATTTCGGATTGATGCCCTCTGTTCATTCAGAAATCCGTCGCGCGTCGCCTCGGGTGAAAATTGCTGAAGCTTTTGCAGGAAGGCCTGATGGTCCTCAACCATCATGTTGGCGAACTTCTTGACATCTGCGTGCTGAACCTTGTCCTGCACAAATTTGGCCAATGCGACTTCCTCCTGATTGTCGATTGCCACACAAGTGGCCAGAGTCTGATCCGCATTGTGCCACTGTGCGCGTTGACCGACCTCTGCCGGTCGCCCGGATTGCTGCGTCTGGCTCGGCTGTTTAGTCGGCTGCGCCTGTCGCTCTTGTGCGACCACAAGGGCGGCACTGACGAGGGCTGCTCCACAAACGGGAACGGCGATCACTTTTCGTAGATTCATTTCGTAACTCCTTTTGAGAACCTTGAACGCGTGCCTCCTTAATGGCTGGCAACATGGACAGCTCATGGCACATAAGACGACAGCTTGGCAAATGGGATGCCGAACACGACCGTCAGGTGGTCATGCTCGGCTTGAACGTGGTCCCGTTCGCGCGATCCGGACAAAGGTGTACGCGGCCTCAGCAAGATGCCTCTGCACATCCGCCCACCTTGCGTTCAGCAAGATTTGCATTCATCACGGAGGTCGCGAATGCGGTCGTGAGCAGGCTCGACGGCGGCGTACTGGCTGACCAGCACGTCGTGGATGACGCTGCCGCCAGTACATCTGAGTGCATCTTCGTGGGCGGCTTTGATGCGGCTGTCGATGTTGATCTGAATCAATTCCTGCAACTGACTCACCTCGTTCGCCGAAGGCTTTTGTTTCGTTTCTACAGACGTGGCACAGCTCCTGATTGAAAAGCCGGTCCTCTATTGGCGTCCGATCACCAACGCACTGTTCGTAGACTAAGCAAGTCCGATACCGGGTGGATTCCCTTGGGCGGTTTCCGACTTATCCGCCTCATATTCCCGAAACGGAGCCGTGGAATCACAAACGGTTGAATGGTCTGATTGCCAATCTCCCCGTCTGGCGGCTAGACCGCCAATAACAGGGCTTTGGACATGATTAACAAGAATGGAACGTGTTCTGCTCTCTGGAAGCGAAAGTGTTCTACGAGGAATGAATTTATATTTGATGCTGCAAGAGAGGTTTGTGACGTGGTTGAATCTCTGTTACTGGCGGTCACACGAGTCACGACCCTGAATGAGGTCGGTGAAATCATGACCAATGCCACCGGTTTCTTTTACGAACAAGGCGGACTCTTATATCTGGTCACGAATCGACATGTGGTCCTGAGCGAGGAGACGGGCCACCGTCCCCACAGCCTGTCGATTGAACTGCACGTCGATCCCAACAACGTCGCCGCCACGTCCGGCTTTTCGATCCCGCTGTACGACGATGACGAACCGGTGTGGCATCAGACCCGCGATACCGCCGGTCTGATCGATGTGGTGGCGATCAAGCTCGATCACGACGCGCTGCCGGAGACATTGGTCTACGAGGCCTTCACACCGGCTCATCTGGTCCAGCCTTATGACCGCATTGAAGTCGGCACGTCACTGCTGATCGTCGGCTTCCCGCTCGGCTTCCACGATTCCCTGCATCATCTGCCGGTGGCCCGACAGGCGGTGGTGGCCTCGGCATTCGGTCTGCGATTTCAGGGGAACGGGTACTTCCTCACCGATGCCCGGCTGCATCGCGGCACCAGCGGGGCACCGGTCGTGGCGGCCGTGTCCCCCGCGCTGAAGCGAGTCGGCAATCTGTCGTGGATGCTGCTGGGAATCCACTCCGCTCGGCTGGATGTGGGCGAACCTGACTTGGCGCAAGACGAGCGGTTGGGACTGAACTGCGCCTGGTACGCCGATGTCCTCGGGCCGCAGACGGAATCACAAACTGTGGCGGAGGAACGTGTCGAAGCGCCGCAGCCAGCCTAGCAGCCTGTTGAAAAAGGTGATCGGGAGCGAGGCTCCTGCCGAGCCGCGAGAAACAAGCGACTTCCCTCACGCACACGGCTCGGCAGGAGCCTCTCGGCAGGAGCCTCGCCCTCCCTTTTTCAACAGGCTGCTAGGGCAGAGTTCGATTCGACGGAAAACAACACCAAGGAAACTCAAGGAGACTCACCATGCAAGTTCGAGATGTGATGACATCGACTGTGATCAGCATCAACGCCGACACGCCGATGAACGAAGCCCTGGCCGTCATGCAGATCAACAAAGTCAGCGTCCTTTCCGTGAAACGCGAACACGAGTGTCTGGGTGTGCTGAGTGAAGAGGACATCCACACGCAGATGAGCAGGCGGGGGATGGATCCCATGGTCACCACCGCCGGCATGTTGCTGAACAGCGCAGCGGACAGTGAGACAAGGGGTCACACCGCCGTCCATTCCCTTTGCGAAAACACACCGATCAGCGAAGCATTGCGGACGATGGCGGACAACGATCTGCAGTATGCGGCCGTGTACAACGAGGACTCCGAGATGGTCGGTGTGGTCTCACAGAAAGATCTCGAAAAGCCCCTGCTCGCCGAAACCGTTTGTTGATCCGATGAACATTGGCAGTGAGGAGACGAATCATGCCCCAAGGTGACAAGTCAAAGTACACCGACAAGCAGAAGCGCATGGCCGGGCACATCGAGGACGGTTACAAGGAGAAGGGCCTGTCCGAAGATGAGGCCGAAGCTCGCGCCTGGGCGACAGTCAACGCCATTGACGGCGGCGGTAAAAAGCCGGGAGGCTCGGGTCGTGGCAAGGCTCGGAATCCAGCTCCCGCCAAAAAGGGTGGCAAACAGGACGGCGCTGCGGCTCATGCCGAGAAGACAACCGCCAAGAAGAGGGCCAAATCCAAAACAGCCGCGTCGCGTCGCAAAAGCGGCTAACACGACAGCGCACGTTCGCAATTCCGGTCCCCTCTCCAGCCCGCTTCGGGGGGAGAGAGTGAGGGTGAGGGGGGATTTGCTTCAGAGTGGAACGCCTTGGAGTTTCGGCGCCCCGATCTTGTGATACGTCTGACACGCGAGTTGACTGTCTCTCGACGACTCGCCCCCTCACCCTCACCCTCTCCCCCGAAGGCGGGGGAGAGGGGACCGGAAGATGACCACCAATGAACGACTGCACTCATGCCGTGGCTGTCCGCCGCCACTGATTGACATGTCATGTGAGTCGTGTTGGAATCGCGGCGTTCAAACCGAGCGCGTTCACGAGACGGGCCAATACGCCATGACGACCCTAGTGACACTCAGGCCCGATCGGGTGCCCTGCGCATGGATTTCCGCCTGCTTGGGAGGCTATGCGCTGCTGGGCAGCTTGGTGACGCTGCTGGGTTGGGCCTTGGATATTCCGCGGCTGACCGACTGGGGCAACAGTGGCATCTCGCAGATGCCGAACAACGCCTTGGGGGTCGCTGCCGCTGGAGCCGCCCTGATACTGCTGTCTGTCGGACTGCGTCGTGCCGCTGCGGCATTGGGGGCTGTCGCGGGACTGATTGGCGCGGCCACGTTGTCTCAGTATCTCACCGGCATTGATCTGGGCATCGACAGGCTGCTGCTCTATCGCGACTGGGGCCAGCGCGGCACGGTTGTGCCCGGCCGAATGGGGCCGCCCGGTTCCGCATCGCTGGCGATCATGGGCCTGTCGATCATTCTGAGCAACGACAAGCGAACGCGCCGATTGGCGGTGGCGGGTGGACTGTTGACCGTTGCCATCGCGATGCTCTCCCTCATGGGTTATCTGTTCAATGCCGACCCGCTGTACTCCATCCCGAAGCTGACCACCATTGCGTGGCAAACGGCGACGATGCTGCTGGCACTCGGAGTCGCGATGGTGATTTCGATCCCCGAACGTCAGCCAATGCGCACTCTGCTGCGGGACGATGCGGCCGCGTTGCTCGTGCAGCGCGCGCTGCCCGGCGTGATTCTGCTGCCCCTCATTGTGGGCTGGCTGAGCATTCGCGGCCAACAGGCCGGGTTGATCGACTCCGCGTTCGGCACGGCCCTGCTGGTACTGGTGCTGATGGTCCTGCTGACGGCGTTGCTGTGGTGGTCGGCGCGGGCCGTGAGAGTCCACGACACGGCCCTGCAAGACAGTCGGGAACGGCTGACCGGGATTCTTGGCAGCATCACCGATGCGTTCATGACGTTGGACGCGAACTGGCGGTTCGTCTTCCTCAATGAACAAGTGGAAGCGCGTCTGGGAAAGAGCCGGTCGGAGTTGATCGGGCAAAACATCTGGGATCTCTTCCCGGACACTGTCGGCAATGAGGCACATCGGCAACTTCATCGAGCCATGTCCGAACGGATCAGTGTGGAATACGAGGTGTTCTACCCGTCGTGGCAGCGATGGTTCGCCGATCGCGCTTATCCGACGGCGGATGGGGGACTCGCGGTCTACTCGCGCGATGTCACCGACCGTAAGCTGGCCGAAGAGACGATGCGGAACAGCGAGCGTCAACTCCGGCTGGTCACGGACCATGCTCCGGTGCTGATCACCCACTGCGACACCGAAGGCCGCTACAAGTTCGTCAACAAGCCCTACGCCGCACGGTTCGGGTTGCATCCGAAAGACGTAATCGGCAAACGCATTCCCGAAGTCATTGGTCGGGAGGCGTATGCCACGTTCGAGCGGCGGGTGGCCGAGGCGCTGGCTGGCAATCCCGTCGAGTTTGAGGTCGAAATTCCGTACGCAATCGGCGGTACGCAGTTCATGCGCTGTGCGTACGCGCCCGAACGAGACGGAGAAACGGTCATCGGGTTCGTGGCCGCCATCGTCAACATCACCGACCGGAGGCGGGCGGAAGAAGCCTTGAAGGAGAGCGAGCGCGAGCAGCGCGCGATGGCGGACCTGCTGCGCCAACAGGCCGCTGAAATGTCCGAGGCCGACCGCCGTAAGGACGAGTTCCTCGCCATCCTTGCTCACGAACTCCGAAACCCGCTCGCTCCGATCCGCAACGGCTTGCAGGTCTTGAAGCTGGCGAAGGGCAACGCCGAAGTCACGCAGAAGTCCCTTGAGTTGATGGAGCGGCAGCTTGAGCAGATGGTGCGGCTGATCGACGACCTGATGGATGTCAGCCGCATCAGCCGGGGCAAGGTCGAACTCCGTCGAGCACGGGTCGAACTGGCGAAGATCATTCAGCAAGCCATCGAAACGAGCCGCCCGCTCATTGAAGCCAAAGGCCACGACCTGACCATTGCCGTGCCGCCAGCCCCCCTCATCGTCGATGCCGACGTGACCCGGCTGACACAAGTGCTGGCGAATCTGCTGAACAATGCCGCCAAGTTCAGCGAACCGGGCGGTCACATCACGCTCACGGTCGAGCGGCAGGGAAGCGACGCTGTGGTGAGTGTGAAGGATACGGGCGTCGGTATCTCGTCCGACATGCTGCCGAAAGTGTTCGATCTGTTCACGCAGGTCGATCGATCATTGGAGAAGTCGCAGGGCGGCCTGGGCATCGGGTTGTCTTTGGTCAAGGGATTAGTCGAGTTGCACGGTGGCTCCGTCGATGCCCAAAGCGAAGGCCACGGCAAGGGGAGCGAGTTCATCGTGCGTCTACCGGTGGACTTGGCGGCGATGTCGGGAACCAGACCGCCCCCCGTCGATGAGGAACTCGCACGCCCGTCCAAACGCTGCCGCATTCTGGTCGCCGACGACAACGTGGACGCAGCCACCACTCTGTCTATGCTGCTCTCCTTCTTGGGCCACGAGGTCCGCACGGCTAACGATGGGTTGCAAGCCGTGAACATGGCGACAGAGTTCCGGCCCGATGTGATCTTGCTGGACATCGGGATGCCCAAGCTGAACGGCTATGAAGCCTGCCGCCGCATCCGACAGGAACCGTGGGCCGAACACACCGTCCTCATCGCCCTGACCGGCTGGGGCCAGGAAGACGACCGGCGTCAGTCAAAAGACGCAGGCTTCGATCACCATCTGGTCAAGCCGGTGGACCCGGCGGCTCTCAACAAGCTGTTGACCGGCTTGCAGGTCCAGACAGTCTGAATCGACTGCACTCTGGTTCCCAAGGGACAGCGACTTCTGACGTGCATGTCGTACAAACGACTTGGGGGTAGCTGAAGTCGTAAGACTTCAGGAATCGCCGAACTCTCACGAGTTCGGCTACACCAAAAATGTACCCCAAAAAAGAGGCCTGACGCAGCACTAGGCTTTGTCGGCAAGCTCTGTGGCGACCAGCGGTTGCTTACAGTGTTCCGGACGCTTTGAGCGTCCGGGGACACTCTGTTTGAAAATGTCGTGGACTGACGTGCCGCATCTGTCACGGTGGTTCATGAACAGCGCGAGTAGGCTTTTAGCGAGCAGGGACAACGACGCCTGCTTTAATCGCGAATAGGGACGGAAGAGTTTCACGACCTGCCATTTTTTTGCCCCATCACAATTGGCGCGCCATTCGCCTTGAGCAGGATTGCTTATGGAAGTTCTCGACTCAGCTCCACATTGTTTAGAAACAAGGATGTCCCTATGACACAGAAGCTCCTTCATCGAACGACCGCGACGGTTCGTAATCCCAAGGGTCTCCACATGCGGCCGTTGAGCGAGATTGTGCGGAAAGCCCAATCGTTTCGGGGCGAGTTGTTTGTTTGTCGCGGGACTATCCGGGCCGATGCCAAGAGCCTTTTGCACCTTATGACTTTGGGCGCTGAAGTCGGCACGCAACTGGAAGTGGAAGCGGTGGGTGTGGATGGGCACTCCGCTGTCAATCAGTTGGCGGAAGTGATCGAGACAGAGTTTGAGTAACTGAAGCGGTTTTTCGCAGACGAAAGTGACTCCCATTTGGTGTTTACCGACTGGCGGATCGCGATCGACCAAGCTGGCCGGTGAAAGACCGCGCCGGTTCCCAAAGTGGCAATTTAGTGGAAGGCTGGCAAGATGACGGCACTCGTCTGGAAGCACGGAACGACAGCGGCGATTGCTCGGGATGCCATCCGAACCGAATTAGCGAAGCTCGGACATGCCAGCAATGTGACTTGGAAGGACTACGAATTCACATCATCCCTTGGCTGGGGGACGATCCTCAGTACTTCGGGGAGCGTCAATGCTGATGAGATCATTCTTGACAAGTGCAGCGGTGCCCTTGGCGGAATCGTCCTCGCCAAGTCCCGGGAGTTTTTCGAGCGAGTTTCCCCCGGGGGCGAACAGGCTTGAACCGGCGTTGTCCTCGTCATGCTCGTGGCTATACTGCGGACGGATGAGGATGGCACATTTCACACTAACCCGAAGCGTAAGCGAGGACGTGTGTTGCCTCCTCGCTTACGCTTCGGGTTAGTGTCAGCGTGTACCGCGTGACGTATTAGCAGCCCGTTAAAAACCGTAGCACGGACGCCCTCGTCCGTACGCCCACAGGTGCGCGAGATCCGAGTGCGACGACCGCTGGGCATCGCGAGGCCGTCCCTCGCCGAAGACCTTCCGACCGGGATGGCGGAAGTTGCTTGGTTCTTTGCAAACAGGCTGACTCCCAACGAACCGGGGGACTCACGTCCCCCGCTCGCAAAAGCGTTTGATCGAGCTGACGCGCGACCATCGCGCGGCTCACGCCACCTTGCTGATCGGCAGGCTGGCTCGTCCGGACAACTGCTGGCGGTAGCCATCGGCGTGTTGTTGGAAGAGGCGTTGAATCCCTTCATTGAGCATCGGCATCGACGTGCCGAGTGCGCGACGGATCTTGCGGGTTTGCAGCGAGGTCTCACCACAGCCGAAGCCGCTGGGGCGACCGATCAGTGACTCCGACGCCAGCGAGAGCGGGATCGGCAGATGGAACTGCTGCGCGAGACGGCTGGCGAACTGAACCGGGTTGACTCGCTCCGCACCGGTGACATGGTAAATGCCGCTCAGTCCGGTGGTCCAAGCTTTCGCGATGATCTCAGTCAGATCAGACGCGAGGATCGGCGAGGCATAGCGAGTGCAATCGAGTTCCGTATCGAAGCCGCGCTCCAGCTTGGTCAGCAACGATTCGACCCAGCCCGATTTTTCACCCGGCTGCCAACCGAAGGCATGCGTCCGCACGATCAGAGCGTCAGGACATTCGGTCTGCACACGCGCTTCGATGTCGCGCAAGGCTTGAGCCGGCGCGCTCGGGCAAATGCTCTGGCTGTTCTCGGAGTGAAACATCCACGGGCCGGTGAAGATCGCGTCGGACGAAATCAGCGTGAGCTGCGCGCCCGATTGACGAGCGGCTTCACTCCAAGCGGTCACTTGTGAGAGATCGCCCGCTCCCGGCAGCGCGTTGCTCTCCCAGCCTGATCGCGCCGCGTTGCCGCACAGGATGACTCGATCCGGATGAACCCGGTCGATCATCTGCCGAATCGCGTCGCTGTTCGCGGCGACTCGCGCTTCGATGTTGATGCCCGCGATGTGAACCGGCTCACCGAGACTCATCCCCGTAACCAGTACTCGCGATGCCAGACCTGCTGCAAGATTGCCGCCAACGACCGTCTCGATACCTGCGATCAGAACCTTGTCCACGCGATGCCTCCCTGCTGTAGCGTGCCAAGAAATACGTCATTTCGACGGCGTTCGCCCTCCCTGCGGCGAATGCGCGCGGAGTATAGATTTGACCCCGAAGTGAGCCAACCCCAATTGCCACGCTGTCACGGCTGCCCTGAGCTTCTACCTCACGCGGACATGAGTGAGATGTTTCAGGCGAGCCGTGTGCCGTAAGGCCACGGGTTTCCTGCGGCAATCGAGAACCCGCAGCCTGACGGCATGCGGCTCGCCAATGCCGCAGCTGTGGCCGGTGAGGTATCACGCAGCCGTCGGCCGCGCGTTGCGGCTGGTTCCAGCGTGCGAGTAGCGGCGAACCTGCATCGGCGGTCAGTAGGCGAAACCGATATTGAGCAGATTCTGCCGGTGGACTAGAACCCGCGCGGTCTGGGAGGCAAGTTCCTCCCGTGATGTTTTGGTGAGCCAAGCCGCGTCACTCAACTCGATGAGACCCGCTCACGTTCCTGTTTCCCCTGCTGCTCTGGCAAGGAGGCTCGTCATGTACTCCACATCTGTGCGCTGTTCCCCTGTTCGCCCCACGCTGTTCGTCGTGCTGTGCCTTGCCGTCGCGAGCCACTTCTCCGTGTTGGCAATCGCTCAGGACCGCAAGTTCCCCTACGAGGCCGTCGTCGATCTCGATGGCGAATATGTGCGAAGCGGTCCCGGCCCGAATTTCTATCCGACCGAGAAGCTCAAGCGCGCGGACAAGGTGATGGTGCATCGCCACGATCCGGGTGGTTGGTGCATGATCGCGCCACCGTCGGGCAGCTTCAGTTGGATCCTCGCGGAACACGTCCAGAAGTCTGGCGACAACGCGGGGGTGCTGAAGGCGAACAACGTCGTCGTTCACATCGGTAGCGCGATCAATCCCGATGAGTTCACGACCATTCAGGGCAACCTCTCGAAGGGAGATGCGGTCCAGATTCTCGGTGAGAAAACGTTCGCATTCGAGGACCGGTCGAAGCTGATGTACAAGATCAGCCCGATCAAGCGCGAGTGGCGTTGGATCCCTCGTAAGGCTCTCGTCGCCGCCGACGCCATTCGGTCGGAACCGTTTCCCGCCGAACCGCCGCGCGGAAAGAAACCATCTGGACCTGTGGCCGATGGACAGGGACTCGACCCCGATGCCTTCGCCAAACCGATTTCAACCGGCCCCTCACCGCTCGGCGTGCAGACTCGACCTAGTGAACAGGGAGCTGCTTTGAAGGCCGACCCGGCCGATGGCTTTCGTGGGAGACTCGACAAAATCGACAGACAGTTCCGCGAGATGGTCCTGCAAGAGCCACCGAACTGGAACCTCGACAACATCGCCGAGCAGTACCGTGCTGTGGATCAAGAAGTGAGTCAACCGGCGATGAGCCATGTGATCGCGGGCCGCTTGGACGCGGTCGCGCGGTATCAAAAAATTCACGCGGACTACTCCGAGTTTCTCAAGTTGACCTCCGAGACACGGCAGCGCGATGCGCAGTTGGCGTCGCTCCAACAGCAAAGTGATTCTCAACTGAGAGCGTTGGGGGGCAGCACCTCTTCCACGCCGCCGGTCTCACAGCCGACACTGGGAACGGGCCAACCGTTGGCCAATCAACCCATCCCGAACATGGTTCAGGAGGGACAACCTGCCGCTGGACCAAAAACCAACGGAGTGACCAGTGGCGCGATCCCTCCCGGCGCGGCACGGCCTGCAAACCCGCACGGCTTCGCTGGCGCGGGCCTCGTGCAACCGATGTCCAAAACATTTCCCGGTGGACCGCAGTACGCGCTGATTGCTCCCGACGGCAAACTGCTCGCATACCTGCAACCGGCAGCGGGAGTCGATCTGCGACGGAGCGCCGGCCAAGCAATGGGCATCGTCGGCGACCGCCAGTTCCGCCAAGACTGGGGTGCCGATACGATCACCGTTCGCGGCCTGCAACCCGTCCAACTGAAGCCGGGTCGCTGAGGTGTGCAACACCAACCCGAAGCGTAAGCGAGGACGTGTGGCTGGGGTCGGCGCTTCGCCACCCCCCAAATTGAAGCGTATCCCACTTCACTGGGGGCCACGAAGCGCCGACACCAGCCACACGCCCACACTCACGCTTCGAGTGAATGCCCCGATCATGAGAACGACGTGGAGAACCTGTTCGTGACGGAACGTGCTCGGTCGGGGAATCGTTTGTTGTCGCCTGATGCCTCGCGCGGGCCACAGTTGCTGGTCAGTGTGCGTTCGCCCGAAGAGGCCGATGCCGCCATTCGAGGTGGAGCTGACATTCTCGATGTGAAAGAACCGTTGCGTGGTTCGCTCGGAATGGCCGACATTGAAGTCATCGCCGCGATTACTCGACAGCGAGCAAATTCAAACCGCGAACAGCCTCCGCGCGCGACGCCCATTCCGCTGAGCGTCGCATTGGGGGAAGTCCACGACTGGCGCGAGTCGCGCCACGTCCCCACGCTCCCCGATTCGGTGACGTTCGCGAAGCTCGGCTTGAGTCGCCTCGCCCCACGCGACAACTGGTGCGACGAGTGGCTACGAGTCCGCCGTCTGTTTGAAGAATCGAAGTCTTCGCGACTCAACTGGGTCGCCGTCGCGTATGCCGACGCTGACGCCGCAACTTCACCGCCGATCGACGACATGTTGGCAGCAGCCATCGATACGAACTGCTCCGGCCTGCTGATCGACACCTTCACGAAGTCCGATCTCACGCTGACCGATTGCTGTGACATCGCGTCACTCATTCAACTGGCGAACCGTTGCCATTCGGCGGGCCTGTTCCTCGCGCTGGCCGGACGACTCTCGCGCGAGTCGCTTCCGTCCCTGAGCAGTGTCCCCGTGGATGTTCTCGCCATCCGCTCGGCCGCGTGTGAAGCGGCCACGCGCGAGGGTCGAGTCTCCGAACCCGCCGTCGCCGATTTTCGACGCGCGCTGCAAGCCACATTCGCTAAGAACCCGTCGAAGTATTAGTCCGCATTTCAAAACTAGCCCGACGCGCGAGCGAGGGCTTCGTACTCATCAAACGTCGTGCCCTCGCTCGCGCGTCGGGCTAGTTTT
>JAYTGQ010000584.1:0-1577 GCA_043733345.1 Schlesneria sp.
AGGGGGGCCTTTCGATTGGTCGCGAACTGGCCCCGAACCAAGCCATTCACAGCGCACTCCGACCGATGTTCACAGCAAGTTCTCAAGGCTGCGCTCCTCCGTCACGATCACTCGCTGGCCGGTGCGGCCGACGAACACGATCCACTCGCTCTGGTGTTCCTTCGCGGTGGAAACGGCTTTCAAGCGGATCGCATAGCTCGGACTGGTCCCATCCCCGCGAAACCGCACCGCCACTTGTCGAGACGTGAACTTCTGCCCGTTCAACAGCAAGCTCTCCAACGGCAGACTGTCTTCCACCGGTGCCCACTGAGCGGGCGAGGTCGTTCCCGCCGGAGCGCGATACAGCCGCCCGCTGTCGAGATCGACGATCAAGTCCACCGGCCGGGCCACCCGCCGCGCGTGGTCCCTCAATTGCCGGTCGGCCAGCGTCAGTTGATCCACCGCCAACTGGTTCCGCGCCGTCGCCACCTGACTCCGCACGCTCCAGACCGTGACCGACGCCAACAACCCGAGGACAACCATCACGGCCATCAACTCGACCAGCGTAAAGCCTAACCGGCGGAGTGGCGTCAGATCGCAAAGAGGCGGATTTCGGTGCTTGTCCCCTCTCCCGCCCCGCTTCGGGGGGAGAGGGTTAGGGTGAGGGGGGCTTCTCTTCGAGGGCGGGCACATTCGATTCACGGCAACGGTTCCCGTTCAGGTTCGTCCCACAATTTCAATGACTCCCGTCCGAGACCGCAGCGTCTTCAAGCGAGTCATTTGCCCGAATCCCCGAGGTCATCACTCGTGATGTCCAAGTCGGCCCCCTCGCCCCCTTCGCGCTTGTCGGCTCCGTAACTGACGACCTCGAACCGCCCCTTCCGACCGGGGCTGGTGTACTGGTAGTCGTTCCCCCACGGATCGCGCGGCACCTTCGACAGGATGCCGTCCGCAAACTTCTTCGACGGCTGGGTCAACACGACCAGCCCTTCATCATTCGTCGGGTAGCGGTCGTTCACCGTGTAGTACGTGTTGACCGCTTCCGAGACCTTGGCGATCTCCATCTTCGCCACGTTCTGCTTGCTGGTGATCAGATACCCGCGCACGCTGAACGTGACGACCCCCGCCAGCATCCCGATGATGACGATCACCACCATCAACTCAACCAGCGTGAAGCCGCATCGCTTCCGATCACTTTGCACTTTGCACTTTACACTTCTCACTTTGCACCTCTTCCTCAAATGTCATGGCTTCACTGTTGTCTTGGATTCGCCATCGCCCCGCCTTGTCCCCTCGCCCCGGCTCTGCGGGGAGAGGGCTAGGGTGAGGGGCCGAGCGTCAATCGACTCAAATTCCGCAGACCGCTCCGAACCTCACAGCACGTTCCCAGCTTCCAAGATCGGCAAGATCGTCGCGAACAAAATGAACCCGACAAACACCGACAGCAGCAAAATCAGAATCGGCTCCAGCACCGAGGCCAGTCGTCCCGAGAGGCTGTTCACCTGCCGATCGAAGTCCGCCGCCAACCGCTCCAACATCTCCTCCAACCGTCCCGTCTGCTGCCCGACCGCGAACACCTGCACCACCACGGGTGAGAA
>JAYTGQ010000585.1:0-4744 GCA_043733345.1 Schlesneria sp.
ATCGCCACCTGTGAAGTCGGAGACCGCCCCGGCCGCATCGAACCCCGCGTCCTCAGACGCCGCCGCCACAACGACAAGCTCATGCAACAACCCCGCCACGTCCTGAAGAAACAACTCGAATCCGGTAACGCCAAAGCGTAACACCAGTTACGGCCACGACAGTGCCATTCAACCGTGAGATGTCCTCGTAATCGCTTCCCCCACAGAGTTCTTTGAAGGCGATTCGGACTCACCGTATCAGTGCAGCGGAACTCAATCGGTTCAGTGCGAATGTCGGTGAGTACCGCACCGCCGCGCAGCTTCTCGTTCTCGCCTGGAATCGTATCCATAAACAGAATCCGTGTGCCGTCGTCGGCATTCGTATCTTCCATTATTCTCACGGCTCTCCTGTTACCACACCTTTCAAGGTCTTTGATTCAAGGTCTTTGATTGAAAACAAACGGTCGAAAAACGCCTGAAACCCAGCGTTTTTGACGGCGATGGCATAATCGGTCCAGTATCAGGCGATCCGAACACACTGCTGAAATCGTGATTTACCCTATTCTGTAGGCATTTCAAAGACCTTGAAAGGGGTGTCTCCTGTTACCTATGTCCCCGGTCTATACAGAAGCAAGCCGGGCCACCCAGCGAAATCACACCGCTGCTCGCCTTAGACTATCGGTCGCACAGACCAAGCATTCAGCTTTCCTTCATCGGACGACAAGTTGTCACTGACCCTCAGTCGCCACAGTCCGCGGATGTCGATGGCCTGAGTCACGAGTTGTTGCAACCCCGGTGTGTCGGCCGGTGTGAACGACTGCCGCAGGTCATCGTCTCCGTCTCGGGTGTTCACCGAGCGCAGCGCGGTAACACCACCGGCTGGCGGTTCCAACGTCACTCGCAGGTCTCCACGAAATGTGTGTGAGATGTCGATGGTTACGACAATGTCACGCAGTGTGCCGCCACTGGTCACGGTAATGTCGCTGGTGATCCCGGCTGCGTTGTTGTCGGGGATGCGCAGGCCGGGTGTTGCGGTGAATTCATCCGTTTGTGCCGACAATCCCAGCAACAGGCTCCACGAGTTCAGCACGCCGACATCGGCCCGCGCCATGTCCGCCACTTGCAGCGTCCATGCACCCGTGGCACTGCGGCCTCGGAGCTGTGCGAGGGCTGGCAGGTTTTCGGCAGTGAAACGGGCCACCAGATTGTCGGTCCCGTCAGATGACGAGGTTGTTCTACCGAACAATGACACGGCTGTACCATCGGGGCTGACGAGCGTCACACGCAGATCACCACGAAAAGTATGCGTGATGTTGATGTCCACCGCGACGGACTGCACCGTCTCGGACCGATTGACCTGGATCGAGTCAGAAATGCCCGCAGGTTGAAAATCGGGGATTGACAGGTTTGGTCGACTATCGAATTGAACGATCCGCTCAACGACATTTCCGCTTCGCCGCCGATTTGCCTCCGCCACAGCCTGGCGGGCGTTGACGCGACCAAAGCCATAAAAGCGCGAGTGTCCATTCAGATCGTAATTGCCGTTTGGTTGATCGATCTTATCGGCGGTCGTCCTGAGGATCTCCTTGACATCGGCCGCTGCCAAATCGGGATTCACCGAAAGAATCAAGGCACACAGTCCGGCGACGAGTGGCGTCGCACTCGAAGTGCCGCCGAATCTCTCGACTGTCGTATAGTCACCCGATTGATAACCAGACGGGCCCTGCCGGTCGGTCGTGACAATCCCCAGCCCGCCGGCACCACTACTGGGGGCGCAGATCCAAATCCGATCACCGAAATTGCTGTAATGGCTGCGTTGATCCCGGCTGTTGGATGCCGCGACGGCGATCACGTCCGGGTGAATTGCGAATCCGTCGCGAGTCCCGCCGGCGGGGGTGAGGTTGTCGATGTCATGATTGCTGTTTCCGGCTGCGAACACGATCACACACCCCTTGCCACCACGGCCCTGAGTGGCCGCCCGGTGGATGCTGTTGATCATCGACGTACTCAGGGAGAAAGAATTCGAGTTGACACCCCAACTGCAACTGATGACATCTGCGCCGGATTGCCAAGCATGGTCAAACTGATCGCGTATGTCATTATCGCTGATGGAACCGCTCCAACGGATCGGCATCAGGCCGCACTCGGGGGCCAGTCCCACAACGCCGTTGCCGTTCTCGTCGGCGACAGCAACACCGGCACAGGCCGTCCCGTGATTGTCGGTTGTGGCCACGGGCACTGGATCCAGATCGTTCTGCCCAAAGTCCCGAGGCGAGCGAATCTTTCCGACCGATCCAAAGTCCGGGTGCCCCAGATCAAATCCGTCGTCGATCACCGCCACCGTGATGTTGCGAGTCCCACGAGTAATGTCCCACGCGGCCGGTGCGGACACGTCGGCACCCGCCGTCAACCCGACGGCACCTCCCAAGTTCTCAAGGTGCCATTGCTGAGGAAACAGGGTGTCGGTTGGCCGGTGGAGGAACAACTGACCGAAGGCCGACAAATCCGGCTCGGCCAACTTGATCACCCTCGATTCCCGCAGAGACTCGGCGATTTTCAAAGGGTTTTCCGTGGACGCATCTGTCAGCCGCATCACACACACGTTCGGATTTCCTCCGACATCGGGGACCAGTTCCAAGCCGTGCTTGTCCAGCAACGCATTGACGGCATTGGGGTCGGAGGAAGGGACCAGTTCCACATAGATTCCCTCCAGAGGAATCATCAACCCCTCGGGATCGCCCGGCATGTGATACGTGTGACCGCACCAAGCCACATCCGGACTATTGTTACGCAATGCCTCCATGGCTTTATCCCGGGCTGCGGGCGCGATGTGATACAGTTCCAAACCACGTGGTGATCGCGCCTCATCCAATTGCAATCCGGGGAAAGTGTCCGGCAACCGCGCAACCGCATTCAATGCGGTGCCGCCCCCCGATGGCTTGCGCTTGACGACGAACGTGTCCGCCGATTTGGCCAGCGAAAGTTCCTCGCCGCCACGCTGAATGGTGAACAATTCATCCGACCCGGACAGATTCTCGCTCGCCGGCTTCGCTGTTTTCGCTGGCTTCACTGGTTGCTTCTTGGGCATGATCAATCTTTCTTTGGTGTGAGTTGGATCCCGCCCTCGCAGAGGACGCGAGGAGGTTAGTGCAGTCCAATCAGCAGGTCAGGGTGGCATTGCTTGAGCATTCAAAGCGGGTTCATCCGAGGTTTTTGGGGGATCACAGTTTGGAGCAAACAGAGGTCTGCCCGATTCTTCATCCTGAAGGGATGCCAGCCATTAGCCGGGGGTTGAGCGTCCGCGACACCCCCGGTGTGGGGTGTCTGGAATTGGGCTTTGCATCCTGAAGGGATGCGGGGCAGGTTCCCGATCCCCACCAGATGGAACCGTGCTGGCATCCCTTCAGGATGCAAAACATTTTGTCGGAACTCTTCCGGGGGTGTCGCGGACGCTCAACCCCCGGCTAATGGCTGTGATCCCTGCGGGATGAAAACCGACGACGGCACACATCCGTCCTGAACCAGCAATCCCCCCAAAACCTCGGATGAACCTCAAAGCGGAAGGAACGGTTGAGTGTTCATTAGAAGACTCCGAAACAGGGACACGACCGAACTCTGACTCATTCCGAGCCGTGCCGCTGTCTTCAACGTTCGCGTCTCGACCGCCGCTTCAAGCCGTCGCCGTTACCAGCCTGTTGAAGAAGTCGCCGCACGGGCGGCCCGCCTGTGAGATTCAACGCGGAATTCGAGCAGGCGCGCCGCCGACTTTACATCTTGAACAGGCATCTAGCGTGCCCGTCGCGCTTCCACGTCCATTGCGTCAACCGAGAGTACCGCCGCGCTGTCGTGGGTTGCCGTCTCCACAAAAAGGGTGACTTGAATGCGAAGAGGACTGCGAATCACTGTCTTTCCGGGAGTTCCCGCCAGTGGCGCGACGAAGAAGAACCGCTTGTTGAAGTCCTCATCTTGCTGGTCCGCGAACGGAAACACGATCTGCTCGGCGATACCACCGAACACAACCGTGACTGAGGCGCGCGCGCCCATCTGGAGAGTGACATGTCCGCGCACGTCGAGCGTATATCCGAGCAACTCGCAATTAGCATCGCTGCCCGGCGTCACGGGGATTTCCAAGAAAGCCACCTTGGTGGGCGTGAACTTCTTGGCGGCACGGTCTGGACCATAGTCGGCTTGCAGACTGTCGAACAGGATCGTTTGCGCCAACTTGTCGGGCGAAACATTCACCGAGATGTTCTTATCTCCCACCGCGGTGGGGACGACCACCGTCGCCTTGTCCAATGTGACCGGCGCGCACTTTTCAGTGCCCTTCTTTTCCTCCGCTGCGGTCAGGTTGGATGCTAATAATGTCGCACCTCCCGCAACCACGGCCGACCTCAACAACTCACGACGGGGTAGCAGATCACTCATGACACGTACTCCTCATTCGAGAATTCAAGGGACATCGAAGCCGAGTGCAACAGGCACTCGACAGACACACCGAAGGCGCTCACAAACATGAACCGTCATGAACGCGAACACTGCCGCCAGAATTTGAAACAGCCCGGCAATCCGGCATCAGTTCGCGTCCGCAATTAAAACTGAGGCTCTCAGAGGCTTGTTACGTTGTGTCGAATGCGCTTCTTGTGCCGTGATCACGGCACAAGAAGCATCTAGCAGCCTGTTGAAAAAGGGAGGGCGAGGCTCCCGCCGAGCCGTGTGCGTGAGGAAAGTCGCTTGTTTCTCGCGGCTCGGCAGGAGCTCGCCCTCC
>JAYTGQ010000586.1:0-1576 GCA_043733345.1 Schlesneria sp.
ATTACCTTATCGACGACCGTCCCAACAACGGGGCGAGCGAGTTCGAGGGGGAGTGGGTGAAGTTCGGCGCCGACGGCTACCCCGACTGGCCCGCCGTCACCGCCTACCTGCTTCCGGATCCGAAGGGCAGGAAGTGAGAATCTTCCGCTACCGCAAACCCTCGCTGAGCACCCTGCTCGGGGTCACCGCCGCCGAGCGGAGCGTCAAACGTTCCTTCGGGATCTCCCAGGTGCAGGGCTTCATCGAGCCCAGCCGTCTCAAGCAGAAGATCAAATACCGTGCCGGCCTGTTTACGCCGCTCGCCCGGGCGATCCGCCAGACCGCCAAGGGGAAGTTCCGGACCCCGTTCGGGCTGTGACCGAGGACCGCTGACGGGCTGGCTGACTTCAATTCTGTGAAAATTCAGCTCCCCGGCGGTCGCTTAGAGGCTGTTGACCAGCCGCTGCACTGACTCCTTCAGCGATTGAAAGCCCTCGGGTTTTAGGGTGACCGTTGCCTCGTCCATGTAGACATCACGGCGGATCTCGAGCATGACCGAGTTGACGCGGGCGTCGCGGTGGTAATGCTTCAGCGGCACATAGGCACCGGCGAACGGGGCGTTGGAACGGGCCTCGAGGTGAGGGAAACTTCCGGTGACGGTGGCCAGGAAGGCGTCGGATGCGTGAAACGGGTCGGACCCGACACAGAGCGGCGCCCGGTATCCGTCGCCGTGCAGCTCGTAGGGCAACTTCTGCTGCGGGTAGGAGTGGACGTCGATGATCACGGCGCGGTCGTGGGCGAGCAGGGTCGTATCCACGAGTTCCGTGAAGCGGGCCGAGTAGGTCTGGAAGTACTTCATCAAGGGTTTCTTGTCATCAGTGGAAACTCGCCGGATCTTCTGGGAGCGGGAGCCGTGCGTGTAGAGCACGCCCATGCCCACCGCGTTCATCTCCTCGGTGTCGTCAGGGAACCGCTCCACGTCGACCGCAAACCGGGAGAGGCCGTTGATGATCGCGCTCGCGCTGGTGAGAGCGCCGACGAGCGTGTCGGTGAAGTGGTCGGTCATCACGTCCTTCTCCGCTTCGAGTTCGGTGGGGGAGATGGTGAAGGCGCTCAGGTGCTCAGCGGGAATGGTGCGTCCGCCGTGCGGTGCGTGCAGGATCACCGGTGACTCCGCCGAATTGTCTGTCACCCGGAACAGAGCGTTTTCGTTGTCGTTTGTCATCTTGTGCCTCCACACTGTGACGCGCCCGGTCGGCATCGGCTGATGATCTCAGTGGCCACTGACAGTCGGGGCTCACGGTCATCACTCGTGCCGAACAGCCTTGTGTATTCGCTTCGCGCAGGGCTACATCGTGAAGAGCCGCCTGGAGTCGCGGTTCCTCGCGACGCGCACGATGTCGTCACGGAACTCGTTGGTGTAGGGCTTAGGCACAGCAACTTCCTTCCAGGCTGCCCTCTCAGGCAAGCCAACTCAGATGTAACCTAACCGTGCAGCAGACCCACTGTTGCATCCCCCACTCCACCACGAAGAGAGCAAGCCACGACGACATTCACGATCGGCGAGCATGACTTCTTGCTCAATGAAGAACCTTTC
>JAYTGQ010000587.1:0-1575 GCA_043733345.1 Schlesneria sp.
TTTCCCGTGGTACTCGTCCAGTTTCGGCTTTGGATCAAACGTATCGACCTGCGACGGCCCGCCGTTCATGAACAGATGGACCACATGTTTGGCTCGCCCCTGAAAGTGAGCCGTCTTCGGTGCCGAGGGATCGGGCGCAGCCCCCGCCTCCTGCGCGACAAGCCTTCCGTCGTCGGCCAACAATCCCGCGAGGCCGACCATTCCGAATCCCATGCCGCAGCGCTGCAGCATGTCGCGCCGAGAAACGACGGGCGGAATCACAGTTGAGTTTGAGGGAGGCACTTCAAACATCTTCGTTCACATCTCCCCAACATTCCTCGGGACTCTTTGCGGTGAGACACCAGCAGCCCCAGACATTATTCAGGCAGAGACAAGTCAGAACGGCTAAGACCACTGAGGCACCCAACATCCCCTGTCGATCTTCGGCATGTGCGACACCGAACATCATCCCCGACAGCGTCAAAAAAGTGACGGTCAATACCGCGACACAAAGCCAGTGAATTTGATTGTGAGTGCCGACGCAAACTTCTGTCCATCTGTTCTCGTGTCGTGATTGATGGATCGTCGAGTCCATCCAGATCCGAACTTGGTGCAGCGCCGCCAGTCGAAAGGCCACGCTGGCGAAGACCGTCCCCAAGAACAGTCCCGAAAAACACAGGACGAGTCCAGTTAGGAACGAGTTCTCCACTTGTAAGAAATTTGGTCGGAAAAAATGCTCGTACAGTCCCATGGCCGCGATGAATAAGAAGGCCGTCGCCGCCACCACGTACATACCGCGTGAGAAGTAGCAGAGTGAGATCGTTTTACCACGATAAACATACGGATCCCGACGCAACCAAAATGCGGTTCGGAAATCGCTGTAACCAAACTTCAAACAGCCGATGACGACGCTCAGGCATGGGTCACCGAACGTTTCAAACGCTAGCAATCCAAGGAGTGGAAACAGCCACGAGAAAAGTTCACCAACGCGAAACCACGGACGGTTGGCAGCGGGGTCATCGATGAGAAAGAGGTCTTCGCCGGATTGATCTTGGTGCATCGAACTCATCTCTCAAGAAAGTGACTCAACGGGTGAATTGGGGTCGAGTGTCCTAAAGGGCAACGCCTGCCAGCACGGCCAAGTCGATGTCGCGACTAAACTCCGCTGTGCCGTATAGCACGCAGGCTTGGCCACCCATGAGCAGACAGCTCACGCCATTCCTGTTCATCGAAGAAAGGACTTTGAGGATCGGGATCGGGATCAAGACTGCCTCCCAGTGACAGATAGGCCTGCCACAACTTCATTGACTCGGCCCACCGCTGTTGCGGCCACTCGGCCCATTCGGCTCGGATAGCGGCTTCCAGTCTTTCGTGTTCACTCATTCGATTTTCCATGGCAGTGCCGAATTGCTCCGTTGGCGGATGATAGTGCCGGTGACGGGACGGCGAAATGTGATCGCTCAACCTCTGAACTACTCCGGGGGGTCAGGCGCCGTTCCAGTCGCGACACTGTCGATGGCCTCGCGTCGCGTGAATGACCGCTGAAATCTTCTGGAAGTCTGCTCCCTTCGGTGGGCGGTGTCGTGTATACCTCGC
>JAYTGQ010000588.1:0-12333 GCA_043733345.1 Schlesneria sp.
CGCGTTTTGAAGTTGCGCATTTGGACAACGATGGGCTTGTTGCTTTGGAAAACGTCGAAGAATTGAAGCCTGAAGCGCAAGCGAAGGAGTTTTCGAGCGTCACTCCTTCGCTCGCGCTTCAGGCTTCTATTTCCGCCCGTTTTGTGTGTAAGCGACCCAAATGCGCAACTTCAAAACTGACGCTTCGGGTTAGTGTGAAATGTGCCATCCTCATCCGTGCGCCGCTAACCCGCTAACGGTACGGCCGGAAGTCTTCCGCGATAGCAACTTTGACGGCAATGCGACGAAGGGGACTGTGTTGATCCCAACTCTGAAACCGCCCACCAACATCGACAAGGCCGCGTTGCTCCTGAAGCAGCTCTCGCCTCTGTCGTTGACCAAAATCTTGGAGATGGTTGGCCCCGAACATGCCAAGCGACTCAATGCCGCCATGTCAGTTCTGACGAAGCGATCCGATTTCGCCGCCCTTTCCGAGCAGGTGCTTCAAGAGTTTCGCGAGCTTCAACAGGAGGTTCGAGCCACTGTGGGCGACTCCCCTCTGTTGGCCCGCGTGCAAGCCGGTGTTGCCATCTCCGCCGCGCCGTCGATTTCACAACCCGCCTCGACTGAATCAGCCGCTCGCGCAGACGATGTTCCAACCGCGTCCGCACCTGCCGCAGCCGTTCATTTCGACGATCCGCTGCGGGAACTCCAAGCGATTCCAGCAGCCGTGATGTCGATCGTCTTACAGTGCGAGCCTCCCAGCGTGATGGCTCTCGTACTCAACTCAAACAGCTTCCTCCCGAGATCACGAGCCGAGTGATGGAGCAGTTGCCGTCCGAAGTGCGTCAACAGACATTTGTGTTATTGACGGGGACGAAGCAGGTTAACTCCGGTGTCGTGCAGGGCGTTCTCAAAGCGATTGCCCGAGCATGTCGCGCGGTCGATCCGGCAGCGGCCGAACAAGGGGACACTCGCTTCAAAGACCTCGTCAACTTGTTGCAAAAATTCGAGCGAGAAGAGCGGATTCGGCTGATCGGCGTGCTGAACGAATCGGACCCCGAGCTGGCCAAGCAGATCGACGACCTGCTGTACGACTACACGGACCTGATGCGCATCGAAGACCGCTCGGTGCAGAAGATTCTTTCGCAACTCGAACAGCGAACCGTGGCCCTCGCCATCAAGACCGCTCCTGAAGAACTCGTGTCCAAAGTCATGAAGAACCTGTCCGAGCGTGTGCGCGGCATGTTGGCCGAGGAAATGGAATTGCTCGGCGTTGTCCCCAACGCGAAGGCCGATCCGGCTCGTCGCGAAATCGCCGACGCCATCCGAAGCCAGGACAAGGAAGGGACGCTGGTCTGGCTGGAGGAAGAGTGACGCGCGGCTGAACCGCGCCCTCGCCACGGTCGATTGGTTTTGCGCCCCGTCCGGCCGTTGATGCGATGTCCGAGTCGAGTATAAGGAGAGTCCACACACACTCTCCGCCCAGCTCATCGAAGTCCCGGTGCTTGCCACGGCTGGAGGGAACAAGAGACTTTCCCTGTGACTGCTGCCGCGAACACCTCCGCCGATCCGATGCCGCCGTTGCGCGACGCCCTGCTCCACTACTGGGGCTACGATTCCTTTCGACCGTTGCAAGCCGAGGCCATGCGCGCGGTGGTCGAACATCGCGACTCAGTCGTCGTGCTGCCGACCGGTGGCGGGAAGTCGATCTGCTTTCAAGCCCCGGCTGTGACGATGCCGGGATTGGCGGTGGTCGTCTCGCCGCTGATCTCGCTGATGAAGGATCAGGTCGATGCGCTGATCGAATGCGGCATTCCGGCGGCCGGCGTGAACAGCTCGCTCCCGCCGCGCGAACTTCTCCGCGTGGCCGACCGCGTCCGACGGGGCGAACTCAAGCTCCTCTATGTCGCGCCGGAACGGCTCTGCACGGAGAAGATGCTGTCGTTCCTCGACGACGCCAAGGTCTCGTTCTTCGCGATCGACGAAGCCCACTGCATCAGCGCGTGGGGCCATGACTTTCGGCCCGAGTACCGGATGCTGAAGCAACTGCGGGCGCGGTTCCCCAAAGCGGGCGTTCACGCTTACACCGCGACCGCAACTCAGCAGGTTCGCGACGACATCGTCCAACAGTTGGGACTGCGCAACGCCGAACAGCTTGTCGGTTCGTTTGATCGCGCGAATCTCGTTTACCGCGTGGTGCGGAAGAGCGACATCCTCAAACAGGTTCGACAGGTGATCGACTCGCACGCCGGGGAGTCGGGCATCGTCTACTGCATCTCACGGCGTGAGGTTGATGAGATCGCGGAGGCTTTGTCGCGGGCGGGCTACAAAGCGAAGCCGTATCACGCGGGGCTGTCTGACCACGATCGGCACAAGCATCAGGATGAGTTCCTCAACGACGACATTCAGATTGTCGTCGCGACGGTCGCGTTCGGCATGGGGATCGACAAGTCCGATGTGCGGTTCGTGGTTCACACCGGTTCGCCCAAGTCACTCGAACACTATCAGCAAGAGACCGGCCGTGCGGGCCGCGACAGCCTCGACGCCGACTGCTGGCTGTTTTGGACCGTGGCCAACTTCATCACTTGGCGAAAGATGCTCAGCGATCTGCCTCCGGATGCGTTTAAGCAGTCGGACGAGAGCCTCCGTTTCATGGAGCGGTTCTGTAACGGAGTCGTCTGCCGCCATAAGGCTCTGGTCGAACACTTCGGTCAGAGTTATCCCGGCAGCAACTGCGGCGCGTGCGATGTCTGTTTGGACCAACTCGAACTGGTGGCCGACTCAAAAATCCTCGCCCAGAAAATTCTGTCGTGCGTCGTGCGGCTGAAGGAAAGTTTCGGAGCGGGCTACGTCGCGCAGGTCCTCACCGGTTCACAAGAGGCACGCATCATGGACAGCGGGCACAATCAACTCAGCACCTACGGCCTGCTGAAGGAACATCCCAAGTCACACGTTCAGGATTGGATCGAGCAACTCGCCTCACAGAACTACATGAAGCGCGTCGCCGTTGGATCGGGCGACTTCCAAGTTCTCGCGGTGACGCCCGAGGGCTGGCAAGTGCTGCGCGGCGAAGTGGCTCCGCATCTGCTTCGTCCTGCCGAGAAGAAGGGGAAAGCGGCGCGCGGGACACGTACGGAGACGACTTCATCCGCTTCGTGGGACGGAGTCGATCGCGGGCTGTTCGATGTGCTGCGCGGCGTCCGTCGCAAACTGGCGACCGAGCGCGGAGTGCCGCCGTTCATTGTGTTCGGCGACACGACGCTGCGAGACCTCGCGCGACAATTGCCCACCACGCTCGAGGCCTTCCGCCACGCGCAGGGTGTCGGCGACAAGAAGACGGCGGAGTACGGCGATGTCTTCATTGAAGCGATTCGTTTGTACTGCGCGGAGCATGGCTTGGCCGCCGATCAGGGGCAGGGGCGCGAGTCCGCAACAGCCGCTTCCTCGCCGAGCAACTCCCGCACAAACTCACGCCGCGCCGAAGTGCCGATCGAAACGAAACCGGTCTCCACCGTGGTCTCGAAGCAGATCGCCTACGACATGTTTCATGCGGGCCAATCGCTGGCCGAGGTCATGGCGGCCACCAACCGCGCCAAGTCCACGGTGTCGGAATATCTGGTCGAGTTCATCCACGAAATGGAGATCAGCGATCCCGAGCCGTGGGTCGATGCCGCCACGTTCGCGCGCGTGATGGCGGCCGCACGCATCGTCGGCATCGAGAAGCTCCGGCCGCTGTTCGAGACCCTCGAAGAGACCGTCACCTACGACGCCATCCGCATCGCCGTGGCCTGCCTCCAACATCTCCCACCGGAAGAGGCCGAGGCGGCGATGCTCGAGCCGTGAGGAACCGGCCGGAAAATGCTGGCCATTCAGGGGTACGAGGTCAGTTGCAGCCCTTTGATGAACTTGAAGTCCCGGACATTCTTTGTGGCGAGCGGGATATTGAGATGCAGCACGGTAGCGGCGATCAATCCGTCAGGGATGGCCAAACCGTGGCTGAGCCGGTGCTTCTGAATGAGTTCCACCGCAGCCGTCGAAATCGCGGCGGTGATCGGGACCATTTCAAATTGCGTGAGAAACCGCTCGATCTGTCGTTGTTCGACTTTGTCGCGGGCACCGATGAGCAGCTCCATCTGGGTGATGCAACTGACGCCGACCGATGATGCCGCCAGAGTGCGGTCCAAAAAATCGACAGCAGCGGCGACTCCGCGTCCCACGTCGATGAGAATATCGGTGTCGATCAGCAGGTCAGCCACCGGAGCGGCTCCATTCTTGTTGGCGTTGATGACGGACCCACTCGGTGCTGTCGGTCATCTCTTTGCGATCCCTCCACATGCCGACGAATGGCTGGCTGGACAACTTCTTCGACCGAGACTTCGTGAGTGCTGCCAACGATGTCGTGGCAGACTCATCAACGCCTGCACCGAGGGCGGAAACAAGTTCCTCAACCAACTTCTTTGAAGTGGATGGCAGCGCCGAAAACTGTTTCCAAAAAACGTCGCGGGTCATGATGGCCAATCCAGTGACAACTCAAGAACAGGTGACATTCGGATTCAGTGTGTCGGCGAGGGACTTTCACGGCAAGATTTGTTTCACCGTAACCGACGTACTTTATGCTTCCGGCTTCGGTTCGACAGTGGGTGGAACCTCCACCACGAGGTCACTTGGAATGCGAGCCATGCTGGCGAGTTTGTCTCCGTCGTCGAGGCGGATGATGCGGACGCCTTGGGTGTTGCGACCGATCTCGCTGATGTCACCCGCCCGCACACGCTGAATCTTGCCGACGGACGTGACCATGAGGACATCGTCTTTGTCGGTGACGGCGAGGACTTTGACCACTAGGCCGTTGCGAGCGGTGGCCTTGATGTCCTTGAGACCCTTTCCGCCGCGACGTTGGCGGCGGTAGCCCTTCACGGGGACATCGGCTTCGGTTTCTAATTCGGCCGCGACTTCACTGTCCGCCTCATCGGCTTCCGGCTCGATGGCGTCATTCGTGGCCGCGGCATCGTCGGAGATGTCGCCTTCGGGGAGAGGGCCTTCGAGTGCGATGGCCTCTTCCCCTTCAACGACTCCGGTACCAATGGCCGTTCGTTTTCCGTAGCCGTTCTCACAGACGGTGAGCAGGCTCATGGAGGGGTCGGCGAGGACCATGCCGACGATGGTGGCTCCCTTGGTGAGGTTGATCCCTTTCACGCCCGATGTGTTGCGGCCCATGCTGCGGGCGTCGGACTCGGTGAAGCGAATCGCCATGCCGCTGGAAGTGGCGAGCAACACGTCTTGGCCGGGTGAGACAATCATCGCTTCGATCAAGGCGTCTTCTTCGCGGAGGTTGATCGCGATGATGCCGCCCTTTTGCGGACGCTTGTAAGCGGACAGCGGCGTCTTCTTCACGAGGCCGTTCTTCGTGGCCATGATCAGGAACCGCGTCTCGTCGAACTCACGCACCGCCACGCAGGCGCTGATGCGGTCACCGTCGGGAAGTTGCAGCAGGTTAACGAGTGCCCGGCCCTTGCTAGTCCGGCTTTGCATGGGCAGGTTGTAGACCTTCTCCCACAGGACTTTGCCCTTGTCGGTGAAGAACAGCAGCCACGCATGAGTGCTGGCAACGAACAGATGTTCGATGGCATCCTCATCGTCCGCCTTGGCTCCGGTGATGCCGCGACCGCCGCGATGCTGGGACTGATACGTGTTGAGCGGCATCCGCTTGATATAGCCGCGCTGCGACAGCGTCACGACCATTGGCTCTTCAGTGATGAGAGCTTCATGGTCGTAGTCTCCCAGTTCCTCGCCGGTGATTTCCGTGCGACGCTTATTCCCGTACTTGTCTTTGATCGCGAGCATGTCGTTGCGGACAACCGCTTGAATGTGAGTCTCATCTGAGAGCAGGTACAGATGTCCCCTGATGTCGGTCAGCAGCTTGCCGTGTTCGTCGCGCAACTTCTCACGTTCGAGGTTGGCCAACGAGCCAAGCTGCATCGACACGATGGCCTCCGCCTGATTGGCCGACAGCGTGTAGTGGTCCTTCGCGCCGTATTCCTCTTGGAACATCTCGAAGGCATCGTCGCCGACGGCCCGCTTGATGAGCGGCCCCGGAACCTCGATCAGTTGCAGTCGTTCTTTGGCTTCCGCCCGGCTGGGCGAACTGCGGATGGTGGCGATCACTTGGTCGAGATCGATCTGAGCGATCAGCAACCCTTCGACGGTGTGCTTCCGTTTGCGAGCCTCACCGAGCAGGAACTCGGTGCGCCGACGAATGACGATCACGCGGTGCCGGATGAACTCGACCAGCATTTCCTTCAGCGTGAGCAGTTTGGGCCGGTTGCCGACCAGCGCGAGCAGGATCACGCTGACCGTCGATTGCAGCGGTGAGAACTGGAAGAGTTGATTGAGGACCGTTTCTTTGTCGCCGTCGCGTTTGATCGCGATGTGCAGGCAGGTCTGCCACGCGGGGAGCGTGCGGTCAGTGAGGTCCGTGACGCGGCTGATCCCTTTGATCCGCTCATCTTTCACGAGCTGTTCGATCTTCTCGCGGATGCGGTCGCGCGTTTCGAGATGTGGGATCTCGGTCACTTCGATGATGTCGGTGTTCTTCTCGGTGATGAACCGCGTTTTGGCCCGCAGCGTGAGCGTTGACCGCCCGGTCATGTACGCCTGCCGGATTCCCATCCGTCCGCAAATAACGCCACCCGTGGGGAAGTCGGGACCGGGCATGACTTCCAGCAAATCGTCGAGCGTGCTGTCGGGATCGTCGATCAGCCGGATGGTCGCATCGCAGACTTCGGCCAAGTTATGCGGCGGGATGCTCGTCGCCATCCCGACTGCAATGCCGTTCGATCCGTTGACAATCAGGTTCGGAAACCGCGCGGGCAGGACAACCGGTTCACGGTTCCGCTGGTCGTAAGTCAGCACGTAATCGACGGTGTCTCGCTTGAGATCGTCGAGCATCTCTGCCGCGACAGCCGAGAGGCGTGCTTCGGTGTATCGCATCGCGGCGGGAGGCATTCCGGCCAGCGAACCGAAGTTTCCCTGCTTATCGATCAGCACCTCGCGCTGATTCCAGTTCTGAGCCAGTCGCACCAGCGTCGGATAGATCGAGCCATCGCCATGCGGGTGATAGTTACCGCTGGTGTCACCGCAGATCTTGGCGCATTTGACGCGCCCCGAATTCGGCCCGAGGCTGAGATCGTTCATCGCCACGAGAATGCGGCGTTGAGAAGGCTTCAGCCCATCGCGCACGTCTGGCAACGCGCGACTAATGATGACCGACATCGCATACGTGACGTAGCTGGTCCGCATCTCATCTTGGATGGCGATCTCGACGACTCGGTCGGTGGACACCACTCGAGCAGCATTTGGATCGAGGGGAAGATTAGGGTCGTTCGGGGTTCCGTCACCGTTAGACAATCGCAGACTCCTTGAGTCGGAAAGCGCCGCTTCGCTCGACCTGCCAAGGGGATTTGGCAGAGGGGAACGCGGCTGGTCGGACGACCACTGTTTGCGTCAATGCAGCCAGTGGAGATAGTCATAGAACGCGCGGAATGGTACTGGAAACGAGGCTCGTTCTCAACGAACCGGGCGAAGTGGTTCTGGCGAGGAAGTCCCTGTTTTTGTAGGACTCGGCAGCATCTTCGCGAACTCCGCGACCGACTCTAACGAGCGAGTTCCCCGCTTGATCATTCGCCGGTCGAGTAGCGATTAAAAGCGGGAGTTGATGCGAGGGCGACATTGCTCCGTCAAAATTCATCTTGACTGATGCGATGAATTCGGCTTAGCATCCCGCCCACTTCGACCGGGAAATTCTTTTCTCGGCCTGCGTTCCCAACCAAAATCGTCGCAGTCTCCTCCGTCTGCAACTCTCGCGCAAGGTCTTTCTCCGTGCCTGATCGGTCCTCAATTCTGTAGTGCCTTTCGTAGCACGGTTGAGCGGGTCAACAGGATGTGACCAACATGCTCTTCCGGCAAACAAGCCGATCTTTGACGGTGCTGGCTCCAGCCAAGCTCAATCTGTTTCTGCGCATTGTCGGGAAACGAGCGGACGGATTTCACGACTTGGAATCCGTAATGGCGACTATCAGCGTCTACGACACGCTGGTGTTGGACGTGTGTCCTTCTAGTGAGATTGAGCTGTCGGTTGTGGATGCCTCAATGCGAATGATGTCGGGTTCGATGCGACTCGAAGCGCCCGTCGGCCCCAAGAATCTGGTCATTCGCGCGGCCAATCTGTTGCGCGAGCGAACCGGCTGCCGCGATGGTGCGCGGATCACGCTCATCAAACGCATCCCTTCGTCAGCGGGACTCGGTGGCGGATCGAGCGACTGCGCTGCGGCACTCGCGGGTTTGAATCGACTCTGGAATTTGCGGCTGCCGCGTGCGGAGCTACTCGTTCAAGCAGGTGAACTCGGCAGCGATGTTCCGTTCTTTCTGGCGGATACGCCGATGGCTGTCTGTACCGGCCGCGGTGAGCAAATCGAACCTCTTCGATGTTCCACGCATCTCCATTTCGTTGTGGCCAAGCCTGCAAGTGGCTTGTCCACACCAGCCGTCTTTCGCCGGTGGTCGTCAGTTCAGGCGGAACTCAACACCAACTCGCTGCGTGAGCAAGGGCGTGGGAAGTCGAGTAACCCAGAGACAGTGCGAAGTCACTCGGCATCCTTGCTCACGCAGCGGGTTGGTGTTGATGAACTCGATGTGCTTGATTCGCCAACGATGGCGAGCTTCGTCGAATGCCTCACTCAACGTGATGTCGGGGCGACGGCGCGGCGGTTGCATAACGGGTTACAGGCTCCCGCTGAAACTTTGAACGCGGACGTGCGGCAGATGCGGAAGTTATTCGAGCGACTCCCGGTGATCGGTCATCAGATGAGCGGCAGTGGTTCATCTTATTTTGGAATTTGTGTTTCGCGACGACAAGCATTGGGAGTCGCAAGCCGTCTGAAGGCGGCGGGCGTTCCGTGGGTTCAGGCGGTGCAAATTTGCCCGTGATCCGGGCATCTGTGACGTGAAGTGTGGCGATGTTGAACGAGGTCGATCGAGCTTGCATCCGTTGATTTCAACAAGGCCACGAGTGGGATTTGTTCGATCGGCAACCGGTTTTAAGGAGTGCAGCCGTGGAAATTACCGAGATTCGCATCAAGCTCATGGACGACCCCAGCGATCGCTTGCAGGCATTCTGCTCGGTCACATTTGACGGTAGCTTTGTTATTCGAGACCTGAAGATCATTCAGGGAACCAAAGGCTCGTTCGTCGCGATGCCGAGCCGCAAGCTCACCGATCGCTGCCCGAAGTGTTCTGCCAAGAATCACGTTCGTGCCCGCTTCTGCAACGAATGCGGTGCCCGGCTCTACGAAGACCGGGCGATCAAGGGTGACGACGGCCGCGCGAAGCTCTATGCCGACATCGCTCACCCTATCAATTCGGGCTGCCGCGAGAACATCCAACAGCGCGTGATCGAAGCCTACACGCATGAGATCGAACGATCCAAACTGCCGGGCTACTTCAGCAGCTACGACGACTTTGGTGAGGACAACTACGCTCGTCTCAGCGACGATTTCGATCACGGACACGAACAGGCCGTGATTCAACCTGCTGGCGAAGCCATACGTCGGCGAGACACTGCCGCGCATCATCAGCCCGCGCCGCATCACGCCTCGTCGCAGTTGGTAGCGGTGAATGGCCCCGCGCGTACTGAATGGTCGGGTTCGGAAAGCTCGACGGCGGACGAAGGTTTCGGAGTGGGAATCGTGTGAGAACCGTGGCCGCGTCGTGGTTCAAGTTGCCGTGGATTCTAGTCTCCGGCGAACGGTTGCCATTCCACTGCAACCCCACTTGAACCAAGCCTTGCCACGTCGGCCTTACTCGAAGTAATCGACTGCGTTTTGGAACATTTTTCGGCCGAGGCCATCGCCTGTCAGGCCGAGCCGTGTCCAGTGCGGGTGTTGAGTCCCGAAGAGGAAGCGTTCGGGATGCGGCATCAGGCCGAAGACTCGCCCGGTCGGATCGCTCAGCCCGGCGATGTTGGCGGTCGAGCCGTTGGGGTTCGCGGCGTAGCGTTCGTTGACGGGATGGTTCGTTACCTCACCACTGGCCAGGGCGTCGTTTGTTGAGGGCCATTCGGTGTATTCGAGAGCCACTTGGCCTCGCTCACGCCACTGGTCGATGACCGAATTGTCTCGGACGACGATTCGCCCCTCGGCGTGAGCGATGGGCAGGTCGATGCTCTCGATGCCGCGCAGGAAAACGTTGTTGGTGGAGGTCACTCGGCAATGAACCCACCGCGCGGTGTATTTGCCGCTCAGGTTCCACGTCAGAGTTGAGTCCGCCAACGCCGAAGCGACTTCGTCTTGTCCGGCGCTGCTCCAACCTGCGGCTCCGCTTGGGAGGATGCCCGACTTCAGCAGCGTCTGAAACCCGTTGCAGATGCCCAGCACGAGTTTGTCCGCCGCGAGAAACCGCTGGATGGCGTCGCCCAGATGACCGCGTAGTTGGCTGGCGAAGACGACCCCCGACCCGATGTCGTCTCCATAGCTGAAGCCACCTGGAACGCAAAGGACTTGGTATTCGTCGAGCAACTCTGGCTTCTCGACCAGCCGGAAGAGGTGGACGCGATCAGAACGACCTCCACACATGTCGAAAGCGTGCGCGGTCTCCACATCGCAATTCGTGCCGGGCGCACGCAGCACACACACTCGGGGAGCAGCCTGTTGGGAAGCAGCCATGTCTCAGTCGGTCCTTCATCGCCGGAAAAACGTCAGCCGTCAGCGGGGTGGCATGATAGCTACCTCCCCTTCACTGCGGGAGCAACGCGGGTGACTTTCCTTGCAGAGGCTTCGTAGATTCGCGTAGTCGGATTGGATGGTCTTTGCTAGAACCCGCGCGAGTTGGGATCACGCTCGTTTCACCGCGTGGACGATGCTTCGCGTGCCGAAGGCCATTCACGCACCAACGTCACTCGACGCGCCGGGCGTCGCTCGCACGTCGAAACGAATTACGGCCCATTTCAACTGAGTGAATCTTCATTTCAATTCTCTTGTCACGGACGATAGCCATGCTGCGACTTGGGCAGATGCCGATCCTGACCCTGCTGTTTTTTGGTGTTGGCTTGGGCGGCGGACTCGCGTGGAAGACGGGCTGCATTCCGGTGGAACTCGGAGCGGCTCGAACCGGCCAGCTCGACGACGATCCCGCGCAGCGGCGTGTCAAAGCAGAAAATGCGGCATCCAGCGCGGCGGCCTCGTCGGCAATCGCCTCCACGGACACGACGCCCGACGATCCGGCGATCTTTGAGCAGCAGACAGAGCCTGTCGATGACGGGGAACCCGTTCCCGCAGCAAGTGAAAACATGAAACTTGCCGCTACAAATTCAGCACTCGACGAACAACCAACGTCGCTAGACCTCACCGCTGTCGAGGAAGCTCGCGCACGAATCGCATCGAGTTCACCGCCGACTCGGCGCGGAGTCTCGGTCCAACAGGCCGGGCATCGTGAAACAGAAGACACGACGGCTAAAGCAGACTCCTCTCACATCGTTCTCGCCGACGAGCTGCAGGCGATCGACGATCAGATCGCCAGCGGTGAGACCCTCGCCGCACATCGCGCTCTGTCGAAGTTGTACTGGAATCACAAGGAGCATCGCGCCGACTTGCAACCGCGTTTGGATGCGTCCGCGCGGGCCATTTTCTTTCAGCCTCAGCCGCACTTCGTTGAGCCGTACACGATCCAACCGAACGACCAACTGCGAGTCATCGCCAACAAGTACCACCTGTCGTGGGAGTACCTCGCGCGGTTGAACAAGACTGAGCCGCGACGCATCCAATTGGGACAGAAGTTGAAAGTCGTCAAGGGGCCGTTTGCCGCGATTGTCGATCTGCAAGACTTCGCGCTGACCGTCCATCTTCAAGGCTATTACGTGAAGCGTTACGACGTGGGAATTGGCAAGGACGGCTCGTCGCCACTCGGCAAATTTAGCGTGCTGAACAAGGTTGAGAACCCGCAGTACACCGGCCCCGACGGTCGAGTGATTTCCGGCGACGACCCGATGAACCCGCTCGGCGAACGTTGGATCGATCTCGGCGACAGCTACGGCATCCATGGCACGATCGACCCCGACTCGATCGGCAAAGCGGCCTCACGCGGCTGTATCCGCCTGCGTGACAAGGACGTAACCGAGGTCTACGACTTCCTCGTGAAAGACTCCGAAGTTGTCATCCGAAAGTAGCGGCTTCTTTGCTCCTTGGCCGTCGCAAGATCGCCGCACAGTTTTGGGTTCTCCGCCAGTTCTGTTGGATGCTTGAGTGAGCGGCACGGCGCTAGCCGCCGGTATCGGCGAAAACGACCGGCGGCTAGCGCCGTGCC
>JAYTGQ010000589.1:0-4739 GCA_043733345.1 Schlesneria sp.
ATCCCCTCCGTCCACAGGGTGTCGGAAACGCGAGACTCCGTGACCGGCCAGCGACATCCCGCCAGCATCCGCTCGCCAACTCCGCTCGATTTCAGTCGAGCGACATCCCGTACCTGCTCTTTGCGTTTGGTCCGCTTCGCTTCCAACTTCTTCTGCCGACGCTGATCGTTGCGAGCCATCTGCCCACCTCCCTGCGATGAATGAATTTCAAACTCTGTCCGTCCGCCATGGCCCGGACTACAAACGTCTTGTTTCTGCGCCGGGCGCGAAGATTTCCGGACGATCAACAAGTGATGCCCTTCGGCGTCGAAGCGCGTCACGATCCCGCTTCATCTCCCAACGGTCTTCAGAAGACCTCCACAAAAAATGGGGGACAAGAAGCTGAAATTCAAGTCCAGAGGCTTCGTCTCCCCTCTTCTGGGTGCAGTCGTTCATTGGTGGTCATCTCTTCTTGTCCCCTCTCCCGCCCGACTTTGGGGGGAGAGGGTTAGGATGAGGGGGGCTTTGCCTCAGGCCGGAACTCGTTGGAATCCATGCCGCTCGTTGTGGTGTTGGTCAGTCACACCCGCTTCCAGGGTCTCTCGACCGTTCGGCCCCCTCACCCTAGCCCTCTCCCCCCAGTGTTCGTTTCTAAAGACAGGGCGGAGGAGAGGGGACCGAAATGTGACCACCAATGAACGACTGCACCCCCCTCTTCTTGTCCACCCACTTCTTGTTCCTTTCGGTGGCGGCTGAGTCGCGCCGGGTGTTCCGTGGCTCCTCATGAAGCACGCGGGTTCAGCTTGGAACCGTGGGCGATCGGGAACAGCCGGACGGGCAAGAGTGCCCATCCTACAGGGCGTCTTTCCAACGTTTCACGTCGGCAACGCGGACACAAACGCCCCCAATCCGAAGTGACAGCCGTAGCCGAGAGCAATCGGTCCGGTGACCTCTTCGGAAAACGTCAGGCGAAAACCGAAACCGCTTGATCCCGCTTGCGAGCCACCGCCCGTCAGCCGCTCGCGACGGAACTTCAACCAACTCGTGAAATGCCCGCCGAGGTCCGTGCCTGCATGTTGCCGATCGAGCAGCGGTTCAATCACGACATGCGGCGCGCATTCCATACTCTTGTCCCCTCGCCCCGGCTCTGCGGGGAGAGGGCTAGGGTGAGGGGTCTTCGCATTCACGCCACAGAACACTTTGAACTGCTCCCGTTGAGCCAACTCAAACCGCACCGCCTCGATCAACTCGGCGTGCAACTTCGGCTCGGCGGCAATGGCCTCAGCCGACGGCATCCCCTTCCGCGTCAAATGCCGAGTCAACACAAACGGCGTCCGAGACTCCCACACACTCGCCGTCGCCAGCAACCTCGACTGCCCGGCCTTCTCGTTCAGCCCCCTCCAAAAAATCTGCGGCCCGCCCAACACCCAGCAGCACGAGTTGCAGTTCCTGTCCCCTCGTCTCGAACGTCGTCAGGGTGTCTCATTGGCCGCCATCAACCCCAGTCCGAAGTGGCTGCCATAGCCGATTGCGATGGGGCCAGCGATTGGTTCGGCGAACGTGAGTCGCAAGCCGAAGGCTGGTTGCTCGCGGTCTTTGTCCTTGCGTCGCGTCCGAACGAAATTGAGCAGCTTGATTTTGATCAACTTGTCTCGGTGATCTTGATCCGGAGTGTTGAGGACTTCGATCACAGTCGGCATGGGCAAGCCGCGTGCGGCGAGTTCCCGCTTGATATCGTCTTCCAACGTGTAACGGGCGTTCTTCGGTTTGAGGTGACGAGGCGGAATGTACGGCGTGCAACTGGTCCAGATGGCGGACTTCCTGGATGGAAAGAGACCAATCTCTTTGCCGCGTTTCGTTTGGAGGCGAGAGCGAAACTCATCGAGTTCGCCGAAACCCGCGCAAGTGACGAAGATGTCCCGGTCGCTTCCCTTTGTCCATGTGCGGCGGAGTCTTGAGATCGCTCGCTGAGCGGTCGCATCGAGTCCCATCGGTGCCCAGATCACGACGTGATCGAGACGACCATCTTCATCCAGATCGAGCGGCAGGTAATGAGCGTGCTGATGACCTGTATTGAGCTTCTCTCCGGCTGCATCTCTACCGATGAGAGCGGGACAGTCGCGGACGCGAAGTTGCTTGTTGAGAATGCTTACGAGAGAAGCATGGATCATCTCCGTCTGTCGGACGCACCGTAGCATCTGCGGCAACAGATCACCGCGAATCGTGTCCGAGGTGAGCGACAGTAATGCGGCTTCATGGACCTTGGGCTGTTGCTGTTTGCGGGGGCTGCGAACGGGACGCGGTTCCAGTGTCTGTGCAGGGCGGTTGTAGAGGACTCGCCGTGAACCGGGCGGTTGGCTCCAGCCGTGTTTTTGCAGGAACGAGGTGTCTGTGCAAAGACAGGCCAGCAGGTCTTCCGGCCAAGCCTTGTCGGCCCCTGCCTTCGGAGCTTTCTTGCCCGCTTTCTTTTCACCGCTCACGCTCGGTGGCTCGGGCGGAATCGACTGCTGCCGCCATGCAAGATAGTCCGCCGCACTGATCGGAGCCAGCAGTGCCACTTGGTCGCCGCCGCGTTCGGGGCCATCGCCGTTCAAGCACGGTCGGCAAACGTTTTTTTTCGTGGCGTCATCCGACTGAGCCACAAAACCGTCCTCCAACAGAACGGCTTCGACCCAGCTCTCGGCTCGGCCGAGATAGCTGAGGTTTTCGACCAGACTTCGCAGCAGTTCCCACTCAGTCGGTGAAAGGTCGAGCGGATAGCAAACCCGCAGCGGCTCTTCGTGAGCCACTCGAACGAACGTGTCGAGGACTTTCTCGGTGGCTTCAATTTCGCTGGGCTTGTTATTGATCCGGCCAAACTCGCCCTTTGGCATGTAGTGGCGCGAGTGCCCGACCTCGCCGCGCGGCAACCGATATTCCGGTAGCACTGCCGCGAGCTTCTCGATCAACACTTGTACGTCGGCTGGCACTTCGTCCCAGCCCAGCTTCGAGAAGCCCGTCGCGACGAACGCTCGCAGCAACCGCCACGGGCACGGGGGCCATTCGACAACGCCTTCATTGACATGGCTTCCCCAAGGCGTCGAGTGATAACGCCCGCCAAGAAACCGAAACTCAATCGTGACCATGAGCAACTCCAATTTTGGGAGTGCTGCGGCGTGACGCAGCTTTGGAACGTTTGTGGAGCCTTGGGACGTGATGACGATGTGCGAAAGGCTTCGTCGAAATCCCAAAGAGGCGTCGAGCCGCCGCACTCCAAAAAATTACTTCCCGGATTTGTATGTCACGGTCGTCACACCATTTTCGCCCGCGAAGAGTTCCTTTCGTGAACACGCCACAATGCAGTCTTCGAGGACACCGGCGAGTTCCTCCAACGACGGCAACGTGTAGTTCGTCGGGCGCTTTGCCTTGATCTCGTCTTCCGTGACTTCAAGGTCACAGGCCGTTCGTAGCCGCAAATCACCATCGAGCAGTGACCGAATTTTGTAGAGGCCAAGGACGATCAACAGTTGCTCGGCGGCGGGGTCCAGTCCGTAGCCACGAATCTGAGCGAGGTCGAGACTGAAGTATGCCGTGATGCTGCGAGCTGTGTATTCCTCACGAGCGAACGGGACGTTGCCGTGCCCTTCGGCAGCCCCCTTGCCTTCCTCTTTGCCGGGCTGCACATGATCGTTCTTCACTCCGCCGGACGCCGCGACTTCGTAGTCTTCGGCCTCCACGAAGGATGACAATGCACGAGCAATCCGCAGACGTCCGTCAATGCTCTCCAAGAACACTCCGTGCAAGAGTGCGTTCACATCGAACTTGAAGACGGCCTCGACAAACTTGCGACGGTTGACCGGCTTCGTCTTATTGGAAGCCATTTCAATTTCGAGAGTATCATGAAACTTCCCCGCGTCTGCATTCTCAATGTAGACACTGTTGAGCCGATGTGCTTCCTGAATCGAACTCGTCAAATACTCTTTCCTGTCGTTGAGCACTTTGACGTAGCTCAATCCCTTCGCGGCATCCTTGAGTTCGTTCGTGCCGGTGTCCCAGACGGTCAACTCCAACCGGTTGGCCATGCTCTGCGCACTCTCGACGAGCAGACACGGACGCGACTCGTCTTCTTTGATCGGCACTTGGTAGGTTGCCGCGCCGAGGTCGGGGAACCCCGTCGGCTGGAAGCGATGCCCCTGCACCGGTTGGACGGGGACGTTGAGCAACACGCGCCGCGCGTCGGCAAGCGGCTTCAAGACTTGGTCGAGACTCATGAGTGGTCCTTTCGGATTTTGGAGTGCGGTGGCTCGACACCGCTTTCAAATTTTGGAATTGCCATTGGATGTCGATCCAAACGGCGTCAAACACAGAATCCAAAGGGCGAAGCCCGAAAGATTCCAAAGTGGTGTCGAGCCACCGCACTCCAAATGGTTCAAGGTTAGGTCGCGGCGTTCTCCAACGTTGGATCGGGGTCGTCCTCCTTTTTCGGCAGGACGGGTCGCGTCAGCCGTTCGACGAGACGAAGTGCGCTGTCCGTCGAAATTGGAAAGGCGAGCGCGGCGACGAGTCGTCGTCCCTCACGTTCGTCGGCAAATGCGGTACTCAGCTTGGGACGCAGGCCGCTCACGGCGAGTCGTCGAGCAGCGATCTTGACTGCCTGCTGAACTCCGCCAGCGATCAGCCGCGCGACGATGGCGGGGTCGAGCCGCACCGGAGCGGTTGGCGGTTCACGGCCCTCTTCACGTTCTTCGGCAGGTGACGGCACAGGGACATCGCCGGGAAAA
>JAYTGQ010000590.1:0-12322 GCA_043733345.1 Schlesneria sp.
GAGGGCGAGGCTCCTGCCGAGCCGCGAGAAACAAGCGACTTTCCTCACGCACACGGCTCGGCGGGAGCCTCGCCCTCCCTTTTTCAACAGGCTGCTAGCCCGCTCCCCGCAAACCCGGGGCGAGGGGACAAGAGAAGACGCCTGAGACCCACGGACTCCCCTACCCACGGACTCGCCCGTCTGAATCAGGCCGCGTTTCGTTCGATGCCTCAAGCCCAGCCACCGGTCCCCAGGAGGGAGACCGAACGAACGGGAGCGAATTCGGTCGTCCTTCCTGACCTCACTGCCCCCACCCTCCAATTGCCCGTGTCACGGCCACGATGACCTCCAACGACCGACGGCAACCCGATGCTCGCGGACGTGCCGCAGCGGCTTGCCAAACGGAAGGCTCCTTTCGACAATGCCGCCCGTCCGCGAAGGGCCTTTTTGATGGGCCTTCACCAATCCGGACGGAACCGGCATTTGTGGGGTAGGTTTGTAACCTGCCCGTCACGAGTGCGAATACAAGCGGGCGGACAAGACGGGCAGGTTACAAACCTACCCCACGTACGCCGTTATCAGGGAGGAAACTGTGGAACTTCGGCGCAATCCGACTCGCTCGGTAAAGATTGGTTCGGCCACGATCGGAGCCGGGAATCCCATCGCCGTGCAAAGCATGACGGCGACTCACACGCAGGACATCGACGCGACAGTCGCTCAGATTGAAGACCTCTATAAAGCGGGAGCCGATGTTGTTCGCGTGGCCGTGGACAGCACCAAAGACGCCGCCGCGCTGATCGAGATTCGGAGGCAGACGCAAGCCAACCTCGTCGTGGATCTGCAAGAGAACTATCGGCTGGCCGAGGTTGTCGCACCGCATGTCGATAAGCTGCGGTACAACCCCGGCCACCTCTACCACCACGAGCGCGACAAGCCGTGGCAGGAGAAGGTGCAATACCTCGCCAATGTCGCCCGCGACCACGACTGCGCGATGCGCGTCGGTGTGAACTGCGGCTCGGTCGATCCGGCGAAGAAGGAAAAGTACGACCCCGCCGATTCGATCACGCCGATGCTGGAGAGTGCTTGGGAACACTGCGACTTCCTCGATTCGCTCGGCTTCACGCGGTACTGCGTCTCGCTGAAGGACTCGGACCCGATGAAGGTGATCGAGGGGAACCGCCGCTTCGCCGACAAGCGGCCCGACGTTCCGCTGCACCTCGGTGTGACTGAAGCGGGGATGCCACCGGATGGAATCCTCAAGACGCGGATCGCGTTTGAGCAACTGATCTCGCAGGGCGTTGGCGACACGATTCGGGTCTCGCTGACGGTCCCGAACTCGCGCAAGTCGGAAGAGATTGATGCCGGACGCAAGATTCTCGCTGACATCGCGGCCGGTCGCGTGAGGTCGTTCGTGGACTACGGCCTGCCGACACTGAACATCATCAGTTGCCCGAGCTGCTCGCGCGTCGAGAACGAAGCGTTCATCGACCTCGCCCAGCAGGTGAAAGAGATGACCGCCTACGCCAAGGATCACGCGATCACGATCGCCGTGATGGGCTGCCGCGTGAACGGCCCCGGCGAAACGGATGACGCCGACCTCGGCCTGTGGTGCGGCCCTAACTTCGTGAACCTCAAAAAAGGCCCACTCGAACTGGGGGCCTTCCCCTACGACGCCATCCTGCCACGGCTGAAGGACGAATTGGACAAGGTCATCGCGGCGAAGTCAGCGAGCTGATTTGTAGGATGGGCACTCTTGCCCGTCCGCTCTTTTCAGTCGGCCAACGATCAAACACCAAAACCAACAGCCGGACGGGCAAGAGTGCCCATCCTACAAACCACCAAGGCTCACACATGCTCGGTACACAACTCACTCCGTCTCAGTACCTCAAACGCTGCGCTGAGGTGTTCGATACGCTCGATGTCGCGCAGATCGAGGGGCTGGCGGACGCGATCTACTCGGCCTACGAGAACGGTAAATTCGTCTTCCTGATCGGGAACGGCGGCAGCGGCTCGAACTGTTCGCACTTCTGCGAAGATCTCGGCAAGAGCACGCTCGATCGCAAGGACTTCATGAAGGACGGTGTGAAGCGGCTCAAGGTGCTGAGCCTCACCGACAACACGCCCTACATCCTCGCGTGGGGCAATGACGAAGGCTTCGATCAAGTCTTCGTCCAACAGCTCAAGAACTTCGCGTCACCCGGCGATGTCTTGATCGCGATTAGCGGTAGCGGCAACAGCCCCAATATCCTCAACGCGGTCGAATGGGCGAACAAACACGACCTCGTGACGTGGGGCATCACCGGCTATGGCGGCGGCAAATTGAAGTCGCTCGGCCAGCAGAACCTCCACGTCCCGCTCGACGACATGGGGCTGGTTGAGTCAGTCCACCTCGTCGCCTTCCACTGGATCCTCAACGACATCCACGGCCGGATTAACAAGGTCGGGCGGTATGCCAATGGTTGAGGGTTGAAGGTTGATGGTTGAGAGTAAGTGGAAGTCCGCACTTGATCTCTTACGATCCGTCACCCTTTGAACGACAACTTTTCACCCTCAACCCTCAACTCTCAACCCTCAACTCTCAACTCTCAACTCTCAACTCTCAACTCTCAACTCTCAACTCTCAACCCTCAACCCTCAACTCTCAACTCTCAACTCTCGACCATCAACCACCCATGACTTCCGCCATCGAACAGATTCGCAACATCGGCATCATCGCTCACATTGATGCGGGCAAGACGACGACCACCGAACGCATCCTCTTCTACGCGGGCGTGACCCATCGCATGGGAAACGTGGACGACGGCACGACCGTCACCGACTTCGACCCTGAAGAGGCCAAACGCGGCATCACGATTTATTCGGCCTCCGTGTCGTGTAAATGGCTGGGTCACACCATCAACATCATCGACACGCCCGGCCACGTCGATTTCACAGCCGAAGTCGAACGCAGTCTGCGAGTCCTCGACGGCGGAGTTGTGGTCTTCAGTGCGGTCGAAGGTGTGGAAGCCCAGAGCGAAACGGTGTGGCGTCAGGCGGATAAGTATCACGTTCCGCGAGTCTGCTTCATCAATAAGCTGGACCGGATTGGAGCGGGCTTTGACCGCGTGTTCCATCAGTTGATCGAACGCCTCAAAGCGAATCCGGTTGCGATCTCGATTCCAATCGGTGAAGGACCGATTACCAACCCAAAGGGCTTTCGTGGAATCATTGATCTGATTCAGATGAAGGCGCTGTACTTCAACACGGAAGAGCAGGGGACGGTGATCGACGTGCAACCGATCCCCGAGGACGAGCAACTGCGGGCCGAAGAATGGCACGGCAAACTGATCGACGCAATCGCGCTGCTCGACGACGACGCCTTCGCGATCTACGACGAAACCGGCGATCTGCCTGAAGAACAGATTCACCGCGTGCTACGGAAGGCGGTCGTGTCGTACCAGCTTCAGCCGGTGTTGTGTGGCTCGTCGCTCGACTACATCGGCGTGCAACCCATCCTTGATGCGGTCGTGCGGTATCTGCCCAGCCCGCTCGACGTGCCGTCCGTTCAGGGAAAGAATCCCAGCCCCAAGAAGGCCGACAAGATCGAGGTCCGCAAGCCCTCCGAAAGCGAGCCGTTCTGCGGACTCGTTTTCAAAATCCATGCCGATGAGCATTCGGAGTTGTACTTCGTGCGCATCTACTCGGGCGTGATGAAGAGCCGTTCGCGCGTCCTCAATCCGCGCACGGGCGACAAGGAAATGATCAGCCAGCTCTGGCGAATGGAAGCCGACTCGCGCGAGAAGTTGGACGAAGCGTCCGCCGGAGACATCGTCGGCGTCGTCGGCCCCAAGGACGCCGTGACAGGCGACACGCTGTGCGATCAAGCCAACGGCATCCTGCTCGAATCGATCCGCTTCCCGGAAACGGTGATCTCAATGGCCATCGAGCCGGAGACCTCGGCCGACCGCAAGAAACTGGAAGAGACGCTCAAAGTGATGTCTAAACAGGATCCCACGTTCTCAGCCAAGATCAGCGAAGAGACCGGGCAGACGATCATCAGTGGCATGGGTGAACTGCACTTGGAGATCATCAGCAAGCGGATGGAACGCGACTTCCACATCAAGATGCGAACTCACAAACCGCGCGTGACATATCGGGAAACGATGTCCGCCAAGATCGAACAGGAAGGAGTCTTCGACCGGCATCACGCCGGGACGCGGCAGTTTGCAAAAGTCCGCATCCTGCTCGAACCCGATCCGAAGGACGCGGGCATTACGGTGACCAGCAAGCTGAAACCGAACGTCCTGCCGCCGGAACTGGCCGAGATTTTCCAACAGGCCCTGCGCGACGAACTCAAGGGCGGCGGCCTCATTGGCTACCCCATGATTAACGTGAAGGCTGTCGCGGTCGATGCCCATTACGTTGAGGGTGAGACGACCGAGACCGCGATCCGCGCCTCGGTGGCCGATGCCGTTCGCCAGTCCCTGCAAACCGTCGGCACCACGCTGCTCGAACCGATCATGAAGCTCGAAGTCGTCACGCCCAGCGACTTCGTGGGCAACGTCTCGGCCGATCTAAGCTCGCGTCGCGCAAATATCATTAACACCGAGTTGCGAGGTCACTTGGTGGTCATCATCGCCGAAGCTCCCTTGTCAAAAATGTTCGGCTACTCGACCGCTGTCCGCAGCCTGTCCCAAGGCCGAGCCTCATTCACGATGGAACCGCTCCGGTACGATGTCGCCCATGACCAGCAGCAGGATTCGTAGTCCACCGCCCCGCTTTGGTATTCCTCTTTCTTGCCTTGTCCCCTCGCCTCGGCTCGGGCACCGCCGCATCGTTGGTCGGGAGAGGGTGAGGGTGAGGGGGCTTCTGTATTTCGCTTTCCAGACCGCCAACCATGAACATCATCCCCACCGAACTCGCCGGACTGCTGCTGATCGAACCGAAGGCTTTCGGCGACGCGCGCGGCTTCTTCTTTGAGAGCTACCAGCGCGAGCGATACCTCACGGCGGGCATCACCGCCGACTTCGTGCAGGACAATGTTTCGCGTTCGTGCCGAGGAACACTGCGCGGGCTGCACTATCAACTGACGCGGCCGCAGGGAAAGCTGGTCTTCGTCACGCGCGGCGAAGTCGTGGACGTGGCCATCGATTTGCGACGCGGCTCACCCACGTTCGGTCGCTCGTTCACAGCCGTCTTGAACGAGACCAACCACTGCCAGCTTTACGTCCCGCCCGGCTTCGCCCACGGCTTCTGTGTGACGAGCGACTCGGCCGACTTCTGTTACAAATGCACCGACTACTACATGCCCACCGACGAACGAACGCTGCTCTGGAACGACTCGGCCCTCAAGATCGACTGGCCAGACATCGAGCCTCGCATCCTGTCCGAGAAAGACCAACGCGGCATCCGATTGTGCAACGCCGAGGTTTACCCGTGACAGCCGCTCTTCCCCGCATCGCACTCACACTGGGAGATGTCGCCGGAATCGGCCCGGAGGTCATCGCGCGATCTCTGCTCGATGAGAGGCTGACGACTTGCTGTCAGCCGATCGTTGTCGGGCATCCCGATGTGTTGCGACGCGCATTAACGCTCATTAAGTCCGACATCGTCGTGCGCGAGGTGTCTTCGATAATTCACGCCGACTGTGCCACTGCTTCGGAGAAAACTCGATCAACACCGACTGTGATCGACTGCTGGAATCCCTCGAACGACGACGCGGTTGCCGTTCACGTCGGCCGCATCGACGCCCGTGCGGGACGAGCGGCTTATGACTATTTGGTCGCCGCCACCCGAGCGGCCTTGCGCGGCGAGATCGATGCGATCACAACCGCGCCGCTCAACAAGGCGGCGCTCCACGCGGCGGGACTCGATTATCCCGGCCACACGGAAATTCTGGCCGAAGAATGCGGCGTGTGCGAGTTCGCGATGATGCTCTACCTCCCACCGGGTGAACCGTTGCGAGGCCCGTTCGGTTTGGGTGTCGCCCACGTCACCTTGCACACGTCCATCCGCAGTGTTCCCGACTTACTCACAACTCCGCACATCGAAGAGACGATCCATCTGATCGACCGTTTCTTGAAGCGAGTCGGCTGTGTCTCGCCGCGAGTGGGTGTCTGTGCTTTGAATCCTCACGCGGGTGAAGAGGGCTTGTTCGGCAATGAGGAAGCGACCGTCATCGTTCCCGCCGTGGCGGCGGCTCGCCGTGCCGGAGTCCTCGCCACGGGACCAATCCCCGCCGACGCACTACTCCGTCGCGCGGTCCACGGCGAGTTCGACGGCGTCGCTGCGATGTACCACGACCAAGGCCACATCGCTCTCAAACTGATCGGCTTCGAGCGAGCGGTCAACGTGACGCTTGGCCTGCCCATCGTTCGTACCAGCCCCAGTCACGGCACCGCGTTCGACATCGCTTGGCAGGGCCACGCGCGAGCGGACGGTTTCATCGAAGCCGTCCGGATCGCAGCCATGCTCGCAACGCCTGCGGACTCGCGATCGACGGCTACCTGATGCCGCGCACACGAGTCCGCTGGTTGAGGTGGTCCACCAGCACATCGCCCAAGTTGTGACTCGTATCGACGGGGACTCGCTCAATCTTGTTACGACGACAGATGTCGTCGAGTGCCGTCTCGTACCGGCTAACGGCGTCGAGATAGCCCCGCCGGATGTCCTCGGTCTGCGTCAGGTATTCGCTCACCTCTTCGAGACCGAGGAACTTCACCATCCCCTCGAACTCGAACGTCCGCTCGTGGTGATGCAGGACGTGAAACAGCACGACCTCGTGGCGGTGGTAACGCATTCGTTGCAGAGCCGCTTCGAGAGCCTCCATGTCCGTAAAGAAGTCGCTGAAGATCATCACGATCTCGCGGCGACCCATGCGGCCTGTCAGTTCGGTCAGGCACTCCGCCATGTTCGTCTTCTCGACCGGTTCGAGTTCATCGAGATGATGCGTCATCCGGTGAATCTGCGATAACGAATTGCTCGGCGGAATGTAGCCCCGCACGCGGTCGTCGAACGTGGCGAGCGACACCTTGTCGCTCTGATTCACAATCGAATAGCCCAGCGTGGTCGCGGCCTGAGCCGCATAGAGCAGCTTCTGCTGCCGGTCGTCTCCGTACCTCATCGACGCACTGACATCGAGCAGCAGGTGGCAGACAAAATTCGTCTCCATCTCATACTGCTTAATCGAGAGCCGGTCCCGTTTGTAGTACAGCCGCCAGTCGATGTGCTTCGGATCGTCACCGACGACGTAATCGCGGTGCCCGGCAAACTCGACGGCAAACCCCGACAGCGGCGACTTGTGCGCCCCGGCCAGATTGCCCAGCACGAGTCCGCGCGGCTCGACAGTCCGGTCGGCGACACGGCTCAAAACTTCGGGGTTGAGATAACGGGAGAGGACGCTCGCAGTCACGGTCAGTTCCAGTCATGAAGTTGCTGTCGGCCATCACAAGTTGGCGGGATCAATCCCCAGTTCACGCAGCTTGGCCGCCAGTCGTTCGTTCTGCCGACTCACGGTCTCCGCCCGCAGGCTTTCAACCTCAGCTCGTTGCCGTTCGGACTCGGCTCGTTGGCGTTCGGCTTCCGCCTGCTGGCTCGCCAAGTCAGCCGCTTCTCTCAATTCAACACTGTGCGTTTCGGACCAGCGGAGTTGTTGGACAACATCGACATAGTGCTGAAACCGACGCCCATCCGGCCCGTACAACTCCAGCGACTTGCCGTCTAACTCGAATCGCGTCCCCAAGCGAGGACTGATCCACCCGCGCATCTTGGGGATGCGTGCAAGGCTTCCGGCCGAACGCTGATAGCCCTTCAGTTCACCGTCGTCCGGATCGTAAACGTAGTACTCATCCACGCCGTGACGGTCGTACCACGCGAGCTTCTGGTCCATCTCCGTCTTGGTGTTGCTGGGCGACATGATCTCGAAGACGACTTGAGGAGCGATGTCACCCTCGATCCACTGGAGGTACGAACCTCGCCTCCCCTTGGGACGCCCGAACGCGACCAACACATCCGGCGCGGTGACGACCTTGTTATTCCCCTCTTCGGGATACCAGAACAAGTCTCCCGCGATGAAGACATCCGGCCGCTCTGCAAGCACAGCCTCCAAGCCCAGCTTGATCAGCGTGATGTAGTCGAACTGCTCCGTGTTCTCGGCCATCGGCTTCCCGTCACTTTCCGGATAGACGACCGGCCTCCGTGTTGGAGGCAACGTCGCGATACTCATGGGAACCTCCTCGAACGTTTTGCCTCGCGCGACGACAATTCGTCGTCACCGCTGATTCGCACAGATAGAGCTTACTGAGCAACCGAACCGCCGAAAACACTTCGCAGCCCGTAGGATGGACGCCCTCGTCCGTCCGTTTCTTCACGACAAGTCACTGAGGCGGGGCATCGATGTCCCCGCAACTTGTCGTGAACACAACGACAACCGACTTCACGCTGGCTGCACATACTTCTTGTCCGCAGGCGTCTTCTCCATCAACATGCCGATCAGCTTCTCGCTGTTCACGTCGGCCGCTTGAGCCGCATAGTTCGGCGCGATGCGATGTCGCAAGGCTCCCTTGGCCACGGCCTGCACGTCACCGACTGTCGCGTGATAGCGGCCGTAGAGGATCGCTCGGGCCTTCGCACACGTGACGAGAGTCAGCACGCCGCGCGGGCCGGCGCCCCAGTTGACCCACTTGTTGACGAAGTCGGGAGCTTCCACCGCTCCCGGTCGCGACGCGCGGACCAGCGCGTGTGCATAGCCCAGCACCTGATCGCTGACCGGCACCCGCAGGACCAGCTTCTGATAGGTGATGATGTCGTCACCCTGCATCGAGGTTTCGATGGTCCCCATCTGGCCGGTCGTCACGCGGCGGGCGATCTCCCACTCATCGGCCGCCGTCGGGTAATCGACGCGAATGTGCAGCAGGAACCGGTCGAGCTGGGCTTCGGGCAACGGATACGTTCCCTCCTGTTCGAGCGGGTTCTGAGTCGCCAGCACGAAGAAGGGATCGGGCAGCTTGTGAATCTTGCCCCCCGCCGAGACCTGCCGCTCCTGCATCGCTTCGAGCATCGCCGCCTGTGTCTTGGGGGGAGTCCGGTTGATCTCGTCCGCCAGGATCATGTTCGCGAACAGCGGACCGGGGAGAAACTTGTACTCGCGGTTGTGAGTCTCCATGTTCTCCTGAATCACGTCGGTCCCGGTGACATCGCTCGGCATCAGGTCGGGCGTGAACTGAATGCGCTTGAACGACAGGTGCAGCGCCTGCGCGAGCGAACTCACGAGCAAGGTCTTCGCCAGTCCGGGCACTCCTTCCAGCAGCGCATGCCCGCGGGAGAAGACCGCGATCAGTACCTGCTCGATCACCTCGTTCTGGCCCACGATCACCTTGGCCAGTTCATCGCGGAGCTTGTTGTACGCCTGCTCGCACTTCTGCACGGCAGCCACATCATCGGGAGAAAGATTGTCGGTCGTCATGGTCAATGGTCTCGATGGAGGTTGATGGTTCAGGGTTGAAGGTTGATGGTCGGAGTTCGCTGGTTTGAGTCTTCTTTTGTCTTCGCCTTGTCCCTTCGCCCCGGCCTTGCGGGGAGAGGGTTAGGGTGAGGGGGCTTTCGTCTTCGCTCATGCTGACGACGTGGCAAACAACTCGCGCACGGCACAGTGAAAACCGGGAGCGACATCTTCACCGTCAAGTTCGTCGTCGATCCCAAGCTCGCGCACAGTCCCATCCAGCCGGTGGACGCGGACAGATTCGGTTTGCGGATCAATCACCCATACCAACCGAACGCCCGCTTGGAGGTATTCGTCCACCTTGGTATTGACCGCCGAATCGCGGTCGTTGGGAGAATTGACCTCGACCACCACGTCGGGCACGACTTCGCAATGGCCGGTTGGAAGTCGTCCTGCCGCAATGCGTCCGGGCGCGATGTACGAGACATCCGGCTTGCGAACCCGGTCTGGATCGTCGGGGATCGACTCGCCGAAGCAGCGATAACCCGCACACGATCCATTCACCCAGCCGCCATGCTGACGACAGTAGCCACCAAGAAACCAAAGGAGATTGGTGCCGATCCATTCCGATTCCCAACCCATGTCTTTCTCCACCAGTTCGCCGTGAACCAGCTCGAACCGCTTGCCGTCTCGCAGGGTCAGCAAGTCGTCCGCCGTGATCGGCGGATGTTCAACAATCGCGCTCATCGCTCTGTCTCCCCGTAGGGTAGGTTTGTAACCTGCCCGTCATATCTTCTTGTGGGTAAACACACGGGCAGGTTACAAACCTACCCCACGGTTCAGTCCACGCTCTCGAAGTATTTCCGCAGCCGTTCCTCATAGGCACGCGGCGGTTTCTGACCGGCTCCCGCGCGGATCGACTTGCGGAGTTCCGGCGGCAGCTTGGCGAACCACGGTTCGTCCTTGAGCTGCCTCGCCAGCACTCCCTCTTCCGGTTCGCGAGCCTTGGCCGACTTGCTGTCCGAGACATCGGTCCCTTCCGGCTGCTTCTCGATTTTGCCGTCTTTCACCTTTTGATTGGTGGCGGGTGCGCCGTCCTTCTTCGCCAGTTTACTGGAGTTCGACGGCTGACCGGGCTGTGGCTGGCCTTCCTGACTCTCCGACGGTTGCGGCTGCCCCGGTTGCGCGGGCAGGCCGTTCGGGGTCTGTTGAGCCAGCGGCAACTGAGCCTGACTGAGCGCCTGTTGCATCGCCTGTTGAGCCTTCTCACCGGCGATCATCTGCGCGGTCACCTTCGGCGACTGCGGAACGAAGCCCGTGCCGAGTTGCCCCGGATTGGCGGCGGGCTTCTCTTGTCCTGGCTGTCCCGGCATCGGTTGTCCTTCGGCCGGCTGACCACCTTCCGCCGGCATCGGCTGGCCTTCACCGGCGGGCTGTCCGTCGGCAGGCATCGGTTGTCCTTCGGCCGTTCCTTCGGGAAGAGGCTCACCGGCAGCCAGCGCTTTCGCCAACATTTGAGCCGCCGCTTCGACCGCCGGAAGATTCGAGGCCATCTCCAGCGCTTCGCGCAGAGGTTGGTTGGCGACTTCGGTTTGACCCGACAGTTCCACCGCTCCCTGTCCCGTGGCTTCTTGAGCATCCGCGAACGCGTTCTGCGCTTCGTTCAACTTCTGCGCGGCCGACTGTTCCGCCGGAGTCGGCGTGTCGCCGGCTTTCCCGGCGAGTTGTTCGAGCCTCGCGCCCTGTTCGGCGATCATCTCGGCAGCAGCCTGCTGATCGGTCGCGAGATTCGCGATCGACTCGGCGATCGCCTGATCGCGTTTGACCTCCTGCTCCTTCGCGGCGAGGTCGGCAGCCGCTCGTTCGAGCGCCAACTCGGCGGCATCCGCTGCCGCAGCCAGTTGCGGCGGCGAGTTACCGGCCTCCGCTCCCCTCTCGGCCGCGCTGGCCGCAGCATCGACGGCTTGAGCGGCAGCGGGGTCGGCCTTCGCAACCTGATCGGCCAGCGCCTCGGCCTGCTTCCCCTGTTCGGCCAGGGCCTTCGCCTGTTCGGTCGCCGCGTTCTTGATCGCTTCGTCGAGTTTTTTGCCGGCATCCTTCAAGGCTTCGGCCGCCTTGGCCTGAGCCGCCGGAGCCGTCTCGGGATTGTTGGCCAGCGCCTGCTCGGCAGCCTCGGTCGCACCGGCCGCTGGTTCGAGAGCCTGTCCCGCTTCGGGGGTGACTTCGGCCGCCATCTCTTGAGCCGCTTCAGCGGCATCGGCCGCCTTGGCTTGAGCCTTTGCATCGGGCTTCCCGGTTGGAGCCGCTTCCATCGCGGCATTCGCCTCCGCCTGAGCCAGTTCCATCGCCTTGTCGAGTGCGGCTTCGGCCGCATCGCGCGACGCTTCGGCGGCGGCTTCGTTGCCGTCGAGTTGTTGCTTGGCCGCTTCGGCGGCGGCCTGTTGAGCCTGTTCCAACGCCTTCGCCAGCGCGTCGGGTTTCCCTTCGGCCTTGGCCTTCTGGGCTTCGGGCCGTTTGGCGGCGGTCTCGGCGGCGGCTTGAGCCTTCTCGGCGACTTCCTCCTGCTTGGTCGCGGCCTTCAATTCGGAGCCTTCACCCGATTCGGCCGCTTTGGCTGCGGCGTCGGCCGCGTCCTGAGCTTCCATTGCCTCGGCGATCTGGTTCGCGAGTTCCATCGCCTCGGCCGCTTCGGGCTTGCCCTGCGCCTTGGCCTGTTCCTGCATCGCCTCCTGCAACTTGTCCTTGGCCGCTTCGAGCTTGGCCGTCTTCTCGTTGTCCGGGATCGCGTCGATCGCCTTCTCCACCGCTTCGCGCGCTTCGGTCAATTCCTTCGCCTGAGCCTCACTGGCCTTGGCGAGTTCCTTCGCGGTCGCGGCGATCTCCTTGCGAATTTCTTTGGCTGCTTCGGCCAACTTCTGAGCGGAC
>JAYTGQ010000591.1:0-4731 GCA_043733345.1 Schlesneria sp.
GATCGCAGAGAAAGCGAGGAACACCGTCCCGATGAACTTCAACTCTCCGCGTCCTCTGCGCTCTCTGCGTTTCTAACCTCGGTGATTGCTCCCAAAAACTCTCGGTACTCAAAAATGCACAGCCCCTAAGTTGCGGTGTGCGTTCGTCGGTGCGGATCGTCTGCAATAGGCGATCCGGGTTCAAGGCAACATCGGAAAGAGCGTCTTCCGATTGGCCGCCGTCAGCGGGGAACCATACTCGCACGGCTCGAAGGCTTCGATGTAGCGGATCTTGCGACCGCGTTCCTCACCGTAAGTTTGAACCACGAGGTCACGGTAACGGTCGGCAAGTGGGCCGTTGAAGCCGGAATAGAACTGTCTGAGATAGTCTCGCCGCGCAGCGGGATCGGTCGGGAACCCGTTCTCCTGGCACCGTGTGTAGGGCAGCCACTCGAAGAACTGACAACTGTGGCAGGCCATTTGGTCGAGGATGCTGTCGAGAACCGGTTCCACGTCGATCACGATCGTCGGCGCGAACGGTGCCGGACGCTGAAAGTGATCGGAGAGATAAGCGATGACCGGATTGATTCGCAGCGCGGGAACTTCGGGGACGATGTGCGGCACGATCACCATGTACGCGGCGTCACAGACGAGCGTCGAGGTCGCGCGATGATCGGGGTGATAGTCGTTCGGGCGGTGAGTCAGAATCAGATCGGGGCGGTAACGGCGGATGAGGCCAATTAACTCGAAGCGGGCTGCCACCGTCGGTTGCAACCGCCCATCGCGATTGTTCAGAACTTCGTACTCGATCCCCATCAACTTCGCGACGGCCTGCGTCTCCGCGAGCCGCAGTGCCGCCAGTTCGACGGGCTGCCGCGATTGGTGTCCCGCTTCGCCGTTGGTCACACTGACAAACTTCACCTGATGTCCCGCCGCGCGATACAGCGCGGTGATGCCTCCGGCTTTGATCTCGCAGTCATCGGGGTGAGCGCCAATGACAAGGATGCGGAGCGGAGTGAATGCGGTCATGAGGTTCCTTGAAATTGGAATGTTGTGCGAGGCGGCGGAATGGTTGGCCGTAGGTTGGGCACTGTTGCCTGTCCGCATTGCAAGACCAAGACCGGACGGGCAGGAGTGCCCATCCTACAGGTCGAGATTTCCTGCCGCTCGTCCTACTCGTTCCACAACCGCGCCGCCAGCGCGGGCCAGCGCGCATAGTCGGGGACGATTGCGTCAGCGCCGGCTTGAATCAGGCGCGTTCGTTTCCACTCTTCGACACGGCCACTGCGATGCTCTTCATCGCTGGCGACGCCGACCGCCACACCGCCGAGTTGTTTTACGTTCTCGATCTCGACGAAGCCGTCTCCAAACCCGAGTAACTCCGCGCCGTCGGCTTCAGTTTCGGCCAGCATCTGTTGCATGACGGCCAGCTTTGAGAACTCGCGCGGATCATCGCCCGGCCCGAAGATGCGGCCTGCAAAATAGTGGTCGATCCCCAGCAAAGCCGCTTCGTGGCGGACGTTCTTCACTGCCGTACCGCTCGCCAATGTGAGATGGATGCCGCGCGCTTGGAGGTCGTTCAACATGGCGCGCGTGCCGGGGACGAGCAGGTCGTCGGTCGTGACTTGCCCCGCCTGCAACGCGGCGATGCGGCGGTTTGACTTGGTAAACAGTCCGTCGAGGAACTGCTGCTTGTAGGTTTCGGCCGAGAGGGGATGGCCGCCGCGTCGCGTCGCCTCTTCAACAAAATAGTCCATCTGGTAGATCGTCGGCCGGCCGTTGAGATTCAGCACGAAGTCGGTGACGTAGGCCGCCAATTCCGCGTCGGACTCGGTCGTTCCGGGGAGCGGTTGCAGGACATCGACCATGAGTTCCACCATGATCTCAACCCAACCCGATCGGATCAGGCTGAGCGTGCCATCGAAGTCGATGACCGCCAGACGCGGGAGGTGGGTTCGATTCAGCGGGCGAATGAGTTCGGGCATGGCGGTCTGTTTGAAAGAGATTGGAGGAGGTGTCGCGTAGGTTCCGGGGTCGGTCGTTCAAATTCATTCAACACTAACCCGAAGCGTGAGCGAGGACGGCTTGGTGAGCGAGGACTTCTTGTGGATGAACAAATCGGATGGTCGTCCTCGCTCACGCTTCGGGTTGATATGTTCGGGCCGCATCGTGTTGGCTGTTCGCCACGATCAGCCATCGAGCCGGAACAGTCGTTTGAGGGCGTCGATCAGGCCGTGAGGTTCGCCGTCGCGGGACTCGTGCTTCAATGTTTCGAGCGGTGGGTGAAGCAGCTTGTTGACGATCCGTTCAACGGTGCGTTCGATCGCTTCGCGGTCAGGCGCGGTCAGATGCGGCTGCTTGGCGAACAGGCGGTCGAGTTCTGATTTGCTGACGGCGTGCCAGTCCTGCATCAGGCGTGAGACCACGTCGCCACTCGCGCGGCGATGGAACTCCGCCATGAACTTTGTTTGTTCAGCATCAATGATTTGGTGAGCCGTTTCGATCTCGCGCGACCGCGCGTGACGATGCTCATCGCACGTGCGACGCAGGCTGTCGATGTCGTAGAGAAACACGTCGTCGAGGTTGCCGACCGCCGGTTCAAAATCGCGAGGCGCTCCCAGATCGAGGATGAACGCCGTGCGATCCGCCGCCGCCGCGCGGGCCTTGCGGAACCGAGCGGCATCAATGATCGGCCGCTCCGCACCGGTCGTACTCACGATGACATCGGCCATGCCGAGCCAGTGGTCGAGGTCCGCCCACGGCTCCGCGCGGCCGCTCCAGTCGCGCGCGAGCCGCTCCGCGCGTTCGGAGTTGCGGTTGATCACGACGATCTCGCGCACGCCCTCGTCCTTCAAATACCGCAACGTCTCTTCGGCCATCTCCCCGGCACCGATGATGAGCACCAGTTTGTCCTCGAAGTGATCGAAGATGCTCTTCGCAAAATCTCCCACGGCAACGCTGGCGATTGAGACTCGCCCCTCGGACAACTTCGTCTCTGTGCGAACTCGTCCCGACACACGAATTGCACCCTGAAACAACGAATGGACGAGTGGCCCGCATGCGCCGTGTTCTTCCGCCGCGCGATACGCTTCTTTCACCTGATTCACGATCTGTGGCTCACCGAGAACCATGCTGTCGAGCGACGAGATGACCTCGAACAGATGCCGCACGGCTTCCGAACCCGAGTCCGACCGCAGCTCACCCACGAATTCGTCGAGCGGCACCGCGTGGAACTCCGACAGAAATTGAGCGAGTTGCTGGCGCGTCTGATCGGTGTCGTCGCCCGGCTGCGCGAGATAAAGCTCGACGCGATTGCAGGTCGAGAGAATCACCGCTTCCGATTCCGGGCAACGCCGCCTCAGTTCGGCGTACGCCTTCGCAAGTTGCTCGCGCGACGCAAACGCCAACCGCTCACGAATGGCGAGTGGTGTCGTCTGGTGGGTGCAATACAGAGCAAGCAGGTTCACAGAACGAAGTCTCTTGGCGTGGAGGAGCAGGTGGGTGTCGAGGTGCAGGCGATCAGGTTTTTGAAGTCCGGCTTAGCCTTGTTAGCCGGACTTCGCTTCTGGGCGTTGCACCACAGCGAGAAGTCCGGCTTTAAGAAAAGCCGGACTTCCCTCGGTTACTTGGCCATCGGGCGAACTTGCTGCTTTGCACCCATTCCGTGCAGCGACGGCATCCGCGTCACTTCGGTCAATACTTGCAGGCCGACCATCATGAACAGCAAGAACCCGCACGACCATGCCGTCAGCCACGCGACCTGTCGGCCGGGAGTCCGTTTCCCCGTGAGCAGCCACGCGAACAGACCGCACATCAATAGCCACATCACGCTGCCACCCAGCACCACCGGGTCGGCCCACGCCAGACGAGCATCGTCGTGACTGAGGAACGACAACAGCACCCCCGTCGCGACACCAAACGTCAGCAGCGGTACTGAGACCAGAATCGACCAACGGTTGAATCGCTCCAACCGTTCGAGGCTTGGCAGTGTCAGCCCGCTGTTCCGCATCTGACCTCCTTTCAAACGACGATGCTGCCACAAGTAGAGCAGGCTCAGCACGAGGCCCAACAGAATGGTGGCCGTTCCCAGCACGAGCATCGCCGCATGCAGCATCTTCCAACCGCGATGAAAGTCGAGCATTTGACTCGGCGACGAAGTCACGAAGTGCGACGCTCCGACCAGCGCCAGCACGATCGGCCAGACCACAAGCCCCGACGCGATGGTCGCGTCGAGCAGTGAGACAAACAGATGCGTCAACACCGCGAGCCACGCCAACACCAGCAGCCAATCGTGAGCCGAACTCAGCAGCGGCGGCAGTTGTGACCGACTCGATCGCAGCAACAGATAGAGCGTGTGCGCGAGCAGTCCCGCGCCGCCGAACAGGATCGCCACCCAGCGACTCCACGCCAACTTCGACCGGAGTCGAGCGACATCCAAGCCGAACGCCACGAGGTAGCTCAAGAGGAAACAGGAAAGATTCACGTTGGGCATATCGCAAGACTCCGTGGCATCCGCAGCCGTCCGCTGTTCTGGCCAAAGGCAGCATCAACGGGCCGGAGTTTACTGGAGAGTCCCGCTGTCGCGTAGCCCCTCGCAGTGAAACCTAGTGCCGCGTCACAGCTTGATTTTCGGGTAGAGGGAGGTCAGCTTGCAGCGGGCGTCGTCGATTTTCATTTGCCAGTCGATGCCGCGTTGGGTCGAGTTCACGTCGGTTGACCAGGCGGCGGTTTCGTCGCGCAGGGTCTCGAGGT
>JAYTGQ010000592.1:0-1568 GCA_043733345.1 Schlesneria sp.
TTCTTCCCAAGCGGGCTGACGCCCAAGAACCGGGGGGCTGACGCCGCCCCGCTCAGAGGGCTCATCACTGACCGCGCGCGGTATAACGCTCAAGAGAAACGACCAACAGGAAACCCAACGTGCAAGCAGACCAAGCTCCCTATTCCCAATTCAACCTCGTCCGAGACATGCTCGCGGCAGCGGATGCCATTCAGGCGTTTGACCCGAGTGTCGTGAAGACGACTGCCACCGAAATCGCTTCCGTGGGCCAGCTCCTCTTCACCGGAGAGGGTTCGAGCAGACTGTTTCCCGCGAAGAGTGCCATCCGGCATTCGCGGCAACAAGGGTGGACGACGACGCTCCATACCGAGGCGGGGCGGCAGTCGCAGGACTACGCGCTGGCCGATTGGGCGGTGCTCGGCATGTCGAATTCGGGCCGCACGGCCGAGGTGATTCGACTGTTCACGAGCCTGAAGGCAGCGGGGCACTCGAAACGGTACAGCCTCACCGCGGCAGCCGATTCGCCGCTCGAAGCGCTCGCCCACCGAGGCCATGTGCTGAAGTGTGGCAAAGAGGGAGCGGTCGCCGCGACGAAGAGTGTTGTCGAGCAGGCTCTGTTCTGCCGGGCACTCGTCGAGAGCATGGCCGGGCACGAGACGCTCGCGCCGCGATTGGCCGGGCTGGCCGAGCTGGTTCGCACGGCGCTGACGATGCCGGTCGAGGCGGCTCTGACTCAAAAGATCAGCGACGCGGGGACGATCTATTTCGCGGGCCGCAATGACGGCGTGGCCGAAGAACTGACGCTGAAGACCAACGAGATCACTCGCAAACGAAGCGACTACCTCGAAGGAACCTACGCCGTGCATGGCATCGAAGAAATCATGCAGGCGGGCGACGTGGTCATCTGGATCGACCCGTATCAGGAATCGGAGCAGAAGTTTCACGAGGTCCTCGTGAAGGGAGTCGGCCTGACGGTGATTGCCGTCTCGTCGCGTCCGACGATGTTCCCGACGGTCACGATCCCCGACGCAGGCGACCTGTCCGGCTTCGTCCAACTGGCCGCCGGTTGGAATCTGTTGGTCGAAGCGGGCATGACGCTCGGCATCAACGTCGATAAGCCGGAGCGAGCACGCAAAGTCGGCAACGAGTTTGTGGGGTGAGGCTCAACCGGCTGCGATCAAAAACGACAAGGCCCAACCGGCGAGCCGGGGAGGTCTGTTTGGGAATGACGAATTGGGAATGGCTCATCCGGTGTTTCGGGGAGGTCGTTCAAAGTGGCTTGACAACCTCTTCATTGCCAGATGATTTGTGGTTCATCGGGCGAATGCGTGTTGCCGCTGATGTCTTAGCCCGGAGGGCGGCAGGTCGTAGCCCACGGCATGAGCCGAGGGAAAAGAAACACACACGGCCCAGCCCAGAAGGGGCGACACATTCGGGCTACGCTTCACACGGCATTCCCGAGTGACGCCACGACCGTGTCGCCCCGTAAGGCCAGGGCTTCCGAGGTGTCAATTCTCGGCATTTCGTAGGGCCAGAATCTTGGCGGTCGAGGCGTGACCGCCGTTGTGATACTGGCCGCGAGCCGGCCG
>JAYTGQ010000593.1:0-28120 GCA_043733345.1 Schlesneria sp.
TCGCTGCGGTGACTGTGTTGATGAAGTGGATCGAACAAAGCGAACAGCGCGGCCTCGGCGGGCTGATCGGCATCGGCCATCGCATCGTGCACGGTGGACCGCTTTACCATGCACCACAGCGGGTCACCTCCCGATTGCTGCGCGAGTTACAGCAACTCACGCCGCTGGACCGGATGCATCTGCCACTGGAAATCCGTCTAATCGAAGAATTGCAGCGGTGTTTTCCGCAGCTGTCGCAGGTCGCCTGTTTCGACACGGGTTTTTATCGCGATCTGCCGCATCTTGCGCGATTGCTGCCTATCCCGCGCCGCTACGGTCTGCAAGGTATACGCCGCTACGGATTTCATGGCTTGTCGTATGAGTTTCTGATGGGCGAACTGGTCCGTGTGGAGGGTGTGAGCACGGCCCACGGTCGCATCGTGCTTGCACACCTCGGCAGCGGTGCCAGTCTCGCCGCCGTGCACGCGGGCAAACCGATCGATACCAGCATGGCGCTGACGCCAGCCTCCGGTGTGATGATGGGGACGCGTTCGGGCGACCTTGATCCAGGTCTTGCCTGCTATCTGGCGCGCACCGAGGGCATGGACGCTGCGCAATTTGACGACATGGTCAACACCAAATCCGGGCTGCTCGGTGTATCCGAGACCAGCGCCGACATTCGTGAATTGCTTGGTCGTGAAGCTGAAGACCCGCGCGCGGCCGATGCGGTCGCATTATTCTGTTACCAGATCAGGAAGTGCGTCGGCGCCTTTGCTGCGGCGCTGGGTGGGCTGGACATGTTGGTCTTCACGGGTGGTATTGGTGAGAACGCTGGCGTGGTTCGTTCGCGAATTTGCGAAGGGCTTGGCTTTCTGGGCATTGAGCTCGATACCGACCGCAATTTGCAGAGCGCCGACGTGATCTCCGCCGATGCCGCACGCGTCAAGGTTCGCGTAATCCGCACTGACGAGGAATCGATCATTGCGGTGGCCACCTGCGCTCTGCTGGGCAATAACGAAGCACCAGGGACAGCCAATTGAGTGCCGCTGAAAGCGCTGTGGATACCGAATTGCTTACCAGGATGGACGCCTACTGGCGCGCGACCAACTATCTGTCGGTCGGGCAGATGTACCTGCGCGACAACCCCTTGCTGAAAATCCCGCTCAAGGTTGAGCATATCAAACGTATGCTGCTGGGCCATTGGGGCACCACGCCGGGTCAGAACTTCATTTACGTGCACTTGAACCGCGCCATCTGCAAATACGATCTCGACATGATTTACATCTCCGGTCCCGGGCATGGTGGCCCGGCGGTGGTGGCAAACACATATCTTGAGGGAACCTACAGCGAAGTCTATCCACACATCAGTCAGGACGAAGCGGGACTCAGGAAGCTGTTCACACAGTTCTCTTTTCCCGGTGGAATTCCCAGCCACGCTTCGCCAGAATGTCCGGGCTCGATTCACGAAGGCGGTGAGCTGGGCTACTCGTTGAGTCATGCATTTGGCGCGGTGTTCGACAATCCCGATTTGATCGTCGCTTGCGTGGTCGGTGACGGCGAGGCAGAAACCGGGCCGCTCGCCACCGCATGGCATTCCAACAAATTTCTCGATCCGGTTGCTGACGGCGTGGTGCTGCCGATTCTGCATCTCAACGGCTACAAGATTGCCAACCCGACCGTGCTGGCACGCATCAGCCGCGACGAACTGGAGCAACTGTTATGCGGCTATGGCTGGACGCCGTACTTCGTCGAAGGTTTTGACCCGGAGCTGATGCACAAGACCATGGCGGAGACAATTGACCTGGTGGTTGAGCACATCCGGAAAATCCAGCATCAGGCACGCGTCGACGGTGCGTTAGAGCGTCCACATTGGCCAATGATTATCCTCAACTCACCCAAAGGTTGGACCGGACCGAAGGTGGTCGATGGCCTGCAGGTCGAAGGCAGCTTTCGCTCCCACCAGGTACCGCTTGCGGATCCAGTCAAGCATCCCGAGCATCTGGTGCAATTGGAGGACTGGCTCAAAAGTTACCGCCCGCAAGAGCTGTTCGATGCTGCCGGCCGACTGCTGCCGCAGCTTGCCGCGCTCGCGCCAACTGGCGCGCGCCGCATGGGCGCCAATCCTCACGCTAACGGCGGTTTGCTTCTACGCGATTTGCTTATGCCGGATTTTCGCGACTACGCTGTCGATGTTCCCGCGCCCGGCGTGCGTGGCATCGGCGACACGCGGGTGCTCGGCCCATTTCTGCGGGATATCGCCGCCATGAACGATAGGCAACGCAACTTCCGCGTCTTCGGTCCCGATGAAACGCTCTCCAACGGGCTGGGCGCACTGTTTGAAACAACCAACCGCCAATGGGACGCCGCCACCAAACTGAATGACGAATTTCTGGCGCACAGCGGGCGTGTGATGGAAATGCTGAGCGAGCACCAGTGCGAAGGCTGGCTCGAGGGCTATCTGCTGACCGGGCGACACGGTCTTTTCAATTGCTATGAAGCGTTCATTCACATCGTAGATTCGATGTTCAATCAACACGCCAAGTGGCTGAAAGTGTCGGCGCAACTGGCGTGGCGGCCGAAGATAGCGTCGTTGAACTACCTGCTGGCCTCCCACGTATGGCGGCAGGACCACAATGGCTTTACGCATCAGGATCCCGGCTTCATCGATCACGTCGTCAACAAAAAGGCCGAGATCGTGCGCGTCTACCTGCCGCCAGACGCGAACTGCCTGCTCTCGGTGATGGATCATTGTTTACGTAGTCGGCATTACGTAAACGTCGTCATCGCCGGAAAACACCCGTCCCCGCAATGGTTGACGATGGATGATGCAGTACGCCACTGCGCCGCGGGCATCGGCATCTGGCACTGGGCCGGCAATGCCACGGATAGTGAGCCCGACGTAGTCATGGCCTGCTGCGGCGACGTGCCCACGCTGGAGACGCTCGCGGCAGTCGATCTGCTGAGAGAACACTTGCCCGAGGTGAAGGTGCGGGTCGTCAACGTCGTCAACCTCATGAAATTGCAACCGCCGAAGGAACACCCGCACGGCCTGACGGACGACGAGTTCGACGCGATCTTCACCGCGGACCGCCAGATCATCTTCGCATTCCACGGATACCCTTCGCTGATCCACCAGTTGACCTACCGTCGAACCAATCATGGAAACCTGCACGTGCGCGGTTACAAGGAAGAAGGGACGACAACAACTCCGTTTGACATGGTGGTCATGAACGACATGGACCGGTTCCACCTGGTAATGGATGTGATTGACCGCGTTCCCGGACTGGCCGACCGAGCGAGTGACGTGAGGCGGGCGATGGTCGATCAGCGGGCCGAACACAAGCGCTACATCGCAGTCCACGGCGAGGATCTGCCTGAGATCACCGACTGGCGTTGGCCAGGTGGGACCGCCAAGAGCGAGTCAGGGAATACATTATGAGCAGTAGTCACAACGTCCGATCCGCCGATCACGCCGTCGCAAAGACGGCCGCTCCGTCGGTTGCCCAGCAGTCGTGGCACGTCCTCTCGTTCGAGGCGGTCAAAGACAGCCTGCAAACAGATGTGGCGCGCGGTCTGACTCAAACCGAAGCGGCCGGGCGACTCGCACAGTATGGCCCCAATGCGTTGGCCCAGGCGCACCAGCGTTCGACCCTGTCCATCTTTCTGGCCCAGTTCCGCAGCCTCATCGTGGCCTTGCTGGTCGCGGCCACGGTGATCGCTTTTGCGATGGGCGAGAACCTTGAGGCCGTTGCGATCCTGATTGTCATCGTCCTCAACGCCGCCATCGGCTTTTTCACCGAATGGAAGGCGGAGCAGGCGTTGTCTGCTCTGCAAAAACAGTCGGTGCGGGTCACCCATGTCATCCGGGACGGCGCAGAAAGTGAGATTCCGGCCGCCGAGCTGGTGCCGGGCGATCTGATCGTACTTGCTGCCGGGGCACGAGTGCCCGCCGACGGCCGCATCGTCGAGTGTGTGCGATTGCAAATTGAAGAGGCCGCGCTGACGGGTGAGTCGAACGCGGTCACCAAGATCGCCGACCCGCTCCCCGACAAGGATGCGGCGCTGGGTGACCGCCTCAACATGGCTTTCCTGGGTACGACAATCACGGACGGGCGCGGGCGGTTGCTGGTGACGGCGACCGGCGTGCAAACGGAAGTGGGCAAGATCGGCGTCCTGATCGATGAGGCGACCACTCGCGCCACACCATTGGAGCAAAAGCTGGCCCGACTCGGCCGTCTGCTCATTGTGGTCGTGTTGGTGCTGTGCGCTGTCATCGTCCTGGCGGGCTGGCTGCGCGGCGTCAGCGACTTCTGGCACATGCTGGAGATCGGCCTCTCCCTGGCCATTGCCGCAGTCCCCGAAGGACTACCCGCCGTGACCACCATGACGTTGGCATTGGGGATGCAACGGATGGCTCGGATGCGCGCGCTCGTGCGGCGACTCCCCGCTGTCGAGACGCTGGGCTCCGTCACCGTGATCTGCACCGATAAGACGGGGACACTGACCAAGAACGAGATGACCGTGTGCGTCTACGTGCTGGACCAACGCCGTGTCGAAGTCACCGGCGCGGGGTACGAGCCGGTGGGCAAGTTTCTGGACGGCGACAAGCTCGTGGACTCGCACTCCGACGAGCACCTCGCTCTGGCCCTGCGCATCGGCCTGTTGTGCAACGATGCCAAAGTGGAACGTACCGACGGTCATGAAACCGTACTGGGCGACCCCACCGAAGCGGCCTTGATCGTCGTGGCCGAAAAGGCCGAGATGAACCAAGCCACCCTGGCTCCCGACTTTCCGCGCCTCAGCGAAGTGCCGTTCGACAGCACCAGCAAGCGCATGGTCACGGTGCATCGCGCGTCGCAAGGTCCGACGATGGCGTTTCTCAAGGGTTCGCCTGGAACGTTGCTCGCGGCGAGCAGTTCTCAGGTCCGGGCCACTGGCGTGACGCCCCTCACGGCAGAGGATCGCCAGCGCTGGGAGGAAAGGAACCAGGGGTTGGCCGGTGCGGCGTTGCGAGTTCTCGGCTTGGCGTATCGCGAACTGCCGGAGGGCTACAGCGAGACTGACTTCACCCGGGACTTGATCTTCGTGGGCTTGGTCGGCATGAGTGACCCGCTGCGCGACGAGGCCAAAGCCGCCATCGCCACCTGTCGCGAGGCGGGCATTCGGACCGTGATGATCACCGGCGACCAGCAGCCGACGGCCGCCGAGATCGCGCGCCAACTGGGGATCGACGTTGATCTCGAGGGGCGTCCGTTGCGCACCGTCCACGGTCGCGAATTGACAGACTTGGACGCCGAGGGCTGGAAGCGGGCGGTGGCAGACGCAGCCGTGTTCGCTCGCGTCTCGCCCGAGCACAAGTTGCAGATCGTCGAGGCGCTGCAACAACAGGGGCACGTGGTCGCCATGACGGGCGACGGGGTGAACGACGCCCCGGCCATGAAGCAGGCGGACATCGGCATCGCGATGGGGATCAAGGGGACCGAGGTCGCGAAAGAGAACGCCGACATGGTGATCACCGACGATAACTTCGCCAGCATTGTCGGTGCTGTCGAGCAAGGGCGGATCATTTATGGAAACATTCTCCGGTTCCTCCAGTACCTGCTCTCCTGCAACTTGTCAGAAATCCTCACTGTGTTTCTCGCCCTCATGATTGGCTGGCCGCTGCCGTTGGTGGCCCTCCAAATTTTGTGGCTCAACTTGATTACCGACATCTTCCCGGCCTTTGCCCTGGCGCTGGAGCCGTCGGCACCGGACGTGATGAAACGCCCGCCACGCGACCCGCAAGAGCCGCTGCTCACGCTCCGTTTCGTCGGTCTGATCGTCTGGCAAGGACTGCTGCTGACCGGCGTCACTCTCTTCGCATTTGGCATTGGCATGCACTGGCACGGGACCGAAGGCGAGGGCTTGCGCCGAGCCACGACGATGGCCTTCATGACGCTGGCCCTGGCTCAAGTCTGCCACGCCTTCAACGCGCGTTCGCAGCGGCGTTCGGCGTTTACCACCCGACTGTTTACGAACGGCTGGCTCTGGGCGGCGGTGGGGATGTGTCTGATCCTCCAAGCCGCAGCGGTCTACCTGCCGCTCTTGCAGAAGGTGCTGCATACCGTCCCGCCGACGGTCTCAGACTGGGGAGTGATCGCCGCCTGTTCGCTGATGCCCGTGGCCATCGTGGAGTTGGTCAAGGTGATCCAGCGAATCGCAGTCCGGAATCCATGAACCTCCCCCAGCCACCACTTTCAAATCAGCGTGCCGCGGTCAGCAAGCTCACGACATCGGCGTTGGCCTCCGGGAACGGCAATGAGGCCAAGTCTTTTGCTGGGATCCAGCGGAAGCCGCGCTGCTCATCCGAGAGTGAGACCTCCGGCGACGGATGACAGAGGACGAAGTGCAAATCGACGGTCGCGTGTGAGTACGCCTGTTCGCGCCGCATCAGCAATCGCTCGACGCGAACGGTGAGGCCGGTTTCTTCGAGGCACTCACGGACAGCAGCGTCTTCCGCCGCTTCTTCCTCACAGCATTTTCCGCCGGGAAATTCGGCAAACCCCGCGAGCGGCACATCGGGACCGCGCGTGCCGATTAGAAAGTGTCCCGCTTGTTCGACGACAGCGATGCCAATGCGTTTGATGGTGGTTGTGTTCACAAACTCGCCCTCAACGACGATGGCACGAGAAACGCCCGACACTCAATCGAGTGCCGGGCGTCGATGACAGATTTGCGCTAGCGAAGTACGTGATCACCCTCCGAGCTTCGCATCTCCCGGAGGCGCTCCCATCGCGTGGTAGCCGCTATCGACGTGCAGTGTCTCGCCCGTGACGCCGGTGGACATGTCGCTCAGCAGGTACACGGCCGATTTGCCGACTTCTTCGAGGCTGACGTTGCGTCGCAGCGGTGAAAGAGCGTCGTACATTTCGAGCATCTTGTCGAAGTCCTTCACGGCGGAACCCGACAGCGTTTTGATTGGACCAGCACTCAGACCATTCACGCGGACCTTCTGTTGTCCGAGTTCGTGGGCGAGGTAGCCGACCGAGGACTCCAACGCGGCTTTGCACAACCCCATCACGTTGTAGCCGGGGATGACTCGTTCGCCGCCGAGGTATGTCAGCGTCAGGATGCTTCCGCCATCGGGCATCAGGTCTTTGGCTCGTTTGCAGACGGCCATCAGGCTGTAGACGCTGATGTCCATCGAGGTCTTGAAGCCCTCGCGCGAGCAGTCGTAAACGTGGCCCTTCAGGTCGTCGATCGGAGCGTAGGCGATCGAGTGGACCACGAAGTCGAGCGTTCCGAATGTCTCCTTCGCCGCAGCAAATGCCGCGTCGAGATCCGCATCACTCTGAACATCGCAGGGCATGAACAACTTGGGGTCGAACGCTTCGACCGCCTTACGAACGCGTCTGGCCATCTTGGGGTTCGTCGGATCCTTGTCGGGCAGATGCGTGAAGCCGAGCTGTGCCCCTTCTTTATGGAGTTGATCGCTGATCCCCCACGCGATCGACCAGTCGTTCACCACACCCAACACCAATCCGCGTTTCCCGTCCATCAGACCCATGATGCAGCATCCTTTTCGTGTCGTGAGAGTGTCATCGACCCATCGAAGATCACCGGTCCCGACGCATTGTTTTCGAAGCGACACCATAACGGCGACGCCACAGACCGACAACCGGCGGTTGAGTCAACGGGGAAGTGAGAAGTGCAAAGTGATCAGTGCAAAGTGATCAGTGCAAAGTGCAAAAGTGGAGAAACCATTCGTCGTGAACTATTTTGCACTTTGCACTGATCACTTCTCACTTTGCACAGCCTTGCGCTAATCCTCACACCGTGCTGACCCTCACTCAACACACCAGCGGCGGAGCATTCGTTCATAGAGGTCCGTCCCGGCGGCGAGCTGATCGAGAGAGATCCATTCGTCGTCCGTGTGAGCTTGCTGGATGCTGCCGGGACCGAGAACAAGAATTTGTTTGAGGTCCGTGAAGCAGACGCCGTCGGTGCCATAGCCGACGGTGTGCGCGGTGTCTCGTCCCGCGAGTTGCAGTGTGTTGCGAACGAACTCACACGACGGATCGCCGGAGAGCGGCAACCCGCGACATTCCCATTCAAACCGGAGACCGCAGCGTTGGGCGGCCGCTTCCGCGCGATGGACCAGCGCATCGCCGTCCATTCCGGGCATGGGGCGGAAGTAGACCGTGCAGACGCTCTGCGGAGCCGTGATGTTCACCGCGCGGTTGTGATCGTTGATGCCAATGTTCCAACTGATCCACGGCGGATCGAATTCGTCGTTCAGCCACGCGCGCGATGTCAGGGTCTCATCGTGGATCGCTTTCATTTCGGCGAGAAACGGGATCATCGCGAGGTTCGCATTCACGCCGTCGCGCGTGCTGGAATGAGCCGCCTTCCCCGTCGCCGTCGCACGAAAACCGTAGATTCCTTTGTGAGCGTAGACGACCTGCAATTCCGTCGGCTCACCGATGATGGCGCGACTCTGTCCGGAGACCATCTCCGCGTAGAAGGCGGACGATTCGGCGACCCGCTTCGCACCATGAAAACCGACCTCTTCATCGGCCGTGCAGACGACGTAGATTGGCTCGCGCAGAGTTGCGTGACGCAGGCGACTCACCGCGGCCAGCATTGCTGCGATCGAACCTTTCATGTCGCAACTGCCGCGTCCGTAGAGGCGGTTGTTGCGAACGGTTGGCTCGAACGGCCCGTGCGTTGGAAACGACTCGTCACTCGTGACGGACCAGGTGTCGGCGGGAACAACATCCGTGTGCGAGAAGTACGCCACGCCGCCCGTCCCCGGTCCCTTGCGTCCGATGACATTGACCTTCGGCACGCCGAACGGGTCGAGGAACTCCTGCCGCTCAATTTGAAAGTCAAGCGAACGGAGATGGCTCTCGACAAGATCGCTCACCGGCACGTTCGAGTTCACGCTGACAGACGGCACGGCGACCAGCGACCGCGCGTAATGTAGGGCATCGAATTTGAGTGAATCAGTCACGGATCGGTCGCCTCCAACGATAGGGTGAAATACGCAGAGTTGAGGTGAAAGGTGCATCCCGTGCTTAGGAACGAGGTCGCAATAATTTCTCTATCAGCCGCTGGGCGCTAGCCCAGCGGCTGATAGAGAAATTCTTCTTCGGGAAGTTATTGCGACCGCGTTCCCTACGGCCAAGATGGCGTCATTTATACCTCATGCGGCTTCAGAAGAGAGATCGGCGGGCCGCATGCCGTAAGGCCGCGGGTTCTTGATCGCGTCACAGGAAACTCGTGGCCTCACGGCACACGGCTCGCCAGAAATGTCTCACTCACCGCCGAGCGTTGCATAGTCAGCCCGAACGGCCATGATCGACGACCACAAGTCCGACCCACGTTTGAGCGAGGCGCAGAAAGCCGCATGTCCAAGCCCTTTACCGACGAAGAATTGATGGCCTATGCCGATGAGCGGCTTCCCGTGGCCCGGGCCAGTGAATTGGAGCGACTGCTGCGAGGATCGACGGACCTTGTGCAACGGCTGGCGGGAGTGGTGCAGTCGCGTGAGAGCCTCGAACCGTCTTTGGGTGCGATGTGGCGGCGCGGGCGTTGGAGTTGTCCGCCGCGCGCCGTTTGGTCGGCCTTCGTGGACGGGAGGCTCGGTGACGGATTGTCACAGCACCTGCGATTTCACGTCGAGGTGATTGGTTGCCGCGTCTGTGCCGCCAATCTCGCGGACCTGCAACAGTCCGGCAATCACACCGATTCTGAGGGGCGTGTCCGCAAAATCTTTCAGTCGTCAGCCGGACGATTGGCTGCATCGCCATCTCCCGCCACCGAGTAGATCCCATTTCAAAACTAGCCCGCCACGCAAGCGAGGGCTGTGCATTCGATGACAGTGAAGCCTTCGCTTGCGCGTCGGGCTAGTGATGACCACCGCAATACAAAGTTGTTCGACCTCTAGGAGCGTTTCGTTTCCCGCTGTTGAATCGCGAGCAGAAGTGTTCCCAAGACCGAGCAGCACGGGCCTTCTGTGGATGTCCACCAGCCGGGCATTCCTTCAGCGAGGTCGATCGCGATGAGAGCCAAGCCGTGAACGATCATCGCACACGCCAACAGCGTGATGAGCCGCGAGTACCGACTGACATCGCCCGCGACGAACCACAGCAGCAGTCCGTACAGCCCGCACCAGACCGAGGTGCAGCGCGCCAGATAACCGGTGATCGGTTCTTGGGGAAAGGCTCCGAGACCAAGCCCTGCGTGGCTGAAGGCGATCCAAGATCGAGGAGCGATGGCGGCCGCGAAGGCGCAGAGATCCAGCAGCCCCAGCAATCGCAGCGCGACCACCAGGAATTTTCCGTACGGCATCTCGTTCGTGGTCTCCGTCATTCGCATGTGACTCCCGCCAGTCGGTGAATGGCCTGCCATTCCGCTGCGGTGACGGGCTGAATGGAGAGCCGCATCCCACGCTTGAGAACCAGCATCTTCGCCGTGACAGCATCGGCGGCGAGCTGCTCACGCGAGACCGATTCGGCAAACCGGGCGCGCAGTTTGACATCGACCATGACCCAGCGCGGCGTTTCCGACTTCGACTTTGGATCGAAGTATTTGCTGTGGGGATCGAACGCCGTGGAATCGGGATAGCCGGCGCGAACGACCTCCATCGTGCCGAAGATGCCGAGTGGTTCTTCGCGGCTGTGATAGAAGAGGACGCGATCACCGATGCGCACGTCGTCGCGCAGGAAGTTCCTCGCCTGATAGTTCCTCACGCCGTCCCAAGGGGCTGTCTGGCGAGGCGACTTGGCCAAGTGTTCGATCCCAAACGCCGATGGCTCGGACTTGAAGAGCCAGTAGCGGCGAGGGCTTTCAGGCGTAGAACTCTTCACGGATTTCTTCATCGGAGATCGGCTCCTATTGCGAACTGTCGAACGAGGTGAATCCGCTCGGCGACAATCCGAGCGCGATTCATGGGCCTCAACCCAATGGTTCCGTGTTAATCGAAAAAGGGCTGACGCCCAAGAGCCAGGGGGGCTAACAGCCTGTTGAAAAACGGCTGTCGGGAGGGCGAGGCTCCTGCCGAGCCGCGAGAAACAAGCGACTTTCCTCACGCACATGGCTCGGCTCCCTTTTTCAACAGGCTGCTAACGCCCAATGGCACTTACTTTACTAACCCGCAGCGTGAGCGAGGGCGATGACAAGCGGCATTTCCCTTGTTTCCCTCGCTCACGCTGCGGGTTATTTGATCAAAGTGAGTGCCAGGGAGCTAACGCCGCCCCGCTCCGAAAGTCATTCGAGCGGACCATTGCTCACATTCACTTTCGCTGGGGTCGCGGGTTGAGGCGTCTGAGGTCGAGGGCGTCAAGCGGATTGAATCGCGCGGGCTTGACGCAGCCTTGCGACAGGCAACTCATCAACATACCGTGCGGCCTCGAACTTCGGGCAGATTTTCAGGCCAGCGCCCGCATTGCGCCAATGCGAGCGTCATAGACCCAGTGACAGTAGGGAGATCGCCAACGTGGCCAAACGCAAAGCCGCAGAAACTTCATCATCAATCGGATCGTTTGAAGAGTCTCTTACGGAACTCCAAGTGATCGTGGCCGACTTGGAGGATGGTTCACTCGGCCTGGAGTCGTCACTCGCGCGATTTGAACGCGGTGTGGGATTGTTGCGTGCGTGTTATGTCATTCTGGATTCTGCTGAGCAGAAGATCGAGGTTCTTGCCAAAGTCGATGCCACAGGCTCAAGCCAGAGCGAACCGGCGTCCCCGGTTGGAATGACAGGCGAGTATGTTGCCGCACAGGACGACGATCGCGAAGATGATCCGAAAGTACTGGCCGAGGTGGTGACGGAAGTGATCGGAAATGTCGAAGCCCACGGAAAGCCAGTCGTGGGAGAGCCGTCGCTGTTTTGAATCAACGGCCTGGCAATTGAAGCCTGACGCGCAAGCGAAGGTTCGGATGTCGAACGTCCTTCGCTTGCGCGTCAGGCTTCGGTGGGTACGCTTGTTCTTGCCGCACCACTTACGCCGGTAGACTTTGCCTCACCGAAATCGGCACCGCAATTGATAGCTGTCGCCCAAGCCAAGTGGTGCGTTCAACCTTGTACCGCACGCCGATAATTCGGCTCATACGTTTTAGTCCGCAAACACACTTCGTCGACAAGCCAAGGGCGTGATCTCTGCGATCAATCATCCTGTTGAAAGTTTGAGACGACGGAATCGAACCGACTCAAGGGGGACGATGCGGCGTCGAAGTTGCCTGCCTGAAATCTCAAAATCCGGCCAAAAAAAAGAAATCAGTTGAATTTGTGTGTCGTTTGGTAAGAATCTGCGGGAGTCGTGCGACTTCATGTCCGGCAGGTCCGACCTATCAGGGGAAAATCAAAGTGACCAATCTGTTCCGTTCGCTCCTCCTACCGTCAAACATTTCCTCAACCCAATCGAGGATTATTCGACGGAGTGCCTTCTCGGGAGTGTTTCTCTCGGTGGGTTACCTGTTGTCGGCAGCCTCTCCGGCGAGGATTGATTCTGTAATTCAAACCGGGTTTTCCGCAGGTCACTCGGCCGCCTGTCAGCAATCCGCCGGTCAATCCTCTGACGCGGCCTGTGTCTGCACTAAAGACACCTGTGCCATTCCACGAGTGGATCCCTTGAAGTTCGCTCAGGCTGGAATGCAAATCGCTCGGGCACAAGCGCCTCAGTTCCCACTGGCACAGACGTTCCAATTGCACAGTCGTCCCGCTGCCTCCAAAATCATCTACTTAGACTTTGATGGCCATCTCACGGTGGGAACGCGTTGGAATACGGATCCCGACCCAGACTTTCCAATTATCACGACAGTGCCCTTCACTCTCGACGCGAACACTGCGTTCTCGAACGCAGAACTGACCGAGATCCAAGAGATTTGGGAACGAGTCCGCGAGTGTTACGCTCCGTTTGATGTGGATGTCACCACCGAGGCTCCAGCCTTGGATCGCCTGATGAATACTGGCGGCTCAGACACACAATGGGGAATTCGAGTCGTTTTTGGTGAGTCCAATCCCGACCCGGCACCGGGCGCGGGTGGAGTCGCTTATTTGGGTAGTTTCAACTTGGCGACCGACACGCCCACGTTTGTCTATTCGACACGCAGCTACGCGGAACCCAAGGTCTTATCTGACGCGGCAGTTCACGAAATCGGTCATACACTGGGACTGAAGCACGACGGTCGTCTTTCCCCGCCTGAAGGTTATTACCGTGGCCACGGCTTCGGTCCCACGGGTTGGGCACCCCACATGGGCGTTGGGTACTACCAGAACTTGGTTCAATGGAGCAAAGGGGAATACTCCGCTGCGAACAATCAAGAAGATGACTTGGCCATCATTACCAGCGCAACCTCGAACGGGTTTGGTGGACCGAATGGTTTCACTTACCGTGTGGACGACTTCGCAGACACTCAGGGACTGGCGACGGCGGTGGCCGGTACCAGTTTGAATGGCGTATTCAACATCAGCCAGAGCGGTGTGATTGAGAAGACTACCGATTCGGACTGGTTCAAGATCGTCACCAAGGGCGGACTGCTGACGCTCAGTGCCGTTGGTGGTGTTGAGAACACAATGCTCGACATTCAGTTGGATGTCTACAGTTCTGCGGGCACTTTGGTGGTGAGCGGCAATCCCGTGTCCGATGTCATTTCCTCCATCAGCCAGACCGTGACCGCCGGAACGTATTACTTGAAGGTCGATGGCGTCGGCGCAGGAACGGTCTTGGGGACCGGCTATTCCGACTATGGCAGTCTCGGAACCTACCGCATCACGGGGTCGTACACGGAGCGTCCGGCACCGCCGCCAGTTGTTGCCTCGAATGTCACAGCCGTGTACTCAGCAGCCTTGAAAAAGTTGACGCTCACCGGCGACGCGTTCTCCAACACCGTCACCGTGACTTACAAGGATGGCAAGATTGCCGTCGAAGGATCGAACGGAACGAAGATCAATAATTCGACCGACAAGTTCACGCCGAGCGGATACAGCAGCCCGTTGACCCTTGTCGCTGTGATGGGCGACGGCGATGACTCCGTTTCAATCATTGGAGTGGACTCGTCCACGACCGATTTGAATTTGGGAGGTGGGGCCGACAAGGTGGCTATCACGTTCAGCAATGTGGCAACTCTCAAAGTGGATGGCGGTCCAGGTGTTGATTCCCTCGTGACGACATCCAGCACAATCACCACGAAGAACTTGATCAGCGTTCCTTAGAAACCCCTTGATGTTTTGACTCAATGCACCAATCAGGGAACCCCGGTCAAAATGGCCGGGGTTTCTGTTTACCGGAGGTGGATGATGCTGCTTGACCGGTTTCGTTCGCTGATCGTTGTGCTGACGCTAGCGTCCACGTTTGTGGTTTATGGCACGATGTCGGTCGGTTTTGCGGCAGAGACAGTCGCCCCTGAAGAACCGAACGCGGCAAACCAACCGTGGGCCGTGTTCTGGGTGTCGAGTCTCAGTCGGGCGATGGCTGCCTGCGATTTAATTTTTGAAGCGGCGGATCGCTTCGACTTGGCTGAATCTCTTGAAGATCGACTCAAGGACTATCAAGCGTTTGCGGGGATCGATCGCAAACGCCCGCTCGGCCTGATGTGGACTTGGAGAGACGTTGAGCCACCCGCCACGATCTTCCTTCCGGTCGGTCAGATCGATCAACTCATGAAGACCGCCACCTTCGATGTGGTCGGCTTTCATCAGGTCGCCAAGGATCGATACGAGATCGAACGCCCTGGCAGCCCCTACCATGTGCTGCTTCGCTCGGACTACGCGTTGTTGGGGGAAGAAGTCGAGGCCCTGCGTGCCTTGAGGCAGACTCCCGATCAGTTGACGAAGGGCCTGCGTGACAAATACGACGTTGGGCTGCATGTCGATCTGCGACAGATCCCGCGCGCGTCGAAAGAACTCTGGATCGACGAGTTGAAGAACCAAGTCGAACCGTGGTTGCAGCCTCAGGACGATGAACCGGCAGACTCGGCAGGGTTGCGACGCGCCGTCGGTGGCTCAGTACTCAAGCTGGTAACGCGACTGATCCTCGATTTGCGAACGCTCACGCTGGGCGGACGGCTTGACCCCGAGAGCCATCAACTGAGTCTTGAGTTGACCGTGCAGAGCGAACCCGGCAGTGAATTGGCTCGAAGCTGGAACAAGCTCGTCATGCTGCACAGCGAGTTCTCGGCGCTCATTAATCCGAAAGCCATGGCGGGGTTGGCAATCAATTGGCCGCTCAACGCGCTGGGCAAGGACGTTGTCGAGCAACTGCTGGATGAACCACTCAAGGGGGCGAGAATCAACGCGGGCATTCAAGTCGTCGGGCTGGGCTGGGGACAATCGACCGTGATCGCTGGGCTGCATGGGCCAGAGGCTGTCGCACTCAACGCCGCCATTCCGCAATTGATCGTTCGCTTGGAGAAGTCCGGGCACTTCAGCTCCGTTTGCGACAACGCGGACATTCATCGCGGCGTTGTCATTCACAGCGTCGTTCCGAAGGAGATCCCGGAACTGCTCGGACAGTGGGTTGGCCCGGAGGTCGAGGTGCTAATCGGTCAGGGGCCGAAGACGGTCTGGTTGGCGATCGGCAATCCCGAAACATTGCCCATCCATTTGCAGCAGGCGATCGACGCCGTGGAAGACGCGCCGGCAGACGAGCGGGCCAAAGGGTTGCTCAACGGACGGTTTGTAGTGGGAGCGCCACCGCCAGCAGAAGTTGCTCCACCGGGAACGGTCGTGCGCGAGGCTGCTGTTCCAGACTTGGGTCACGGACTGCGGCTCACCATGAATCCCGGTGGCGACTCGCTGAAGGTCCGGCTCACCGCCGAAAAAGGTGTGCTGCGACTGATCGGTCTCGATTGGGCGAGGCAAGTCGATCAGATCAATGCGGCGAAGTGACGCCCCGCAGAGACCGTGCTTCCCACACCCACCGGCAGAGTCAGCGCGGGGCTGCCGTCAGACGCCCTCAACCAAAAATCGGTTCAAGCTCAACTCCGCGATTCGCCCACACTGCGGATTGGTGTGTTGGTCGGTGGACCAATTCCGTTTTACCTCACGCTGTTGGCCCAAACACTAACCCGAAGTGTAAACGAGGGCGGCTAAACAAAGCCCTCGTTTATATTTCGGGTTAGTCGCTTCTGCGAGCAAATGTGCCATTCTCAACCGTGCGAGGTATACGTGCTTCACGGGCACCACCGCCTCGTAGAACGCATTTTCAAAACCTGTTCTTGCCTCAAAAAACCAGCCCGACGCGCAAGCGAAAGCTGAACATTCGATCGACCCGAAGCCAACGCTCACGCGTCGGGCTGGTTTTGAAATGCGCTCGTAGGATCGTGACGGTTCTCCGCGTCATGCCGGTCGTGAATGAGTCTGCTGGTTGGCGACCTTGCTGGAAATCGAAACTTCAGAGGGAAGTTCAGCTCGATCAACTTTTCTGCCAAAAGTTTTGCAAGTCATCGCCAACCCCTTCGATATCTCTTCACGGGCAGGGAATGTTTGAGGTGCCATCCAGCCGGCAACTTCACCCGGCTAATGTCACATCGACACCGCGACAACACACCGAAGAAGGGGAATCCGCATGGCACTCTCAGTCAACACGAATACGACATCGCTCACAGCCCAGATGAACTTGGCCAAGAGCCAAACCCGCATGAACACTTCGCTCGAACGTTTATCAACCGGCCTCAAGATCAATCGCGCCAGTCGCGCCAGTGACGATCCAGCAGGTCTGGTGACATCCGAGTTGCAGAAATCGCAGATCTCGGGATTGACGAAGTCCATTGAGAACATCGAGCGCGGCACGACGATGGTTCAGACGGCCGAATCAGGCCTGGCCGAGATTGGATCTCTGTTACTGAAGTTGCGTGATGTCGCCGTCAACTCGGCGAACACGGCAACCCAAGATACGGCTTCATTGGCCGCGAATCAGGCCGAAGTTAATGCCTTGGCCTTGAATATTACCCGGATTTCGGACACGACGAAGTTTGGGACGAAGGCTTTGTTGGATGGGACGGTCACTGCCGCACAATTCCAGATTGGAGCGTTCTCCGGCGAAACGGCGTCGTTGACCATTACCGATAAAGATGCCACGGCCCTCGCCGTGGATGCACTCGTCGTCACGACGGCTGCTGGCTCATCAGCCGCGATCACATCCATCGACGCCGCGATCAACACGGTGACCACCGCTCGAGGTGCTCTCGGTGCGTTCCAGTCAGGGACGTTGACCTCCACGAAGAACAACAATGCTTCTCAGTTGGACAACTTGAAGAATGCGGAATCGATCCTCCGCGATACGGACTACCAGAAAGAAATCTCGACCTACACGAGCGAACAAATCCGTCAGCAGGCGGCCTCGACGGTACTCGGCATGGCCAATCAGAGCAGCCAGTCGATCCTGCAACTGCTGCGTGGTTAATCGTCGGCAAAGCGAATCGGGCGGCGTCTCAACCACGCCGCTCGTGGCGTCGCCCGATAACGCCCGCGCAGTGCGGTTCCCATTCTCAACCCATGGGGCAACACGAATCCAGCAGGCGTAATCGCGATGTCAACATAAGACCCACATTCAAAGGGAGCTTGCACCCGCAGCGCTCCCTTTGTTTCGTCACGGCAGCAGCTTTTTCCCAGGACAACAGAGATGCCCATCACTTTCAGCGGGCTGGCTTCGGGGCTGAACACCGATCAGTTGATCACCGACTTGGTCCGCTTCAGCCAGAAGCGGATCGACGCATTGAAGTCGCAAGAACGAGTCGAGACCAATCGGCAGACGGCGCTGAAAGGGATCGAAACACGCATTCAGACGCTCCAAACGCAGGTGGCCAAGATAGGCCGACCGCAGGGGAGCGCCTTCGATCGCAAAACAGGCTCATCGAGCGAAGCGGGATTGGTGACTGCCGCCGCTGGTAGCACTGCGGTGGCCGGAACGACCAGCCTGCGCGTGTTGAGTCTCGCGCAGAAGCATCAAGTCGCGTCGCAGGGGTTCGACGATCCGACTTCGGAAATCACGCAAGGCACGTTTGAGATCAAGTCGGGAATCAAGTCCGCTACGATCACGATCGACTCGACCAACAACACTGTCCGCGGGCTGGCTCAAGCCATTACCAGCGCCAACATCGGGGTCGCGGCGTCGCTCATCAACGACGGATCAGACGCGAGTACGCAACCCTACCGCCTGTTGCTCTCCGCCAAGGATTCGGGCAGCGCGAACGCGATCACGATCACCAACAGCCTGGCCGCTAGCAGCGGTGGCGCAGTCAAACCGAACTTGGGCAGCACGCAAATTGGAGCCGCCGTCGTGGCATCTTCCTTCACGGGGACATCGAGCCTGACCTCGAACTCCGGCGCGGGGGGCTTCACCGGCGCATCCAACGACACGTTCCACTTCACCGTCGTTACCGGTGGCGCGGTCGGAACAGACAACGGGATTCAAGTCTCGTACTCGAACCAAAGCGGTTCGCTGACGGGGACGATCACCGTCGATCAGGCCGACAGCGGCGTGAACAAGTCGGTGGCGAGTGGCATCGAAGTCCAGTTTGGATCGGGGACGCTGGTCGCGGGAGACAAGTTCTCCATCGACGGCTTTGTTCCGACGGTACAAGCCGCGACGAACGCTCAAGTCCAACTGGGAACCGGCTCTGGCGCGATCACCGTGCAGAGTTCGACCAACGTGGTGAATGACCTCGTACCTGGAGTCACTCTGAACCTGTTGTCCGCCGATCCCGCGAAAGAAATCAAGATCACGGTGGCCGACGATGTCGCCGCCGCGAAAAAAGATGTGACCGACTTCGTGGCCGACTACAACGACTTCATCGACAAGCAGACGAAGTTCGATGTCGCCACTGGCAGGTCTGCAATCCTCAACAACAACCGTGCGATCACCGAGTTAAAAACGGTGATCGAACGGAGCGTACTCGGGGTCTCCGGCAATCTACCGTCCTCGATCAATCGTCTCGGTGCGATCGGCATCACCAGCGACGGCAAAGGCAAGCTGGAGGTCAACGAGTCGAAGTTGAACGACGTGTTGAACGGTCGCGTGGCGGGAGTCGGTTTCCCCGAACTCAAGAAGATGTTCGCGTTGACGGGGACATCCAGCTCGACCGGGATTCAGTTCGCGACCGGAACAAAACTCACCCAAGAATCCGGATCGACCCCGTACCAAGTCGATATCTCACAAGCCGCCGAGAAGGCATCCATCACGGCCACGAACGCACTTTCTGCCAGCACTGTGATCGACAGCAACAACAACACGCTCGTCGTGCGGATTGATGAGACAACCAGCAGCACGATCACGCTCGCATCGGGAACCTACTCACAAGTTGACCTCGCTCGGCAGGTCGAATCTCAAATCAACGCGAGCATGACCGCGAGTGGCAAGGAAGTCTCCGTCTCGCTGTCGAGCCAGAAGCTCAGCATCACGTCGAGCCGTTTTGGAGCTGCCTCGGAAGCGACCGTCGTATCGGGAACCGCTCTCGCATCGCTCGGCTTCGCAGGGACTGAGACCGATCGAGGACTGGATGTCGCCGGCTCGTTCCTCGTCAACAGTGTGACCGAAACCGCGAGGGGTTCAGGCAACATCCTGACGGGAGATTCGACCAATTCGAATACGTCTGGCGTGGCGTTGGTCGTCTCGCTCTCGTCCTCTCAAGTTCAGGCTGGCGTCGATGCCACGCTGTCGGTCACACGCGGGATCGCATCACGACTGGACTCACTGATGCGGGACATGCTCGACCCGGTCAGCGGTCGCATCCAAAAGATCGATGACCGGTTTCAAGCCAGCATCACCGACGCTGAGGCGCAGACACGGAAAGAAACCGTCTCGATGGATGATCAACGGGCCGCGCTGGTCCTCAAATTCGCGTCACTTGAAACCACGATGGCCAATCTGCGGTCACAAGGCGAACTTCTGACGAGAACATTTGGGACAGGATCGCGCTAAGGAACGGGGCCGGAATAACTTCCCGAAGTGAAGCAGGCTGCCCATCAGCCGCAGGGGGTAGCCCCGATTGGGATGACACAAACCGGGGCTAGCGCCCAGCGGCTGATCGGGAAGACACGAATGGCAATCGAATCAACTCAGTTCACCGCTAGCCACTGGCAAATACCTGACGAGTTTGGCTTCCGATAATTCTGCGCGTTTACACATTCCATTTCGATCAACTGAACAGACCGAGTTGGCCCCAACTCCACACCTATGAGGATTGTCATCCGTGAATCGACTCGCCGCCTACGCTCAACCGGCCCACACTTGGACCCGCATTGAAATGCTACTCGCCGCCTTCGACGGCACCATCGCGCGCCTCGAACAGGCCCGAGAATTGTTGGAGCGCGGCGAACAATTTAAGGCTCAGCCGTTTCTGCTCCGTTCGCAACGCATTGTGCTCGAACTCTACGCGGGCATCGACCTGAACCACGGCTCGATCCCCGAAAACATGCAGAACCTGTACGTGTACGTGCTGAGCTGCATCGGCATGGGGCCGGAACTCGATCTTCCCTCGGCGCTCGGTGTCCTGCGCAACATTCGCGGCGGTCTGGACAGCATCCGCGATCTAGCCAACGAAATGGAACGATCCGGCGAGGTGGCTCCGGTCAACGAACACGTCCAAATCCTGAAGCACATCGTGGCCTGAACCGTTCGCACAGAGTACGAGCCTCAAAGATCGAAATGCCTGCGACATCGCTGTTCGACGCCGCTCAGTTCGGCTTGGCGGCCTGTTTCGAGGCTTGCACGGCGATCATCAACGCGGATGCCAGCGGCTCGTCTTCCTTGGCCAGCGCGGCGAGAACCTTTGCGGCCTCGCGCTCTTTCAAGCGATTGAGACAGTTCACGGCCGTGTCTCGGTTCCCTTGCGCAACGAGTTGTCGAATCATCAGGACGGTCGCTCTCACGGTTGGACTGGCCGTCGAAGCGGTCTGCGATGCCGCCTTCACATTCGCGGTCTCGGCGCGATTTCGACGAAGAGGCGGTTCCTCACCAATTCCGTTCGCTTCGCGCTGCGACGCGGTGACGACACGCTGTTCAATGACCGCCAATTCGTCCGTCGCTTTTCGGCGGATGTCATCGAGAGATGCCTGTTGTTCGCGAATGTCGTCATAGATCAGGCGCAGCGACTCTTGTCGCATCTTCACCCGAGTCTCTTGTCGCTGTGCTTCGTCAGCTTGTTCACGCAGCAACGCTTCCACTTCTGAATTTGGCTTCGCAACGGGAGTAATGCGAGCGACAGCCATTTCCGAGGCGATTGCTTCGGGGCGCTGAGACTTCGTTCTCGTGCGTTCCCGCTGAGGCATCTCATCGTCGTCATCCGCGTTCGCGAGCGAGCGAGCGGTGCGAGTGGATGACCGACGCGGCGCAGCAGTCTCACGCGACGCGGCCTCACGCTGTTGAGCCGCGACGTGTGGCTGCAAAATGTCCGACCACGCCGACGCCAAAGCGAAGACGCACCCGGCTGTACACAGCGCCACCAACAAAGTCTTCATTCACACTTCTCAGGCAACGAGCCAAAAGTCGAATTGGGAAGCACTCCAACACGGGCTGATTGATCGATGGTCAGAAACAACCAACTACATCTGCATCCGCATCACTTCCTGGTACGCCTCAATCACCTTGTTGCGCACTTCCATGAACACTCGAAGGCTGAGATCCGCCTTCGTCAGCGCGAGCATCGTCTCGGGGATGCTGTCGCTCTCGCCGGTCGCCAACCGCTGCACGGCTTGATCGGCTTGAAGCTGCTGCGCGTTCGTGTCCTCAAGGAATTTCCCCATCACCTCGCCAAATGTTTGGCCTCCGGTGGGAGGCTGAACTGCGGATGGAGCCATCGCGAGTGGCAGGCTTCCCAAGTTTCCAACGGCGGCCACGTTCATGATTAACCTCGCACGATCGACAGGGCTTGCTGGTTCATTTCGACAAACGATTGGGCCGCTTTCAAGTTGGCTTCGTAAGCGCGCGTCGCCGTGATGAGATTCACCATCTCAATCGGCAGACTGACGTTCGGCATCGTCACGAAGCCCTCGGCATCCGCATCGGGATGACCGGGGTTGAGAACCCGTGGCATCTCGGTTCGGTCATCAATGACATCGACAACGCGCACACCCGCAAATCCCGACTGGTCACGGCCGGATAAGTTTTCAGCGGCGCTCTTCATGGCCGTCTCAAACACGACTTCCTTCCGGCGATACGCGCCCCCTTCAGGAGTGCGCGTGACCGAAGCGTTCGCGATGTTGTGCGCGACGATCTCCATCCGAAACCGCTCGGCACTCATGCCCGACGCACTGATGTCGAAAGCTCCCAGCGATGCGTCGAATCCCATGAGACTGCTCCTGATGTTTCTCAGACTTCAAGGTTCGTGTGGCTGGTGGCCTTAGGCGACCGGCAAGAGTTGTCTTACCGCAGATTGAAGCCTGACGCGCAAGCGAAGGATCGGCTGTCGAGCGTCCTTCGCTTGCGCGTCAGGCTTTGATGGGTAAGCTATTTCCTACCGGTTGCCTTAACGCCCTTCAATGGCACGCCGCATCATTGCGGTCTTGGTCGAAAGGATCTGAAGGTACGTGTTGTTGAGCAGCGTGTTCTTGTTGATACGCATCATCTCGTTGTCGATATCGACCGTGTTTCCGTCCAGTCGTGCGGGGGCGAGTTGGTCTTCGGAGATCTCCGGTTGTAGTCGTTCCACGCCCTGGTCTCCGTGCTGATTCACATGCCGTGCCAGCACTTCGTCGAACGTCACGTTCATTCGCTGATAGCCCGGCGTGTTCACGTTGGCGACGTTCTGCGCCAGCACTTTGTGCCTCAACGCCGAAACATCAACGAGTTTTGCCAAGAGATCAAACTGAGAAGGTGTAACGGCCATATCGACTCTATCGGTTGTGCCGAAACACCAAGTTGAAGTGAAGCCGCCCAAACGAGACGTAATTGCCGGTGGACGTTGAGTCGGTCAACGAGCAGCTCGTGGCCAGCCGTCAAGCAGCGGCACGATCTGCCGCTCAGCGGTGATCGACTCATGGAACTTGCGTCAGCTTGTGCTCTCGGACTTTGCTATAGGCCACGACTCCAACCCGAGGCCGAAGAAATGAGACCACCGATTTCCCGGCGCGGCCGTTGGCCGCAACCCAAGTCGCCTTCATCGCTCCGCGTGAAGAAAGCCGAGTGCGATTGAACGGCTGTCTCGCCAATCCACACCGCACTCGCGATCGGCTGACTTCACGCGGAGCGATGAAGGCTACTTTCAAGCAGAAGAATTTGCGCAGGACAGCAAGAAACGAAACGTGAGTAGTACGAAGGCATCGACTCATTCATGCGATTCAAACGAAGAAGGGCAGGTTGAACGCCTGCCCTTCCCTCTTCATTTCCATGAAGCCGAACTACGTGAATCAGAAAGCCGCACGGCGAATATGGTCGCTCTCGGCTGAGTTCTGGATTTCCCGAGGTGATGGCGGAAGCCCGGCCGCCGGGACGGGAGCATTCTGCATGGGCGCACCATTCGGATTCTCAACCGGTTGAGGAACGCCCTGCTGAACGGGAACTCCTTGCTGGTGTTGAACCGGACAGTTCCCATTTCCGCCGTACCCGTTGCCCGGATAACCCCCTTGATTGGCAAAGAGACTCCGGTGGTAAGGTGGCGCGACGATGTTCCACTGAGCCGGAACCGGGCGCTGCGGCATCATGTTGCGGTTCGGTTGCCAGTAAGGAACGTGTTGATAGTAGAAACCAAGCTGAGTCGTGTCGGTCGCTTGATAGACCATCGGATAACCACCGGCCAACTCACTGCCCGGCAGTCCGTACCACTGGTTCGGGAAGTTGCTCGTGTACGCAACACCGCGTCGATGCAGCGGGTACTTCGCGGGTGGCGAATAGCCGTGATCGGGTGAGTTCTTGCCGCAGTAGCGTTCACCGAAACAGCCGTGACCGGACTGGCAGTTTCCGTTCTGACAATCCCCGGTGGGGTAGCTTCCCGCATCACCGTAAACCGCCGCGTGTTGATGACCGTGGAATGAAGCTGGCTGAGCAGTCAACCGCGGCTTGCTGTCGGTGATTCGGACAATGCCTGGAGTGTTGGGATCTTGGGCGTGAGACACCGGAACCACCGCAGGGACCGCCAACATCGCGACTGTAAACAGCCAATTCAATTTCAGGGAGTTCATGCGTCTGTTCCTTCAGATCACGGGCGAAAGGCCGCTGTCGCGAGTAGGAGTGTCCGGCTGACAGTACGTCGGGCTGCCGGGAAGGTGTGTCGTGGTCGGCCAATTTTTGTATTGAGGGGTTCATCACTAGCCCGACGCGCAAGCGAGGGCTTCGCTTTTACGACGGTTTGCCCTCGCTTGCGCGTCGGGCTAGTTATTGAACAACCCCGCAACATCAAGTTGGCCGACCAGTAGTCAGAAATTCATCAACAGGTCATCAATAAGCCGGATGCGAGATGGGCGTCAGTCGGCTGGAAGGAATGCCCCAGCCATAGTTGTAGGTATGGCCGACAACCGGCGCGAGCGGCACGGCCATCGGAACGCCATAGCCTTGAGCCGCCCAAATTTGACCATCTCGCTGGTCGAAGTAGTGCGGGTCTTGCGGATAGACGCGGCCATACTTGCCGACCCAAGGAACTCCCGCGCCGCCACCACCTGTGGGGATGAAGTATTTGAATTTGCAGCGGAAGTAATCGACCATCGCTTGGCCGGATTCGTCGTGGTAGTACATGCCCGGTTGATGGCCCCAGTGTTCCTGCATCGCCAAGCTGTGAGCCTGAGTCCGCAGGTGCAGACCCGAGCCTCGGTAGTCGCCATTCCAATCCGTGTTTCGCCAGTCATCTCGAAATGGGGACGGACACTGACCGTTGCCCGACTGGCAACTTCCGCTCCCTTGAGCGTTGCAGTTCCCCTGCACCATTGCCCCCTGATGGTGGCCGAACGATGCGGGACTGACCTGCTGTGACATCACAGTTGCGGTCTTGGGTTTGCTGATGCGAACGATCCCTTCGGAGTCGTCCTGAGCGTGAACACTCACACACGCGAGCAGACTCAGTCCGGCGGTGAACGATGCACGCACGATGATTTGAAATAGCGGTTTCATCTCTCAGATCCTTCCCTTTTCGCCGGCCTGCGGCGGTAATTGTCTTCGTTGCGAAACACCGCTCACCATGAGAAGCCTCTTGTTGAACCGTTGCTGCGCAATTTTTCTCGCCACAGTTGCCTGTCGTTCTCACCCTTGTGCTTGATTCGCCTCAACTCACCAGAACGGTCGGGCGGCCGGCCGCTCATGAATCGCTGGCCCAACACCTCGGATATACAGGTGCCAAGCTTCTTTCTCGTTGCTGTAAGCCTGAGAACGAGCATGTAGCCGTCCGCCCCAACGGTGTTCATCCCACTGTTTCGTACGCCAGTCCTCGTGCTCGCAAACGACCTGGGCGTCATTGTTCGGCACCGCACCGTATGTTGTTCGATGAACGCGGCTCACCGACTGCACTGGCAATCGCGCATTCGGTTCAGCCGAATAACTCTCAGTCGCCGCGATCATCCCTCCGGCAATGAGCAGCAGCGCCATCTGTCGGATTCGACTCGTTGCTGAATGCCGTTCGCCCGACAAGCCATTCATGGAAACATCCTTATCGTCAGTCGTATGGTCTCGCACGAAGCACTCGGCAATTCGAGTTCACAAACCGGGGCTGTTCACTGGTCTACCACTTCCATCAACACTGCTCTCAGTGGAACCAGCCCGGCTGCTGCGAGCGGTACTTCACCTGAACCTGCGTTCCTTGCAGCTCCCAACGTTCGTGTGAACGGACGCCAAACGGAGTCACAATCCAGCCCCCTTTGACCTTGTGATAGAACGGTGGATAGATCGCTTTGTAGGTGTGCGGGTACAGCATTTCGTGAGGCGCGAAGGCTTGGTTCGTAATCATGGTCGAACCCGTCCAGATCGGGATGTTCGGCCGAGGCGACGGATACAGCGGAGCATTCAGCCGGACATAGCCCTGCTGTTGCGGCGGTCCCTGCGGACCCATCATGCCCGCGTCCGCACCCACTGGCTGCGGAGCCACTTGCTGCATCATGCCGCTCTGCTGAAGAATTGCAGGCCGAGGGAGATTCTCAGGCGGGGCATACAACGACGGAACCACATTGGTCACGGCGGTTGCTTCGACTGGTTCTGTCTCAAACGACAGCGCCGGTGGCGCGGTGAGATCCGCAGCAAACGGATCCGAGAGGTCTTCATCAGCACGCGCCGTTGGCAGCATGAATGCTGAGAGAACCACGGTGCAGACTGCGAACTTCGTGCAGGCTGCGAATGAGAACAAGTGGCGTTTCATCAAATCCCTCCCTGGATTTCTGGCTGATCAGTGTGGCGAGGCAAAATTGGCTTCGCCCTCAGTCAGCGCTCCTCACCGAGTACATCAAGCTTTCGGCCGGAGAGGTCCGCCTGAATGAGTCATTCCGTGTGCGTCGGCCTTGGTCCCCGTAAATTGGCAACTTCTGACTCTCCAACGGCTTAGATGCCGTTGCACAACCGCTACATCCCGTTCAGTCGGCCGTTTCAGCAAAGTCTGACTGACCAGAAAAGTTAATGCAGTGTGACGGCGTCGATGTGTGAGCCAGCGACTTTGCTCGTCCCAATTTCATCACGAGATCAACCGAGCGACTCGAAGCGACGATATACCTCTCGCGTCACAGCGTGGGACACCTCCCGCATCACAACAGGAGGCATCTGAGCGGAGTGGCGTCAGCCCTCCGGTTCTTGGGCGTCAGCCCTCTTTGGCAGAACCGGAGAGTTGACGGCCAAGGGCACTCACTTCACTAACCCGCAGCGTGAGCGAGGGCGATGACAGGAGTGGTTTCCCTTGGCTTCCCTCGCTCACGCTTCGGGTTACTGAACTCCCTGCCGCTCACCGGCCAATTCACAGACGACAGTTCAAGGAGGCCACGTTGGCGAAACGGAATTCAGATGCGGCTTCTGCTGCTGGCGACTTAGAACCCGATGATCGCATTCACTACGTGTCGCTAGGTCAGGAAACTCGACAGCGCTACCTGAAATATGCGATGTCAGTCATCACGGCGCGCGCGTTGCCTGACGTGCGCGATGGCTTGAAGCCGGTGCAACGTCGCATCCTGTACGTCATGTTCGATGGACTCCGACTAACCGCAGATAGCAAGCCATACAAATGTGCGAAGATTGCGGGCGATACAAGCGGTAACTTTCACCCGCACGGACCGATGGCGATCTACGACGCGCTCGTTCGGATGGCTCAGGACTTCACGCTCCGTTACCCGCTGATCCATCCTCAGGGCAACTTCGGCTCGATCATGGGCCTCCCCGCTGCGGCCGATCGGTACACGGAAGCCAAACTCACGTTGATTTCGGAACAGCTCATGACCGAGCTGCGCTACAAGACAGTGGATGTGCGACCTAGCTACGACGGCCGATTGGATGAACCGGTCGTCCTGCCCGCTCAGTTTCCGAACCTGCTCGTCAACGGAGCGACCGGGATCGCGGTTGGCATGGCGACGAACATCCCGCCGCACAACTTGGGCGAAGTGATCGCGGCGTGCCTGCAACTGATCGACGAGCCGGAGTCCGAAACAAAAGACCTGCTCAAACACATCAAGGGACCAGACTTCCCGCTCGGTGGTCGCCTCATGACCGACCGCAAGGATTTGAGGGCCATCTACGAAGAGGGTCGCGGCAGCATGAAGGTCCGGGCGGAATGGCGGCTCGACAAGGAGAAGAAGGCGATCGTCGAGACCCGCATCGTCATCTACTCGCTGCCGTATGGAGTCGATTCCGGCCCGGTCGCCTCCGAAATCGGAGCGATCGTCAACAGCAAGAAGGTGCCGCAACTGATCGACTCGAACGATGAGACCGACGACAAGAACGGTCTCCGCATCGTTCTCGATCTCAAGCCGGGAGCCGACCCCGCGACGGTGATGACGTACCTCTACAAGCACACGGCCCTCGAACAAAACTTCGCGTACAACCCGACGTGCCTCGTCCCCGATGAACACGGCACGCTCGGCCCGCTGCGTCTGAACCTCGTCGAGATGGTCCGGCACTTTTTGACGTTCCGGCTCAAGACAGTGCGGCTGCGGTTTGAGTTCCAACTGCGCCAGCACGAACACCGCATCCACATCCTCGAAGGCTTCGCACTCCTCTTCAACGACTTGGACCGCGCGCTGAAGATCATTCGCGCGAGCAGCGGCA
>JAYTGQ010000594.1:0-12256 GCA_043733345.1 Schlesneria sp.
CCCCTGCAAGCGCCGACAACCCCGGCCAATGCGTTGCAGAAAGCTGGCCACGCTCCACGGTGGATTCATACAGATGACGAGATCGACATCGCCGATATCGATCCCAATTTCCAAGGTCGTTGTGGCGAGGCAGAGCGCCATCGAATCGGCCTTGAATCGGCTTTCGGTCGTTTCGCGTTGGGACTTCGAGAGGTTGCCGTGGTGGCAATACACGGGCTTCGCTGCAAAGCGGCCATGTTGAAAGTACGACGCGTCGCGGTCAACCTGCTTTCGACTGTTAGCGAATACTAGGATCTTCCGCGCGTCGGCGAATTCCTCGGCCGCATCAATCGCCGCGATGGCTCGTTGACGATCATCGCCATCGGCGAGAATAATTCGGGCCTCAACGTCGCGCTGGCCAGAAATCTTGACGATCCGCGCGTGCAGGCCGAGATAGGCAGTTGCAGTTTTTTCCGGCTGAGGAACCGTGGCCGAGACGGCAATCGTTTGCAAACAGCGTGGAGCGTCCCGATGAACGTAGTCGAGAAATCGCCGGACCCGTTGAAGCAGCAAGCGAAGCTGATCGCCGCGCGGAGAGCCATCGAGAAGATGGATTTCGTCCACGATGATCGCTCGGAGATGCACAAGGGATTGACGATTGAACGTCAGTAGTGATTCGAGCGACTCGGGCGTCGTGATCAGCAATTGCTCGTGGAAGTCGGAAGAGACTGCATGATCCGCCGTCTTGCGTCCCAGCCTGACGCCCATCTCGCCACAGGGAATCTCCAGCCGCGCGTACAGATCGTTCACCAGTGAGCGAGTTGGTGTGACCAGCAAGACGCTGAGGCCCGCCCAACGATCACGAGTCATTCGCTCGCAGATTGGAGCGACCACCGCTTCCGTCTTGCCGCCCGCCGTGGGTGCGGTAATCAACACATTTTCGCCAGCCAGTATCGGAGGGATCGCCTCCAGTTGCACGGGGCGCAGTGAGCCGAAGCGGGCGAAGAAGGCGTTCCACGAGTTGGGTAGCTGGCGACGCAGAATCTGATGTTGCTGGAATCGTTCATCGAGTTCCACGTCGTTCATGACAAGGTTCCTTGTGGACGCGATTCAGACACTGCGCGAATCTCGCCACGCATCGAATGCTTCCACGACAGATTGAATGGCCTTACGAGTCGTATCATCACCGCTCGTTCTCCAGCGTTGAATTGCTTCATTAGGCATTCGGTCTGGTAAGGCCGCGTCGATCCCATAGGCCCGGCAATAAAATGGAAACACGCGACGGCAGTATTCTTCCAAGTGAGTGGCTTCAAGCCTCGGCAAATCGACCACCTCCAGCAGACCGTACTCGCTCCATTTCACTTCGGGGCCGTCATCTCCGCGCGGCGTCATCGCGATGGCGAGTCCAAGGGAGCAACGACTCTCCGTCGAAAAGGGGTATCCGTGCCCCAGATTACTGTGCCACAGACTCTTTGGATGATTACAGATCTGCGCAGGCTTCTTGCAGGTACGATTTCCACATTCTGCACTGGCCCCCCAGATTAGTCCTCCGAGTAAATTGCCCGCCTGATCTTTGGCCTTCCAATTCGGCAGGTCTTCCCACAGGTCCATTTCGTCAAGTACGAGAATCAGCCCTTGGAATCCCAGCATTCGTGACAGACGACCGATCCCCGATAGCAGATAGCTTGCAAAATCTCCTTGTGTGCCCGCTCTGAATGCCGGCCAGTCTCGGGGCTGTCCGTGAATAACGTGTGATCGGCGTGCCGCCCCCGGAGGAGTACCCGGCTCGCAAGCCAGTAGATCGAGTAACAGTGGTTTCTCCATCAAGTCGGGGTCGGATAGCAGCCAAGCCAATGGCGCACATTGGAGTTCAGTCTTGAGCATTCGTCGGATGGCGTCTGCTTTCCGAGAATCGCTGACTCCTTCAATTGGCCGCTTGAAGAGAAATCCGTGCGTGCGCTGAGCCAGCCCGCGCACGCCTTGCGGTCCGTCTCCTGGAATACGGAGGTTCTTCATCAGACTCCGGTAGATTCGATCCGGTTTGTGGAGTTGGTTTTCAAAGGCATCGATCTCGGTAGATGCCACTAAATAGCCAGATTCGAGTGCCATTTGTTTCAGGACTTCGAGGCAAAAAGTCTTGCCCCGCCCATAGTCCCCGCGCAACACGAGCGACCGGCCACCGTCTTTGGCGACATCATCGAGCAGATTCCGCATTCGCTGTTCAATGGGAGCAATCCCAACGGCAAGCTGTCGCAATTCCACTGTCGGCAGACTCAAGCCGGTTCGCAGTGATTCAAATGCTTGCCGCCAGCGCCGAGCCTCGTGATTCGGATGATTGTTCCCCGACTCTTCGCGCAACTGCGGCGCGACATCTGATGAAGCCACAAGTTGGCCGAAGCTCTCTCGAACTTTGGCAGACGACGATTCGTTTGAATCGCGAGACGAGTTCTCTTGAACAGCGAGCGGCAACAACTCCGAGTCAGGAGTGTCGAGTGAAAGCTTTCCGGCGTTAGGAGCTGAAGCAGGAGGACTCTCAGAAAGCAGGGCGACCTCGTGAGGCGTGATTCCCGTGGTGACAGGCTGAGGACACGTCGCTTGAAAAATCGCTTGAAACTCTGCGCGTCGATTGGGGGAAATCCGGTGCAGCGCACGCGAGGCACACTCGCGAACGATCCAGTTCACTCCCTCGATTCGCACAAGCTCACACTCGCCCAACGTCGGGTGCCGCAATCTGCCGCCCATGATACTTGGCCCGCAAGAGGATCATTCGCCGTCCGCATTCACCGTGTTGCGATCCATCGTGGCCAATTCCTCTCGCACTGTGGCCAGCAATGCCTCGGCCTGTGTGGGATCGAGAATCTCGCTGTCGCCCTCGCGCATCCGGTCGAAGTACGCCACGCAAGACTTCACCAAATCTCTGCGAGTTCCCGATCCCATCGGGTTTCCTCCCATCGTCTTCATGGCCAAATTGTCGAGCGACGGCAGCAAACGCTCGGGGGAAGGCAACGGAAAGTCATAGGCGAACGAAAACAGCTTGGCTACTTTCTTCGCGATCTGTTTCAGCAAGTCGAGTTCTTTCAGGCCTTGCAACTCATTGAGATTGATACGCGTGGCTGGTCCGCAACGTTGTTGCAACGCTTCATAGTTATTAGCAAAGTTAGTGAAGAAATCGGTCGTCACGCCGTAGAGAAACAACGTGCCGGGAAACTCTCCGCTGTTGCAGTGATTGATCACGCTCAACAGGTTCTCGCAAGCTTTTTTCTGCGATTTCGGCGACATCGTCAAACTCAGCGCCCTGCCAGCCTCGTCGAAGAGGAGAACAGTTCCCGCAGCCAATCCCGACCGTTGCAACAATTGGCACACCGAACGCAACAGCCGAAATGCACTGGACGCATCCAGCTTCTCGTACACTCCGATTGTCTTGAGTTCTGAAATCGGGACTGACTCGCCACGCAAGTACAGTTTGGAAATTCGATCCCGTTCGGAATCTCCGTCCAGTTTGGCGAGCAAATGTACGCTGGCCGCATGGAGCAAAGCGGAACTCTCTGCGGGAATCAGTTTCAATTCTGATGCGAACTGCCGAGCGTTCTTGATGAGGTCTTCTGACGGCGCCATGCCAGTGAGGACGCCTGCAAATCGGCGGTCGAAGAGTTGGCACAGCACTTGGTCAAAGCCGAGGCTACGATCGACATCCGCCAGTCCCGTTGGGCTGGCTTGTAGCCTCCCGGCAACAGCCGCAAAGACTCGTTCGGGCCGGTCAAGTGGACATGCCTCCTGCGACAACTCGACGTAGGCGGTGACATAGTTGAGCTTCCACGACTGCTCTTGCAGGCAGCGCAGGAATTGGGTCTTACCGTTGCCATAGTCAGCGACAACCCATTTGCACCCGCCGCCACCGTCCAAACCATCGAAGGCGGCGCAATGGTCTTCGAGATACTTCGATCGCAGCGAATCGAGCAGTCGTTCGGTGCCAACATTGATTTCCGAGGCTCCGCATTTGGGCGGTTGTCCCGAAGTCCGAAGGCTCTCCAAAATCATTTTGGCGACACGTTTATCAATCTCGGACATGACCACCTCGGGGAGTTAGGTTCAGCGAAGTCTTCATTCACCCGCCAGCAATAGGATGGCTTGAAAGTATGACCCTTCGCCGTACCCCTTCGCCAAATCGTTTGGGATGAAAATCGACTTCTTGGCATTGCGAGTGTTATCGATGACGGCGATCTCCAGCCGAAACCGCTTTTTGGCGGTGATGTTCTCGTTGGATTGAATGAGCGTTTTCAGTTCGACGATAAAGCGAGCCAGTGGATACTCGCGAAAACCTTGCGCCGACAGAGGTCGATCCCGATCTTGTCGGATCAGTACCATCTCGCGGTAAACATTTGGCAGTGAGGCTCGTAGTTCTGCCGTTGGTGCTGGCTTGCGGTCTCGAACCAAGACAACCCTGATGGCCTGTTCAAACTCGACGGCCAAGGGAGACGTTTCCACCGGCGGGTTCAGTAGCTTCGATGTCATTTCGACTGCCGCAGCAACAATCTTCTCGGCGACAAGTGGCAGGGAACCAGCGATGCACTGTTTCGCGTAGCTCAGATTGGCCTGACCTTTTGCCCGATCAATCGAAAGCTCGAACGGGCCAACAAAGAACTCGCTACCGCACTTGCCGCACGCCACATGGGCTTCGGTGGCCGCCTTGCCAATCTCTTCTAAAAACGCCGACTGGAATTCACCCGCAGCCGCATGCAATTCAGTCTTGAGGTCTGTGATCAAAGAACTGACTTCGACTCCCGCGTGGACATCGGGTGAGAGACGCTCCAGATCGGCAATGAGTTTGCTTGTCTCTGCAAACGGCCAAGGGAGTTCCTCAAGTTTGGCTTGGGTATCTTTGAGGACTTTCTCCAGCTTCTTGATCCCCGAAAGTTTGGAGCGGGTGGCCTCCGCTGCCTCATGCAGCCGCAGATAGATTTGTTCAAAGACGTGACGGGAAGGCGTTGCTGGCTTTGTCATGATTTCTACGGAAATGGGCTTTGATTTAATCCTGCAATCTCTGTCCCTACGTTGAACGAAGGGTGCGGCAGTCTATGGATGGGCTGGCGACGATTCTAGGCTCAGTCGAGAAACCGCGATGTGTGTGGCGGGCGGCAGCAAGTGGCACTCACGCGATGACGACTTCTGGAATGGAACCACTCGATGAGTGAGGCACTGTAGGAAGAAACTGGTCGAGCACCCGTCAATTCCGCAGGCTCCGGCTTTGTGGTTGCCCAGGGACTGCTGATTACGAACGCTCACATAACCGCGCCTGTTGGGTGTCCGTAAACGCGTGGGCAGAATTGTCCATGCAAAGACTCCAGCTTTAACAACGGGCCGCTCGGGACGAAGCGGGGAAGTTGGAACCCACTTCGTCCCGAGCCGACTTAGGTCCGAGGCAATGGCCATCGCATCGAACACCCGGCTTGATGATTCAGTTGAGGAGAGAATACAGAAGCGGACGGCCCCGCCGAGGCTTCAGACCAGTGCCCGCAACTGGGCGCTGAGTTTGGCGACGACGAGTTGGTTGACCGACGTGCCTTCGGCTTCGGCCTCAACGATGAGCGCCGAGTGGAGCGACTTTGGGATCCGGATCAGCAGCTTGCCGTTGGCTTCGGGCCGCTTCAGTCCCTCGCCGTCGGGAGCGGCTTCGACCAACGCCATGATGTCGGCGTATTCGGGAGTCTGAGAGAACGCAGTCCGGGTCGCGGAGGTGGAAAACAAGCGTGCCGCCAACCCGCCAATCCCGAACAGCGCGTTGTGAATTTCCAGCCATGTCGCTCCGGTCGCCAACGTGTCACGAGCCAATCGCAACACCTGCTGCGCCGGAGATGCGGCGGACGACTTCCGGACGGGAACTTTGGGCTTGGGAGCGTGCTTCGTAACAGTGGCCATGATGCGTGCCTTTCAGGGAGACTCCAATCGCTTCACGCTTGAGGCGCGCGTCCGTGAGACTTCGACCTCATCGTCCTTCACCCCGCAAGATGCGGACTTCGCTGGTGCGATCAACTTCAAAGTACATGGCCAATTGGCCGAGTTGTCGGCCGATGTCGCGAACGAGCTGTTCTGCATCGGCCAAATCACCTTCGTCGCAGGCCACAATCAGCTTGTGGCATTCATCTTGGTACAGCGTGCCGCCGTCCATCCAGTAGCCCTGCATCGGCCCTTCGACCGTGCAAGCCCCGAACCGACCGTAAAACCGCTGGAAGATGCCCGCCATCTCCCGGCGACTCACTTTCGAGCCGTCGTTGCGACAAACGGGGATCAGCGTCGTGAACTTCATGCGTTTCCGTTCAAGGCAAATGACGACTCGACTTCACTCGGGATGGTATTGCCTGCGATATCACTCGTCAACGCGGGGTCGAAGCGACGCATTCCATACCGAGTGAGGAAGCTCTCCCCGTAAACGCTTCGTTCACCCGTCATCACCGCGCGAAAGAAAGGGAGTCACACACGCTGGTTGTTCCCTACGGGGGGCCAGCGAAAAAACGCACAGGAAGAACCGATCGACTCGGGAAACGGTTTTGGAAAAAGCATCCCGAACGATTCCCCTTGAACGCGAACACGGCGGGGAGCCAGCCTCCCGCCACGATTCCCGCGTTCGGGCAGCGTCGTCTCACCCGCGCGAACGCCAACGCAACCGCCGCTTGCCAAGACGACGAACCTTCCAGACACGGCCTCGCATGGTGGGATCCTTTCCAGCCGAACGCCAAGCCCGCAGTTGTCCCGGCTCCAACCGGTCCCGCGCCGCTCGCAAGGCGGGAGCTTGCCCGAACGGACGAACCGCAACAACGGGAATCCGCGCCGATCGCTCCCGTCGCACACGGCCGAGTACCGCGATTCGCGAACCGAGTACCGCTAATGGGTAGTAGCGGTACTCGGCTCCCACAACAGAGCAACACGGCCGGGCGTTGTCGTCGGCAATCCCAAAGGTACTTCCCGAGCGTCTTTCGCTCCCCCCCATAGGGAACAGTCCCGAGTACACACACACTTTCTTTCGCGTCCGGTTCCAACGCTCCCTCAGTCCGGAAAACTCGCCACCGCAGACCTTCCTCACCGACGGGATTCGATCAGAGCCAATGCCGCCCGTTTGAGCGGCTCGGCAAGTGTCGGCCAAGCGGCGACGAACTTGGCCAAGTCGAGATCGAACGGCTCGACTCTCGTTTGAGGAGTGCAACCCGGCGTGCAACCCGGAATCTCGCTCGGCTGTAACTCGTGTCCGGCGTTGTCGTTTGCACCGTGATGGCAACGGATTTCTGAGCCGAATTCGTCCGCATTTGCGACATCCTTCGCTCGCGCTTCAGGCTTCTATTCCCTTTTTCAACAGGCTGTCAACGATGGTTTCTTGCACTCAAACCGTCTCGGCGTGAAGGACTCGTCCGGCTCCCTGAATCAGCAGGCGCTGCGCCACTTGCTGACCGAGAAACGCGGCGTCACAGGTTGTACCGGAGGCAGACGCGATCCAACGGTCTGAACCATCCTGCGGGAGAACGACCGCTTCCAATCGCAGTGTGTCATCAACGACCTGCGTGGAGACTCCGAGCGGTGCGTGGCATCCGGCGCGGAGCGTGGCGAGCAGGCTTCGCTCGGCGGTGACGGCGGCTTGCGTCGGGCCGTGTGTGATGAGCGCGAGGACTCGCCGCGCGCGAGCATCATCCGTCCGGCATTCGACTCCGATCGCTCCCTGCCCGACGGCGGGATAGACCGTCGGGGGAGGCAACTCGCGCGAGATCCGATGCCTCAAACCGAGTCGCGTCAGCCCAGCGGCTGCGAGAACGAGGGCTTCGTACTGGCCTTCGTCGAGCTTGCGTAACCGCGTCTCGACATTGCCGCGCACTTCGCTGAGTTGCAGGTCGGGGCGCAGGTATCGCAACTGAGCCTGTCGTCGTGGGCTGCCGGTTCCCACACGCGCTCCTTGCGGCAACGCATTCAATTCGGTGAGGCCAGCGTGGCTGAGCGGCATCACCAACGCATCGGCCGTCAAACCGCGAGTCGGTGTCGCTGCGAGCATCAGGCCCTCAACGTAGTCCGTCGGCAAGTCCTTCAAACTGTGAACGGCCACGTCCGCACGGCCATCGAGCAACGCGAGTTGCACCTCACGCGTGAAGACTCCAAAGCTGCCAAGGTCTTGCAGCCGCTCAGTCTGATCGCGATCACCAGCCGTGCTGATGTGGACCAACTCAACAGTGATCTCGGGCGAGGTGGCTCGGATCAGGTCCGAGATGTGGTGCGCTTGCCAGAGAGCCAAGTTGCTGGATCGTGTGGCGATGCGGATCGTCGAAGGAACTGTCACCGAGGGGAATCTCCGGGGGATGGCATGAACACGGGCTGGCAACAGGCCACAGGACAAACGACTGAAGTCTGGCTTAGCTTTGTCAGCCGGACTTCACTTCAGGAGGACTCACATCACAGAGAAGTCCGGCTTTGGGAAAAACCGGACTTCAAAAAGCCGGACTTCGAGAACCGTCACACCTACGGCGGACTGACGGCGATCACCGCCACGACGACTCGCTTGGCTCCGGCTCGCTTCAACATGCGAGCTGCTTCGTGAACGGTGGCTCCTGTTGTCAGGATATCGTCCACGACGAGCAGCGTTTGGCCGTGCAGGTCTGTTCGTTTCGCCGTGTCGAACGCGCCGTGCTGTTGAATCCGCCGTTCGGCCGGTGAACTGCGGGCCTGCTTGGGAGTCCAACGTCGCTTGGCGAGAATACCGGTCGCCAGGTGGACCTTCAACCGGCGTGACAACTCGCGAGCGATCGTCTCGGCTGCGTACTGAGGCCGCGCGAGTCGCTTCAGCCAATGCTCTGGAACAGGGACAATCGCGTCGAAGGCTTGTCCCGTGAACGCCTCATGCTGGGCGGTGACCAGTTCGCTGGCGAGTGCCCGGCCCATCAACGCACCCGTCGGACTCTTCGCCATCAAACAGGCGGTGCGCAGTTCATCGCGATACAGGCCGAGTCGAATCACTTGATCGAAGGCGAAGCGTTCGCGAACGCACAGCGTGCATCCCTCACCCGTTCGCGTGTAAGGCCCGAGCGGCGCACCGCAGCGACGACAGGCATGCGTCGCCACTGGGCTGAGCTGTGCGTGACAGTCATCACAAAAGGGGACGTGACCGCCCGCCATATTCGATCCTGGCAGCGTGTCGTCGTCACACAACAGACAACGCGGCGGATAGACGAAGTCAAACGCGGCATCGGTCAGCGCATGCCCCCCGCCGACGAGGGTTGAGCCGAGTTGCTGTGCAAGAGTGAGGTTCATCGGAGTCACCGAAAGTGGGCGATGCTCATTTCCAAAGAGACAAATAATGGACGCGAGCATATCGGTCGCTCAATGGTTCCTCCATCACAATGCGCGACGGCATCGCAATGCGCCGCGCATCCGATATCCTCTTGCCTCGATCAGACGTGGCGAATTTGTTTTCAGGGATATCTGGCGAACATGCGGATCGTGATTTCGGGTGGCGGGCTGGCGGGATTGGCGGCGGCAGTCGCGTTGACCGAACGCGGGTTGCCGTGCGAGCTGCTGGAATCGCGGCCGCGACTCGGTGGGCGAGCCAGTTCATTTCTCGACCCCGTGTCGGGAACCTCGATCGACAACTGCCAGCATGTGTCGCTCGGTTGCTGTACCAACTTCCGTCATTTCTGCGAGACAACCGGGCTGGCCAAGTTCTTTCGGCGCGAGGCGACGCTGCACTTCATCGGCCCCGAGGGACGAGTCAATCGGTTCTCGGCCAATTCGCTGCCCGCTCCGTTTCATTTGGCGGGAGCCTTCGCGCGGCTGAGCTATCTGTCGTGGCGCGACAAGCTCGCCCTGGCTCGCGGGCTGAAGGCTCTCGCGCGGGGAGTGACTGTTGAAGAGCGACGGTTGCCGTTTTCGGAATGGCTCGCGCGTCATCGGCAAACACCCGCTGCGATCAGTCGCTTCTGGCACGTTGTCCTCGTGAGCGCTCTCAGCGAATCGCTCGACCGGATTGATGTCGAACATGCGCGGAAGGTCTTCGTGGATACTTTCCTTTCGCATCGCGATGGCTGGTTCGTAGAGATCCCGACGGTACCGCTCGACAGCTTGTATGGCGGGCGGTTGACCGACTGGCTCACCTCGCGCGGGACCACGCTCCGTTTACAAGCGGCGGTCGAGCGAGTTGAGATTGAAGCGGATCGGATGAGTGGCCTGCGGTTGTCGTCGGGAGAAACCGTGAGCGGCGATGAGTTCATTCTCGCATTGCCGTTCTTTCGTGTGAGGGCGGTGCTGCCCGAGTCACTCGCGGCGCATCGCGATCTGGTGGGGATCGAACGCTTGGAAGCGGCCCCCATTTCCAGCGTCCATCTCTGGTTCGACCGACCGATTACCGAACTACCCCACGCGGTGTTGGTTGATCGGCTCGGCCAGTGGATGTTCAATCGAACTGCTCTGGGAACGGTATCGCCAATCCATGCCGAGGACTCGTTCCTGCGGGAGAAGCACGCCCCCGCGACCTCAAGCGGCTTTTACTATCAGATCGTCATCAGCGCGAGTCGTGAACTAGCAGGACAGTCGCGCGAAACGATCCTCGCGCAGGTGTTGGCGGAGCTGACGAGCATCTGGCCGGAGACTGCTCGTGCGACGCTGCTTCACGCGCGCCAAGTGACGGAGCATCGCGCGGTCTTCTCTCCGCTGCCGGGTGTCGATGCCTTGCGACCGGTGCAACAATCGCCGATTGGCAACCTGCAATTCGCGGGCGATTGGACTCAAACCGGCTGGCCAGCCACGATGGAAGGGGCCGTACGCAGCGGCTATCTTGCCGCCGCCAATGTCCTCGCGCGGTTGGGGCGGCCTGAGTCGGTCGTTCGCCCCGATCTGCCGGTGGGAATTTGGTCGCGGCTGTTGATGGGAGTCCCTGAACGATAGCGCACATTTCAAAACTAGCCCGACACGCGCGAGCGAGTGCTTCGCGGTCATCGAATGTCCAGTCCTCGGTCGCGCATCGGGCTAGTTTTTCCGAGTTGAGCCAGTTTTGAAATGTTCTCTCGTGAGGGCCGTCCTCGTTTCATCGCAATGCCCCCGTGTTGGCCACAGGTGGCTCCTCTCCCTCGAACAGGCTCGGCGACATGCGACAGATACTGGTGATCGTCGGGTTGCTGTTCGGCTTCTTGCTGGTCGGGGCGGTCGCCTTTCGGCTGACCGAGGGCTGGGACTGGCTGCAATGCGTCTATCAGGCGGTCATCATCATGACCACCGTCGGGCTATCGGCGACAGCTCAAGCCGAACTGAAGCCGACGACCAAACTGTTCATCATCGTCTACCTGATTTTTGGGATCGGCATCTTCACGTATTGCGTGTCGCAGTTGGGACAGCATCTGGTCAACCTGCAACTGCGGGGCATTTGGGAGCGGCGGAGAATGGACCGAGCGATTCAAAAACTTCAGGGGCATTTCATCGTCTGCGGTTTCGGTCGGATGGGAAACACGATCTGCCGCTATCTCCATTCGCGACACAAGCCGTTCGTCGTGATTGACACGAATGCCGAGACTCTTGCCGCCGGTTGTCGCGAACACGGTTGGTACTACATCGTGGGAGATGCCACGCACGACGAAGTGCTGCTGACGGCGGGCATCATGGAAGCGAAGGCCCTGACAACGGTGTTGCAGACCGACGCCGACAACGTGTACGTCGTGCTGTCGGCGCGGTTGCTGAATGACAAACTGCAAATCGTGGCCCGTGCCTCGGACGAGAAGGCGATCGACAAACTCGAACGAGCCGGGGCCACGCGCGTCGTCAGCCCGTTCAGCAGCGGAGCCGTCAAGATCGCCCGGTTCATGCTCAACCCCAGCGTCGAAGACTTCTTCGAGATCAACGACGATCATGGCAGCCAACTCGAACTGGCCGACGTGCAGATCGGCGCGACCAGCACCTACGTCGGCAAGCGACTGATGGACACCGATCTGCGCGAGAAGGGCGTCATGGTGGTCGGCATCCGCCGCGCCAACGGCGAACGCTTGATGCCACCTCCCGGCACCGCCGTCATCGCCGCAGGCGACTGCCTCTTCGCCTTCGGCAGCTCACAAGCCGTCGGCGAAATGATCGGCCGCGACGGATCGAGCGAGTGATCTATACCTCACGCGGTCAATCGTGAGACATCTGAGTGGGGCGGTGCCACTTCTGTCGGAAACGTCAATCTTACTTGGAATTGGCGGGAGTCTGCGCCATCCAGAACAGCCAATAGGGATCAACCGGCTGGCCGACGATGCCGGGCGTACGCGGTTCGGTCCAGACT
>JAYTGQ010000595.1:0-4707 GCA_043733345.1 Schlesneria sp.
CGCGCACGGATGAGGATGGCACATTTCACACTAACCCGAAGCGTAAGCGAGGACGTGTGTTGCATCCTCGCTTACGCTTCGGGTTAGTGTCAGCGTGTAGCGCGTGAGGTATACCGCCCGGCCTTCGCGATCCGCAACGAACTCATCGACAGAGGCACGATCACCGGCACAGCACCCAGCGGCGAAGCTGAGTGGCCGTGTTCGAGCAGCAGTTTCCCGTGTCATGCCACAGGCTTTGGCACGAGGATGTCGTCCAGCCATCGTGAACGCCCCCCGAAACACCGGATGCGCCAACCCTCAGTTGCCGCGGGTCAGGTTCTGCGACGCGATGCCGAAGAGTGCTCCTTCGAGCAGGTGGCGTTCGAAGAAGGCCGCGATGGCTTCGAGCGGCGTGTACTGCAACAGGATGTAGTCACCCGGTTGGATGGCGATCCGTTCGGACAGGTCGGTGCGGGCGCGATAGAGGTCGATCTTGATCGGCACCTCGCCCCCATCCGGCAGCTTGCGCAGCACGATCACGGTGCTGGGACTGATCGACACATCGTTGTTCAAAGCGGAGAGGCCGCCCACGACTCTGCTCGCGCCTGCGTTGCCGCGCGACGTGGCGATCGACAACGCTTGGAGGATGTCCAAGTCGTAATCGCGCGGCAGCGTGAACTGGCCGCCGCCGAGCAGTCCACCCGTGAAGAAGACCTCGGTGTCGCGCGACTCGATGAACACGATGTCGCCGTCTTGCAGGATGATGTCCTCTTCGCGAATGTCGGCCGTCTCACCGGGACCGAGCCGAATCGGAATGCGGATCACATGCCGACCATCGACATCCAGATTGGACAACTCACTGTGCCCCATCTCAACGGGAATGTTTTGGTTTTGCACCGGAAAGGGGCTGACGGCCGACATCGGTGGCTGCCACGGTGCCCCCGATTGCATGGGGGGAGTGTCGTAATCGAGAGACACACCGGGACCATTGCCCAGCGGCGGCGATCCGACCGGCTGAGGTGACTGCGGCGACGCGAGCATTCTCTGCTGAGAGAAGTCGCGACCAGCGTCACCGAACGCGGGACCGGCATTACCAAACTCAGGTCGGTCCTGTGAACTCGGCTGCGGATTGAACGGCATCTGCTGTGAGGAAGGATAAGGCTGCGGAGACATCTGCAACGGAGCCTGCATCTGTCGCGCGGGAACCGTTTGAAACGCCGGATCGCTCGACAGAGGTTGATCGCCGTAACCCTGCGGTAGGTTCGGTACGGCGTTTGGCTGAGGCATGAACTGGAGCGGCTGATCTGTTGGCTGTCCTTGTAACGCGGGTTGTCGTGAAACTCTCTGCGACGACCAAGCATCGTGGTTCATGAGCTGCACCGCGCGCGATTCCGCCGCCGCCTCGGCGAAAGGATCACCGTGACGGTTCGTGCGGCGAGGCTCGCGCCAGCCAGCCACTTGCTCAACTCGTGAACCCTGTTCGTAGCCAGGCATCTCAGCCGAGAAGTTCGCTTCGGCGGGTGACATCACAGTGCGTGACGCATCGCCTGGCCCCTCACGCTGTCCCGTCCAATAGGCCTGTTCAATGGAACCCGGTCGAGTGATCGGAGCCTCTTCAAACTGGCGGACCACCGCCTGACGGACATCATTTTGGATGAAACCGCCTTGGCGAACATCAACTTGGTCGTAGACCCGTTCGACGGGATCGTCCAACTCGGGGAGTCGCATCGGTTCGTGAAGCGATCCGGGGAACTGAGCACTCGGGCCACGCGATCCATCGTGATAGGCCATGCCGCCAGAATTTCTGCGCGGCGGGTTCACATTGAAGGAACCGTCTTCGTTGAGCGGACTGGAGTGCCAGGACTGCGATCCCTCGCTGGGAGACTGGCCGCGCACGATCGGGACAGTGCGTTTTGCTTCGTGTTGCAGCAACAGCGAAGGATTGAGATCGGTTGGCCAATTGGGATCGAGTGAACCACCCGTGCGAGGGCCGCGGCGGCGGATGACATAGACCGCCGGCTCCGCATCCAAACCGGGCAGACCATCGGTTGCCGTCAGGGCGTTCAGTACGTCATTGCTGTAGGCGGGCAAACTGACCAGCTTGCCGGACCCACGTTTGACAAGCCCCAGATTCACGCCTCCGACCGCCGAATTGGTCAGCGGTTCCGTGCGTGAGTCCTGTCGAATCACCAGCACCCGATACTGCCGTGGCCGCTGCAGGCTGACCTGCACACGATAGTTCTTGGGATGAATGATCTGCTTCGGCGACAAGTACGCCTGCTTGACTCGTTGTTCGACTTGAGCAATCGACTGCCCGCGCACGAAGATCGAACCCACGTTCGGAAGCGAAACCGTGCCATCTTCACGCACCGGGAACGGCAGTCCGAAAGAAGCCGGCCCTTCGTTGTTCAGCGGGAAGTGAACCGGTGGCGGATCGGTCTTCTTGCCGACTTCGCCTTCGACGTAGACCGCCAAGACATCGCCCGAGTCGATCAGATAGTTCACGGGCGGCTTTTGACTGAGCAGGGAAAAATCGATCGACCTCTTGCCGCTCCGTTCGCCGACCTTCAACTCTGTCGGCAGGTAGCGTGCGGGAACACCTTCCATCGGATGGAAGGCGGCGCAGCCCGTCAGTGTGCCCAGCAGGCACAGCCCGACAAACAGCCTTCGTGAAGTTGAACCTGGCATCGCGACTTTGCCCTTCGCCCTTGCACCGCAGCCGGAAAATCGGCCGCCACACGTCGTGCCTTTCGATCAGACGTGAAGTTCTAGGCGAAGTTGCCTCATTTCCCGAAGTGACGTTTGCGCGAGGCCCTGTTGGCAATGCCGGGGCATTCAGCAGCGCAACATCTCTGTTTCGTATGACGTTGCGGCCGAAGTCGCTGGGAAAACGAAGGCCAAGCAAAGGAGTGCAGCAGGAAAGAATTTGCGACGCGCTGCGCGCTCCGGCAGAAACCGCAGCGGCACCCCCTGTTTGAGGCGACACGCGCGAGCGACGCGCGGGGCGTTGCCCACGCGGTGAAACGAAGCCGTCTGGACCGTGCAAAGTCGAAACCTCGCGCGGCCGAAACGGACACTAAGCCGAAGTGTAAACGAGGACGGAACTCACATCCTCGCTTACGCTTCGGGTTAGTGTGCTGCGGCCTCAAACGTGTCCGTTTCGGCCGTGCAAAGGCTAAACGAAGTTTAAGAACCCGTTTCATCTCGCAGGTGCAACTCACCGTGCGCGGCAGGAGCAGCCCGGTCCAGAACTCGTCGCCATCCCGTTGCCATACGGTTGGCCGGTGCCGTGAGTCCTCATCCCGCCACCCTGCTCCGCACCGAGGCTGCAGCTCCGGACTTCAATCTGATTGAACCGCGACACACCGCTGTGCAAACCCATTTCCAGCCCGGCGTGATAGCCCGCGAACCAGTCCTCCACATACGGTCGCCCCGCGCACGAGCGATAGAACGCGGACCAATATTTGGACGGCGGGAGGCTCGGCGGTTGAGGCGTTCGGTTCTCAGCAAGGTCCACATACGCCTGCTCGAAACCGGCGGCGAAGTCGCTCGACACAGCTCCGCCGCCGCGTCCCCGATAACTTTCGAGTCCGTGCCATGCACATTTCAACGCGGTCATGCGCGTCACCTTGTCGTCCAACCGTTGCCGGTAATGGCCGCAATGCGACACCCACGGCGGCACGCAATCATCGCACCGCGCCCCCGGTCCACACGCGAATCCACCGCAATGAGGAGCCACGCAGCCCGAAGCCATCAAGCAGGCTCCTAGCATCACCAACAACATCATCCGTGACATACCCGTTCGCCTTCCATGACCGCGCGAACAACACACCGAGAACGCATCCGTACGACTCACATTTTGTTTCTTCGCGCGGCGCGAAGATTTTGAACAGAAGCAAACGAAGGGAACGAAGGGCCGCGATCCAACAGACTTTGACGGTCTTGCCCAAGTCGCCTCCCGACTGATCCTTTGTTTCCTTCTGTCCAAGATTGGGTTGCGGCTCAAGGCCGCGCTGGGTTCTCTCCATAAAGTAGCCATCATCGCTCCGCGTGATGAGCCTTCTGAGAACAGGCGTTTGTGTCAGTGCCGCCAACTCGTCAGGCTCGTCACGCGGAGCAATGACGGCTACTTTTGCTGGGCTTTACGTGTTGTGTTGAGACCACCGAGAACGCATCCGTACGACTCACATTTTGTTTCTTCGCGCGGCGCGAAGATTTCCGCACTGACAACAAGTGACGCCCGCTGCCGTAGAAGCTTGTCACCATTCCACGTCATCCACGAAGGGCCATCAGAAGACCTCAACAAGAAAATGCGGGACAAGAAGATAAAAGCCAGATCCAGATGCTTCCTCTCCTATCTTCTTGTCCACCATCTTCTTGTTCCGTTCGGTGGCGGCAGAGCCGCGCTGGGTTCTTCGGCCACCAACCTCGGCACTGAACTCGATTCCAGACCAGTGGGAGTATCGGAACCGATTCCACCACGGGCGACAGTTTCCCTCACCGTGCCTGTCATACCGACCGATCCGTGCGCAAGCCTTCCGCGAAGAAAATGCCGCTCATCAATGGCGGCAGGCCGAAATGGGTTCAAGTCCCCCACGAGAAGCCAGAGAAAATGGGCTCTCAGCCATTTGTGTTGGATGCTTGAGTGAGCGGCACGGCGCTAGCCGCCGGTGTCGGCGAAAACGACCGGCGGCTAGCGCCATGCCGCTCACGGGACACCATTTTCAA
>JAYTGQ010000596.1:0-28059 GCA_043733345.1 Schlesneria sp.
CCAGATCAATCCCAATCGGCCGAGATTTCCCAATCCCGCCGCCGGCCACGCTCAACGTCCGCGCTCAACCCGCCACGACAGTGCCATTCGTGTCAGGAACCGAAATTCACCAATAAGGGCGCAATTCGGTTCCTGACATCTTTGTTTTCTCATCGGCCATCTGTGCCGGCTTGAAGTCTTCGCACCGAATGTCGAGCCGCTCGGTGAGGCTCGGATGAACGGTCGAGATCGGCGGCGAACCCTCCTGCCGCGACGTGACCGCAGTCACCTGGGCCTCGGGATGATTGACGAGAATCTTGAGCAGTTCGAGCGCGGTGTCACTGGTCGCTCCGAGGATGCCGACAGTAACCATGTGAACGAAGTCCCTTTCGAGAGAAGTCCTTGTCGAGGACTGGCTATCTATCCAAGCGGGCGGCTATTCTGGCGAGCCGTATCTGTGCGAACAAGGCACGCTTTCATCCCAGCCCAAGGAACCATGATCGTGATCGCTACAGCAGAGATGACCAGCGTTCTCAAGCAGGTGGCTGATTGGCCCGAACAGGATCGTTTCGTGTTGGCTCGCACGATTCTGACGACGGTGGCTCCGGCCGTTTCCCGCGCGATGCGCGGGTACTCGGCGGACGAGGTCATCGCGCTGCTCAAGATGCCTCAGCCCGCGCCGAGCGACGCCGAGTGCCGCCAAATTCTTGAGGACGAACTGCTGCGAAAGCACGGCTCATGAAAGTTCTCCTTGATCTGAATGTGGTCTTGGACGTGGTGTTGAATCGGCAGCCGTGGGTCGTTGAAGCCAAGCAGATTTGGAACGCGCACCAGTCCGGCGTCATTGACGGATTCCTGACGGCGACTGAGCTGACGAACCTGTTCTATATCGTTCGCCGAATCGCAGGCGAGCCGACGGCACGATCGGCGGTGCGAGCTTGTTTGGCGACTTTCAGCATTGAACCGGTTGATCAAGCGATCCTTGAAGAGGCGGATCGCCAACCCGGTCTCGATTTTGAAGACAATGTTTGCATCGCGTGCGCCATGGCGGCGGGAATCGACTTGATCGTGACTCGCGATCCGGCGGGATTCTCGCAAAGCCCCATCGCAGCCGAGTCGCCGGTGGAATTCTTGGCCCGCCTTTCCCAATCCACTCCGTGATTCCCCGACGAATCCGCTCGCGACTCGTGTCATGCACGCCTCGATTGCAATTCCAATCCCAACGATCAGAATGTGCCGACACTTCTGGCTTGGATTCGGTTCAGTCCGGGCTGAGAAATCGAAAAGAACCGACCACACCCGATCACAGACTCATCCGGAGACCTCAGACAATGGCCAACGTGGCGAAGCTGACGACAGACGCACTTCAAGCCGGGAACGGCCTTCTTCGACTGGCACCGACTTGGGTGCCTCGTTCGTTCTTGCAGCCCGGCAAGCGGTTGAAGCTGCACCCGGCCGACTACTATGCCTTGGGGACTCATCGCGGCGGGATTGATGAGCGTTGGTTTGGATCGACCACGTTTGCGATGAACGACAACCGCGCGGCCGACGAAGGGTTGAGTTACGTCGTTCATGGCGGTGATCGCTTCACGCTGAAAGAAGCGGTCGAAGAATGCGGTGCGGACATTGTGGGGCCTGCCGTCTGGAAGAAGTACAAGCGCTGGCCGGTCTACTCGAAATTCTTCGACAACATGGGGCCGATCCCGCACCACATGCACCAGAACGACAAGCAGGCCAAGCTGGTCGGTCAGGAAGGGAAGCCCGAGTCGTACTATTTCCCGCCGCAGATGAACCAGATCGGGAACAATTTTCCTTACACGTTCATGGGGCTGGAGCCGGGGACGACGAAGCAGAATGTGATTGACGCCCTTGCTCGTTGGAACGACGGCGATAACGGGATCCTCGATCTGTCGAAGGCGTACCGCCTGCAACCCGGCACCGGCTGGTTGATTCCGCCGTGCGTGCTGCATGCGCCGGGAAGCCTTGTCACGTACGAGCCTCAATGGGGTTCGGACGTGTTCGGCATGTATCAGTCGATGGTCGAAGGGCGTGCGGTTCCGCGAGCCTTGCTGACGAAAGACTTCCCCAAGAACAAGCACGACGACCTGAACCACTTGGTTGACGCGCTCGACTGGGAGAAGAACGTTGATCCGAACTTCAAGGACAACAACTACCTCGAACCGATCAACATCGGCGAGACCAGCGACGAAGGCTATCAGGATCGCTGGGTCGTCTACGGCCGAGTCGATGGCAAGCAGTTGTTCTCGGCAAAGGAACTGACCGTCATGCCGGGAGCGAAGTGCGTCATCAAGGATGGAGCCGCCTCGGGCTGGATCACCGTTCAGGGAAGCGGTCGCATCGGCAACATGAACCTGCAATCGCCGGTCATGATTCGCTTCGGCGCGATGACTGAGGACGAAGTCTTCATCACCCACAAGGCCGCGTCGGCCGGAGTCGAAGTCGAAAACACCGGCACCGAGCCGCTGGTCGGACTGAGGTACTTCGGCCCCGACGCCTTCGCCGATGCCGAGTTGCCCAACGTCGGCGACCACAAGAAGTTCGCGGCGGTCGCGGCCGGGAAGAAAAAGAAGAAGTGAAACGAGGAGTTCGCCATGTCCATCGCAACCACCGCTCCCGTGACGCTGGAAGAGTTTCTGCGTCGGGAGGCCGAAGCTCCAGACGACGTTTCACTGGAGCTGATTGACGGCGAGATCGTGGAGGGACCGATGACGACGCGAAGCCCCAAGCACTGTCGCTCGCTTTCCCGAATCGCCCACGAATTGTTGAATTGGCTGGACTCCCAGTCGGCGGTTGTGGGTGCCGTCGATACCGGCGATGTCCGTTGCCGGATTCGGCGCGATCCCGATCGGGTCGTCGGCATTGATATCGGCGTGTGGCTGGGAGACGAGTTCGTCGAACCTCCGACGGATCCGCCCCTGTATGACGCTCCCCCGACCGTGGCAATTGAAGTCGTCTCTCCGTCAGACACCCACGAGAACGTCTTTGACAAAGTCTGGCTCTATTTGAATGCGGATGTTCCGCAGGTTTGGGTCGTCGATCCCGATTTCGAAACCGTCACGATTCACCGCCGAGACGAAGAGCCTCAGTTCTTTTCCTCGCGCCAGACACTGACCGCCGAGCCGGAACTTCCCGGCTTCAAAGTTCCGGTCTCTTATCTTTTTCATTCCCGCAATTCGTCAACCGCTTCACGCTAGCAGGACATTTCGATGAGCAATGCTTTCCCCAAACTTCACAACGCCATGTGGCCCGGTCTGGTTGGCAAAGGGTCTCCCGGTGCCGAGCCGTTTATCGCGCTCGACCGGATGTTGGAGTTGACGACTCAAGCCGAAGTGAACGGGCAGAAGTTTGATGGCGTGGACCTGTTCCTGTTTGATCCGCATATCAACATCGATTTGAGCGATGACGACGTGAAGCGGGTGGCCGACAAGATTGCCTCGAAGGGACTGGCGGTCGGTTCGGTGGTGGCTCCCGTCTGGCCGGGCACGGTGGGCGACAGTGCGATGGGTGGTCCCGAGCAGCGTGCGAAGTTCGTGCTCGCCGTGAAGAAGGCTTGCCGGATCGCGGGCATCTTCAACAAGCATGGCGTTCGCCGTTACGGAGTCATCCGCATCGACGCTGCGACTGGACCGAGTCAGTGGCTGGAGAATCCCGTCGCTGGAACGAAGACCATCGCGGCGACGTTCCGAGAAGCCGGGATCGTTGCGGCGGCTCACGGTGAGCGACTCGCGGCGGAAGGCGAAATCTGCTGGGCCGGGATGCACTCGTGGAAGAACATGGTCGATCTGCTCGAACAGACCGACATGCCGGGAACGGTTGGATTTCAGGCCGATCAGGCTCACACGTACTTGTACCTCATGGGCTACAACGCCCCCGAGCACGCGCTGCTCAAGGAAGGCTACACGCAGGCGGAGTTCGATGCGGCTTACACCATTTTGACCGACGCTCTCCGTCCGTGGACGATCGACTTCCACGTCGCTCAGAACGATGGAACCGTGCATGGTTCTGGCTTACACGACAAGACGGGACGACACTGTCTGGCCGACGATCCGCAGGGCAAACTCGACATCACCGCGACCGCAGGCTACTGGCTCAAGGGAGCCAAAGATCGGGGCATCCAGCACCTCTGTTGGGACGGCTGCATGTTCCCGAATGCCACGCTGGAAAACCCTCAAACGTGGAATACGATCCTCGGCGCAATGATCAAGGTCCGCGACGCTCATGGCTGGGAAGCGTGATTGGGATGGGCCAAGTTTCGCAATCAAACCCTGTGCCCGTAAAGAAGACTGAAAATGCCAACCCCCTTCCCTGGCATGGACCCGTGGCTGGAAAGCCCGACCGAATGGCCGGGCTTTCACGACATCATGGTCGTCACGACGGTTGAGGTCTTGCAGCCTCAACTGCGTGCAAAGGGGTTTTATGCCAATCCGGGCGAACGAGTCTGGCTGATGGAACCGCACCGTCCGATCTATCCCGATGTCGCGGTGATTCAGCATGTGCGCCGACCGGTTCCGGCTCGATTGCCCAGCGGAGGGGTAGCGGTTCTCGAACCGGACGAACCGCTGCGTGTCCCGGCTCCCACGGTTGAGGTTCATGAAGGCTTCATTGAGATCTTCGACGCGGCCGACAACCGCTTGGTCACGGGCATTGAGTTTGTTAGCCCCGCCAACAAAGTGGATTACGACGGTGGGCGGCTCTACCAACAGAAGCAGCAAGAGATGCGTGAGGCGGGCGTTCATTTGGTGGAGATCGACTTGATCCGCCGAGGTCCGCACGTCCTCGACATTCCCCGCCGTGTGGTGGAAGACGCGCGGCCTTGGGATTATCTTGTGAACCTCGCGCGGCGCGGTTCGCGCGAGTTCGAGTTTTACGCCGTCCCGATGCAGCACCGGCTGCCTCGGATTCGCGTGCCATTGAGGTTCGGCATTGACGACGCGACGCTCGATCTTCAGCTTGCTTTCGACCGCGCCTACGACATTGGCCCCTATCCCGATCGTCTCGACTATTCGAGCATTCCTCCTGAACCCGCTCTGAGTGCTGAAGACGCTCGTTGGGCCGAAGAACTTTTGAAAAGCAAAGGATTCCGTTGATGGCGAAACCACTGAACATCGGTCTGGTCGGTTACGGATTTATGGGGCGGACGCACTCGAATGCGTACCGCAGAGTGTCGAACTTCTTCGAGACGGAACACCATCCGGTATTGAAGGCCGTCTGTGCGCGGGATGCCGCCAAGGTGAAGGGCTTTGCCGATCAATGGGGTTACGAGTCGATTGAGACCGACTGGCGAAAGCTCGTCGAGCGGAAGGATATCGACGCGATCGACATCTGCACGCCGAACAACTTGCACCACGACATCGCGGTGGCAGCGGCGGCCAATGGCAAAATGATTCTGTGCGAGAAGCCGCTCGCCATGAATGCCGCCGAGGGCGAGAAGATGTGCCAGGCGGTCGAGTCCGCCGGTGTCATGAATACGGTCTGGTACAACTACCGTCGCGTTCCCGCCGTGACGTTCGCGAAGCAGTTGGTCGATTCGGGCAAGCTCGGTCGCATCTTCCACTACCGCGCGAACTTCCTTCAGGACTGGACAATCTCCGCCGATCTGCCGCAGGGCGGTACAGCCCTCTGGCGTTTGGATGCTGCTGCGGCAGGAAGCGGCGTGACGGGCGACCTGCTCGCGCACTGCATCGACACGGCCATCTGGCTGAACGGCAGCATGCAAAATGTCACCGCCATGACCGAGACGTTCATCAAGGAACGCCAGCACACTCTCACCGGGAAGGTCGAGAAGGTCAGCATCGACGATGCGTGCGCGTTCCTCTGCCGATTCGAGAACGGTTCGCTCGGGTTGTTCGAGTCCACGCGATACGCGCGCGGCCACAAGGCTCTCTACACGTTCGAGATCAACGGCGAGCATGCCTCGATCAAGTGGGACTTGCACGACCTGCACCGCCTCCAGTGGTTCGACCACCGCGACGAGGGCAATCTCCGCGGCTGGCGTTCGATCCACGTCACCGACAGCGATCACCCCTACATGAACAAGTGGTGGGTGCCGGGCCTTCAGATCGGCTACGAACACAGCTTCGTTCATCATGTTGCCGACTTCCTCGAAGGAGTCGATAAAGGAACGCCTGTCGGACCCACTTTCCGCCAAGCATTGGAGACGCAAAAAATTTGCGATGCCGTGCTGGACAGTGCGAAGTCCGGTAGTTGGACGAACGTCGGATAGCGTTTGCTTGTGTGAACGCTATACTCCGGCCAAATTCTGAAGCACACGGGCGACACTTGCGTCGCCCGTGTTTCATTTTGATGACGTGATTCGCTCAGCCTTTTGGCCTGCATGTGTCCGCAGTGGGGACAGAGGAGTCCAACATGGACCGCCAGCCGATTTCCCGCGAGGGTTATGAAAAAATCCGAGAAGAAGTTCGCTTCTTGGAAGATGTCGAAATTCCCAAGATCACGCAGGCGATTGCCGACGCCCGTGCCGAAGGAGACTTGCGAGAGAACGCTGAATATCACGCTCAACGCGAAGCGCAGGGCATGACACAGGCCAAAATCAACCAGCTCAAAAGCAAACTCAACGACTGCTACATCGTTGATCGAGCAAGCCTTCCCAAGGGAGTGGTGACGTTTGGATCACGGGTCACGGTGAAGGATCTTGGCGACGGGATTGTCGAGACCTACGAATTCGTCGGCCCTGGGGAAGAGGACTATTCCGGAGACGTGATGAAGATCCTCACGACTAGCCCCTTGGCAACAGGAATGATGAACAAGAAGGTCGGCGATCACGTGGAAGTGACCGTGCCCAAAGGAACGTTGCGTTACGAAGTGACGGCGATTCAGGATGGTCGTTGAGAATTGTCGCAAGATTTCGACGCGTTCCTCGGATGAGAACGAAAGGCGTGTTTGTGCCGCGTTCCTGTCTGAACTGCGCGCGGCCGAAACGGACACATTTGAGGCCGCAGCACACTAACCCGAAGCGTAAGCGAGGATGTGAGTTCCGTCCTCGTTTACACTTCGGGTTAGTGTCAGTTTCGGCCGTGCGGAGTATAAACTGCGGTCGATCAGATGATGGACGTTATGGGACCGGTTTGAATCGGCGGTAATCCACGGGATGGCGATCATGGACGAGTCTTCAAAAGTGAGTCCGCGAGCAGGCCCATCCCTGTCGTGGGCCGATTATGCCAAACAACTTGCAGGACAGGCCAAGCTCGCATCACGGCACTTGGCGACGGTGACGGGTGCGCAGAAGAACGGTTGGCTGCGACACTTGGCCGATCTGTTAATGGAACGCTCTGTGGTCGTTCTGTCCGAGAACGAACTCGATCTGGCAAAGTCGCCGGACTATGGACTTACCGAAGCCGCCATCGACCGCCTTCGGCTGACTCCATCACGACTGTCAAAGATGGCTTCCGACCTGTGCGATGTGGCAAGACTGCCCGATCCCGTCGGAGAAGTGATTGAGTCCGTGATCCGTCCCAACGGCCTGCGAGTCAGTCGCGTGCGAGTCCCGCTGGGGGTCGTCTTCTTCATTTTTGAGTCTCGCCCTAATGTGACGGTCGATGCCGCATCGCTCTGCGTCAAAAGTGGAAACGCCGTCATTCTGCGCGGTGGCAAGGAAGCGTTGCATAGCAACCGCGCGCTGCATTGTGTCATTCAAGACTCGCTCTTGCAGTGCGGCCTACCCGAGCAGGCCGTCCAATTGGTGCAGTTTCCCGAACGCGACATCGTGGGAGAATTGCTCAAATTGAATGGCCAGATCGATGTCACCATCCCACGCGGTGGCAAGTCGCTGATCGAGCGAGTTTCGAGGGAAGCAACGATGCCCGTGATCAAGCACTTCGACGGCATCTGCCATGTCTATGTCGATCGCTCGGCAGACCTCGAAATGGCCGTGCGAATCCTGAAGAACAGCAAGTGCCAGCGGCCCGGTGTCTGTAATGCCGCCGAGTGCGTCCTGATTCACCAAGAGATCGCGACACAGTTCCTGCCCTTGATGGAAAAAATGCTGGTCGAGGAGCGAGTCGAGTTGCGTGGTTGCGACCGAACGCGGCAGCTCATTCCTACGGCGAAAGTCGCGTGTGACCAAGACTATCACACCGAATATCTCGACCTCATTCTCTCCTCAAAGGTCGTCGAGGGGATTGACGACGCGATCAGCCATATTGACCATTACGGCTCGCACCACACCGAAACGATCGTGACGAATGACTATTCCGCCGCGAATCAATTCACTGCGGAAGTCGATTCGGCGGCGGTGCTCGTCAATGCCAGCACGCGATTCAACGATGGCGGCGAACTGGGTCTTGGAGCGGAGATCGGAATCAGTACCGATAAGTTTCACGCTCGTGGTCCCTGCGGACTTCGCGAGCTGACCTCCTACAAGTGGGTGGCCTTCGGCTCGGGGCAGATTCGCGAATGAGGCGGGCCATTCTGAATGGCCATCTGACAGGGGCGAGTACATTGCCACGGTAGACCGCTCGCGGGTGAGGATGGCACATTTCACACTCACCCGAAGCGTCAGCGAGGACGTGCGTTGCATCCTCGCTGACGCTTTTTGAAGTTGCGCACTCGCGTTTTGTAGCTGAGTTCGCAAGAACTCAGGGGCTTCGCAGGTGTCGAAAAGGCTGAATTCTTGCGAATTCAGCTACTTCGAAGCGCAACTTCAAAACTTACGCTTCGGGTGAGTGTCAGCTTCTCCCGCAAGCGGTATAGATGCCCTGACGTGGACCAGCGTTTTCTCGAGATGCGAATGAGGCCAAGGATGAGCGGACTCCTCAGTCATTCCGAGTGTGAAGCGTTGCTTTCAACGGCAAAATCAACGTCATCCTGCTCACAAGAAACGCTCCCCCCGATTTTGAAGCACGAAGCATCTGCCGACTGGACCCCGCTCAATTTTTTCGAGCCTGCTCCACTTCCCGCCAAGGCAGTGGAGCTGTTGGTTGCGATTCAAACCGGGCTATGCCAACGATTAGAGAAACTCTTTCAGTCGTCGCTGGGCGCGGCAATCCGTTTTCGCCCGGTCGGCTTGGATGTCGTTCGATTCGATGCCTCTGGCGTGGATCGCTTGTCGCGGACGTGCCAGTTTTCCAGTCCCGCAGAACCGCTGCCGTGGCGTGTTTCATGGGAACCGGAAATAGCAAACACACTCATCGGTCTCTTGCTGGGCGGCGATAGAGCTAAGCCAAGTCGATCAACAAGTGAATCGCTCTCGGAAATCGAGAATCTACTCCTGATCCGATTGTGCAAAACCTTTCTGGAAGTGTTCGACAACACCGATTCGATCACCAGCCTTACTCATCCACGGACGACGACGACGGAATACGAGCCAACGATCATCCCACCGGAACTTGCAGCGGCTTCGTTTCTGCGACTCAACTTGGAAGTCTCCTGCCATGACCGCAGCGGTCTCGTCGAGTGTTGGTTGCCTTCGGGAAGTGTTACCGAAGGCCGATTTCGCAAGGTATCGGCACCGGAATCAGAACCATCGACTGGGGCCACGCCGAATCCAGCAAGTTGTGTCGAACTGCTTGCTCGTTCGCCCAAGATCGCCATCGCAGCGGAACTTGCTTGCATCAAACTTAAAACAATCCAAGTTTCAGAACTATCAATCGGAGACATTTTGATGACGGATGTCTCGCAATTCGATGACGCGTCACTCAGTCTCGGAGGCCGAAAACTCTTTCGGTGTGCCATCGGCACGTTGGATGGAAAAAAAACAGTACGACTTTCAACATCCGCTGGCTCGGATGTCGATTGAAACGAGACGCTGTTCAATCACCGAAAACCGTCCCTACACTTGGCCTCGAACTCACGACTGTCCAAATCCCTCGGACTGCATACACGCGATCAGGATCATCAAAGTCGCACTCGATTGTGCCTGTGATCGGCCCGGTCGATTCGTAGTTTCGCCAACTCCTTGACGGAGCGCGAGTTCCGGGCTAATACTATCCGCCTCATTCCGCATTGAATTCGTAGTACCGGTGGCCGATTCGAGTGTGAACTCGGCAAACCGGGACTGCATAGATTTCGCCTTCGGGGAGTTGCCAGCAATCGAAACCACGCATCGAATCAACGAGCAAATCAGACTTTCGCCGATCCGCGTCGTCGATCACGAGGGAAAGATGCTTGGCGTCATTCCCACATCGGAAGCCCAACGGCTTGCCGCTGACGTTGGCCTCGATTTGGTTGAAGTGGCCCCGAATGAGCGCCCGCCCGTCTGCCGAATCATGGACTACGGCAAGTTCAAGTATGAGCAGAAGCGGAAAGCCGCCGTTTCGGCAAAGCAGCATCAAGTGCAACTGAAAGAAATTCGTTTGCGCCCCAAGACGGGCGAGCACGACATCGATTTCAAGGTCAAACAGGCTCGCGATTTCCTTGTCGGCAAGGACAAGGTTAAGTTCAACGTTCAGTTCAAAGGCCGTGAAAACGCGCACCACGAACGTGGCCGCGAGATCTTGCTGGCCATCATTGAAAGCCTGCAGGATGTCGCGAAAATCGAAAAATCGCCTTCAATGGAAGGAGGCCGCAACATGACGGCCGTATTGTCCCCCAAAGCCTGACCTATCATGAATGTCATCACGGGCTGAATTAGGCTTGCTTGCCTCGTCGCCCAGTCAGCTCCCTTACGCTAGGCATGAGTGGTTGACCGATGCCTATTTTTGAGCCAGTCAGTTCACTATTCACCGGGTGTGAACCAGTCCCAGTTTTTCGCCAGTCATGGACTGGAACCGCCTGTCTTCGATGCTTATACTCCCGCCCCCTCAGGCGTGGCTTGAGGCCGGGTCGCTGTTGAAAATGATTGTTTGAGACCAAGAGTTCGGAAAGATCACGATGCCCAAACAAAAGACCCACAAGGGAATTAAGAAGCGATTCACTGTCACGGCCAATGGCAAAGCCAAATGTCGCAGCCCGTTTCGCGGACACCTGTTGAGCCATAAATCCGGCAAGCGAAAACGCCAGAACCGCTGTGACACAGTGCTGATTGGCCCGAATGCCCGCGTGGTGGTCGATGCTCTTCGCCCGTGTTCGTAAGCTTTATTGTGAATCCCTCTCTGTGCGAGCCATCGGGTGTTGATTGGCGTTAGCTTCGACCCTGTGGCGTGCGTTTTGGTTTTGTCTATATTGATTGAGCGTATTTCAACATGAGAATCAGCTACAGCGTCGCCCGTCATCGAGCACACAAGCGACTTTTTCGTGAAGCCAAGGGCAGCTACGGCGGCCGAAAGAATCTATTGCGAACGGTCAAGGAGACCGTCGTCCGCAACCGTTGTTTTGCCTACCGGGATCGCCGGAATCGCAAACGCGAGTTCCGTGCTTTGTGGATCATCCGGATCAAGGCTGCCGCTGAAATGCGGGGGTTGTCGTACTCCCGGTTCATTCACGGTTTGCAATTGGCGAATCTTGGTTTGAATCGCAAGACATTGAGTGAGTTGGCCATTCATGAGCCGCTGGTGTTCGATGAAGTTACCGCTTCAGTGCGCGATGCTCTTACGAGCGTTGGCAGCAAGAGCTGAGTGCCGGGCGGGTTTTTGATCGGCTCCGAATTCACTTCACCGCCACGGGATACCGTTTGGCGGTGTTTTTTTTGACGAGCCTCATTGATACCTCGCACGAGTGAGGATGGCACATTTCACACTAACCCGAAGCGTGAGCGAGGACGCGTGTTGCGCCCTCGCTTCGGGTTAGTGTCAGCTTCAATCGGGGATGTCTACCAATGATTGCCCGCGTGACCTGATCGATGTCTGAACACGGCACGAATTGTTTTCTGCTCGCCTTTTGAAACCGCGTTTCGGTGACGACACACATGGACCACAATCAGTCCTTTGCCGACTACGAAGCTGCTGCCTTGCTCGCGATCGCCAAGGCTTTGAGTGCTGGCAACTTAGAAGAAGTTCGGATTGAATTTCTCGGCAAGAAGCAAGGGCGTCTGAAAGATCTTCAGGCCGTACTTGGTCAGGTTCCGCCTGACCAGCGTCCTGCTGTCGGTATGAAATTCAACGCGGTCAAGGACAGAGTGACCTCTGCTTGGGAACGCCGCAAAGAGCAGCTCGCGAAGCCGAAGCAATCCGAGTCATGGATCGATGTCACTCTGCCGGGCAGCCGTCGTGAGATTGGGAGTCGGCACCCCCTGTCTCAGACGATCGGCGAGTTCAAAGGGATCATGGCTCGATTTGGCTTCGATGTCGAAGAGGGGCCAGAAGTCGAGGACGAGTGGCACAATTTTGTGGCCCTCAACATTCCCGACGACCATCCGGCCCGCAATCCTTTGGACAACTTCTACCTGTCCGTCGCCGCTTCTACGAACACGGAAGCGCGGCTGCTGAGAAGCCAGACTTCGACCGTTCAGATTCGGACGATGGAACATGGCCTGCAAACGAAAGGGCACTGCCCACCACCGATTCGCATCGTTTCAGTCGGTCGCGTCTATCGCCCCGACCCAGTAGATGCGACTCACCATCTGATGTTTCATCAGATGGAGGGCCTGATGATCGGGCCGGATGTCACGATGTCGTCGCTCAAAACGGTGTTGAGACTCTTCGCTGCGTCGTATCTCGGCGAAGGCACCGTCGTGCGTTTCCGGCCGTCGTTCTTTCCGTTCACCGAGCCGAGCGTCGAGTTCGATGCGCGGCGCGGCTCGGGTTGGTTGGAACTAGGGGGTGCAGGGATGGTCGATCCGAACGTCCTGCAAGCCTGCGGTTACGACCCCGAGCAGGTGAGCGGCTTTGCCTTTGGCTTGGGGATCGCCCGCTTCTGCATGATGCGCCACGGAATCACCGACATTCGGCACTTCTATGACAACGAACTGCGGTTTCTGAAGCAGTTTTGAGCCGTCAGCGTCTGCCCACATTCGTCATTTCGACTCCGACCATTTGAGCGTGTGGAATGAGTCTCGACCGAGAGCGTGCGAACCTCGCAACGCCGCCAGTGAAGAGATCATTCGTCCACTAAGTTGTCGCTGAGTTTGACGTGATCGGGGACTTGGAGGCCTCGATTGGCGCGGCAGTGGGCGATGGCGTTCGACTTGCCCGAGCCGATCCACTTCACGCTGGATTGCGTTTGTTTTTTCTCGCGGGTGTCGAGGAACGAGCAGCCCGTCAGCATCGTCTCGGAGCAGTCTTCGAGGTACAGGCCGAAGGGAGAGCCTTCCAAGACTTGGATGCCGGTCAGAGTCATCTGACGGCAGCGGACCAGTTCGACGAGGCCCTGTCGCTTGATCGGGACGACTCCCGCGACGGTGTGTTCGCCCGCTTGAGCGTCTTGGATTTGCAGGCCGGTCAGCGTGCAGTTCTGGCAATCAACGAGGCGAATGCCGGTGCAGAGTTCCTTCTCTTTGTAGTCGGGATTGTGGCCGAAGCAGTTCGCGCCGATCACGATGTTCTGGCAGTTGTCGCACACCAAATTGCGATGGTGGCCGCTGTAGACGTAGTTCCCCTCGAACGTGATCCCGCGCGTTAGCGTCAGGTGGACGTTGGTCTCCTGGCTGCCGATCAGGTTCCCGCTGATGCACCACATCCCGGCGAGATGACTGTGTTCCGACGCCCCGCCGATGATGCGGATGTTCGCGCCGTTGGGGCTGTACGTCGCCTGAATCGTGTTGCTGGAGATGGTCCCCTCGCGGACGGTCCCGCCCTTCGAGCAGTCGATGTAAATTTCGGCGGTCGGGATGTCGTTGGCATCGGGGATTTTGTGGGCACCGTTGTTGTTGTACTCGATGTCGTTGCCGGTGATTTGAAGGTTGCGAATCTCACTGTTCTCGATGCGGATGCCGCCGAGTCGGCAGTAGCTGATGTGATTGCCGATGATGTTCGTCTGATGCAGGTTGATCTTGTCCATCCAGATGCCGATGCCGGTGTTGTGATAGAGGTGGCAGTGGCTGATGAGAACGTTGCGGCAACGCTCCGTGAGATGAATGGCATTCCGCACGCGACGGATCAGCACGCCTGTCAGCGTCGGTTGCATGACGCCTTTGAAACGCAGGCCGTCCGCCTCGGGATGCTTTCCCTCGATCTCGATCTGGCTGACGGTCGGCATCCGCTCGCGCACCCACACTTCGGGCTTGAAGCTGTTGGGGTCGGCCGAACCGCCGTGATGGCCCACAAACTCGAAGGCCGGCCCCGCACCGTGCATCAGCACGCGCGCGGTCCCACCCGAACCGTGAATGGCCAGCGCCTTCGTCTTCGCGAGGTCGAATGAGATTGTCCGCGTGAGGCGGTACTCACCGCGCGGGAACTCGAGCAGACCATCGCCGCCATCTCGTAGGGCATGCTCGATGGCAGCCGTATCGTCGGACAGTCCGTCACCCATCGCTCCAAAATCTCTGACGTTGGTCATAGCTAGCGTGTCCTATTCATCGATTGTTCGCGCCATGAAAACTCCCGCTTGGCTCGATGCCAAAGCGGGGCACAGAATGCCAAGGAGAACCTGCGAAGTGAAGGATAATGGCCGCGAGCGATCCGGCTGGCATCCGCCGCGACGGCATCGAACAAACCTCACGCAGAATTAAGGCGAGATCGCTTTTAACGCCCACCTCATCGCCCCAATTGCTCTCATCGGCCATGACTCTTGCCGGTTTGTAATCATGAGGTTGACCAATGTCTCACACATTCATTTTCCATGAGAAGGTCACGCTGAATTCCAGCTAAACAAGCAGAACACATTCGTCACGTTCAGGGTTGATTCAGGCCACTCAGCTACGATTGGTTTCGACCGTTTCGGCGGTGAAGGTGATTGGTGAATTTCGACTCAAGGAGTGAAACAGGAAATGGACAGCATGAGCTTAGTCATCGCGTACTTTGATCCGAGTGCCGGAAGCTTGTTACTGCAAGCTTTGGTCGGCGGCTTTGGGGGCTTGGTCGTATTGGGACGTTACACATGGATGCAGTTCGTCAACAGCCGACGTATTCCCTCGGCCGCGCCGAAAACAGTGCCAGCCTGCTCGTCTCACCGGCAGTGAGCGTGTTTGAGGAAGGCTCGTTTCGAGATCGTTCGGCGCGAGTGCTGATTCACAATGGTCGCGTACTCCGACTGCTGACGCCCGATGCGAAGCTTGCATGGGAGCAGTCTTCACGCTCGCCATTTTTTCAAGAGTTGATGTCCGCTGGCCGAATCATCACGACGCGCGCGTTGTCGCGTGAAGAGGCCGCTTCGATACCGCTCCTCAGCGAATCGTCTGCCGTGCTGGAGCATGCGCGAGTTCCCTTCGTCAGCTATCCCTACGAGTGGTCGTTCGGGATGCTCCAACGTGCGGCGCTGTTGCACTTGGAAATCCTCACGGCGGCGCTCGGCAGCGGTCTCATTTTGAAAGACGCCTCCCCCTACAACGTGATGTTTCGCGGGGTGAGTCCGGTGTTCATCGACGTGGGATCGTTCGTGCCCCATGTGCCCGGAGAGCCTTGGGCCGCCTACCGCCAGTTCTGTGAGTTGATGCTGTTTCCGTTGCTGCTCCAGGCACATCGACACGTCGATCTGCAATCCGTGCTGCGCAGCGAGCTGGAGGGGATTTCGGCCCGGCAATTTTTGAAGTGGCTGTCGTGGCGAGACCTCTTCCGACCGGGCGTCTTCACGCATGGTTGGTTGCAGGCCGCACTCGACCGCCCGTCGCGATCGGCGGCGACAAGCACCGTGAGCGACCTGCAAGCGAGCGGCTTCGGCACGGAACTGATTCTTCGCAATCTCTCCGGATTGAAGCGGCTCATCGAGCGGCTCAAGTGGAAGCCAGCGGAGACACAGTGGACCGATTACCGCACCGCGCTGCCACATGTAGTCGAGGACACGGCCGCCAAAACCGAGTTCGTCCGCGGCGTTGCGGGGTCGCGGCGCTGGTCGCTCGTCTGGGACTTGGGTTGCAACGACGGAGCGTTCTCGCGCATCGCGGCCGAGACCGCGGAGACCGTCGTGGCGATGGACAGCGACCACGGCTGCGTCGAGCGGCTGTATCGTTCGCTGAGTGAAGCGGACGACCGCGCGACGGCATCGTCCACGATTTTGCCGCTGTGTGTGAACGTCGCCAATTTGTCGCCCGCGATGGGTTGGCGCGGCCGCGAACGGAAGCGGCTCGAAGAACGGGGCCGCCCGGAACTCGTGCTGTGCCTCGGACTGATCCATCACCTCGTCATCGGCCACAACATCCCACTGCCCGATGTCGTGGACTGGCTGGCCAGTCTGGGCGGCGAAGTTGTGATCGAGTTTCCGTCCAAGCAGGACGCGATGGTGCAGCGGCTCCTGCGCAACAAGCGCGACCAGTACGAAGACTATTCGCTGGAACAACTCGAAGCGGCGTTGATGCCGTGCTTCGAGATTCGACAGCGGGCTTCGCTCCCCTCGGGACAGAGAACACTGCTGCACGCGGTCCCCAAATCCGCCGCGCAGGGAACGAAACGATGACCGATTCCAACGTCTGTAAACCCACCTCGCAATCATTCCCGTTTCAGCGAATGCTGCACCTGTTCGCCTTGTGTGCCTTCGCATTCACGGAGCCACTGCTCGGTGCCTTGGCCCGGCAAACCGTCTACTTGCACGACGAGCAATTCGGAGCCGTTGAATTTGGCGTCTTACTGTTCGTACTCGCGCTTGTCGTACCTGCCGTGTGCCTGCTGTTGGATGTCATCGCTCGTCACATCGCGACTCGGAACGCGGGGCGAGGCCGAAACACAGTCTTGTTTCTGCTGAGCTTTCTTGTCGCCCTGTCTTTGCTGCGTCCCACCGCGCAGTGGACGTTTTTGTCAGAGAACTATTCTGCGTGGATGTTCTCGTTGGCCGTGGCATTTCCCGGCGCGTGGTACTTCACGCGCGCGTATGACCGCTATGAAGGACTGCGACGCTGGTTGGCGTTCTCTGCGATCGGCATTGTCGCTTTTCCCGTCACATTCATCTGGCAGATGCACAATCTCCACCGCCAGCGTTCGGAAAATGAATCGCGCTGTCACGCGGAGACTCCGGTTCCCGTCGTCATGGTGGTTTTCGACGAGTTCAGCGGCACGACGCTGATGGATGAGCGGCTTCAAGTCGATGCCGCTCGCCACCCCAACTTGGCCCGGTTGGCCAACAGTTCCACTTGGTATCGGCAGGCGACATCCGTGCATGCGCGCACCGAGTATGCCGTTCCCGCGATCTTGTCCGGGCGACTTCCCTCCATACCGTCCAGTCCGGTGCTGGCCGACTATCCGGGCAACCTGCTGGAAATCATTCACCGCTCCCGCGCGTTCGACATGTCGGTGTTCGAGCCCATCACGCGGCTCTGTCCCGCAGACTTGGGACACGACGTGCCGCGAACTCGGCCGCACCCCGTGCGGCAAGCGGCCGATTTGCTGACAACGCTCGCGCTGGTCTACCCCCATCTCATTTTCCCGACCGACATCCCCCTCGAATTTATCGAGATCCCCAAGCCGTGGTTTGGAATGGCCAGGACGCCGCTTGTAGACATCCGGCCACTCAAAACCGGACTGTTTCATTACATCTACAGCCGTAAACGCGACGTGCAATTGGACCACTTCTTAGACTGCATCAAACGGTCGGAGCGACCGCCGTTCGCTTTCCTGCACGTCGTGCTGCCCCATTATCCGTGGACATATTACCCGTCGGGACAAAGTTATACCGATGACACTAAATCGGCGTGGAAGCCCGATGGAGGGCTGGGTGAGTTGGGTGAAGACTGGCCCCACGACGAAGCCCTCGTCCGGCGTAGCGAACATCGTTATCTGATGCAGGTCGCCGCGACCGACCGGTTTGTGGGACGGCTGCTCGACAGGCTGCAAGAGTCTGAACTGTTCGACCGTTGCTTGCTGATTGTGATGGCCGATCACGGTGTTTCGTTCCGGCCGACACGATCGCGCCGACTGCCCGATGGCGACAACGTCGCAGACCTGATGAGCGTTCCGCTGTTCATCAAACGCCCCGGCCAAAAGGTCGGCCGGATCGATGACAGCAACGTCGAGACCATCGACGTGTTCCCCACCATCGCCGAAGAACTCGGAATCGCGCTACCGGAGCCGATCGATGGGCTGCCCGTCTCACACTCCGTGCGCCGCGCTCGTAAGACGTTCTATTTTGAAAACGGAATGACCGTCCTCGAACCTCGCGTCCCGAACCTGCAAGCCTCCGTACAACTACGTCTGAAGGCATTCCAAGACGTTTCACTCGACTGGCCGCCACGCGCTGCGATCAGTCGTCCTGAATGGATCGGCCGGTCATTGGCCGACTTCACCGTGGAAGAGAACCTGTTGTCGAAAGACCCCTCCATCACAATGTCGCAAGGATCTTTCGATCGAGACAGCGTAAAACCTGGAAGCAAACTGGAGTCCCGGCTGCTTGCCGGAATGCTGAGTTCGCACGTTGTCGCGGGATCTCCGGCCGAAGTCCTACTCGTCATCGGAGGCGTTGTCGCCGATGCATCACGGACATTTGTCTCCGCCTCAGCTCGCACCGGCTTTTCGTTCGTGATTCCGGAGTCTGTCGGAGCGACCGAGCCAATCAAGATCGAGCTGTTGCTCGTGAAGCCAACCTCCGCGAGCCGCCCGACTCTCGTGCGGCTGCATCACTGGATGATCGGACCGAACGAGTGAACTGGACTCTCGCCTCGTTCTTAGGCGAGCGGCGGGAAATAGCTGACCCATCAAAGCCTGACGCGCCAGCGAAGAACGCTCGGCAGCCGATCCTTCGCTTGCGCGTCAGGCTTCAATCTGCGGTAAACGAATGTGGTGGGCGATGCCCACACTACGATTTGGTGGGCATCGCCGCCGACAGGCCACGGGTTTCCGCGACGCGACCAAGAACCCGCAGCCTGACGGCCTGCGGCTCGCCAATCCCTCCTCTTGCGTCGCGTGGAATATCTGAATCCCACTGAGGACTGAGGTTGAGGCATCTCAGACGTGTCCGACAGAAGTCAAAGTAGTAGGCACATTCCATGTGCCGTTCACCGAATTCCTCTGCGAATCACGGTGTCGCGGACGGCACACGGAGTGTGCCTGCTACTTTTGTCGGACACGTCCGCTCGACGATTGCAGGTCTCGGTCTTTCGGGTATTCTCACCGACCATGAATCCCCCTCGTGAGCCGACACGTTGCGCGACCGCTGCCGGACCCTCGCACCGATGGTCGTGGAAGCGGATCGGCGCGCTCGCGGTGTTGCTCGTGGTTTGTCTGTTGGCGAGCGGCCTGTTCGCCGAACTGGCTTTGTGGCGAGCGCAGGTCTGTCTCGCCGAGCGGAACCATGCGGGTGCGCTGACTTGGCTTAACAGCGCGGCGTGGTCGCGACCTCACAGCGCGGAACTGCACTACCTGCTGGCCAAAACGAATCGGCGTTTGGAGCGGTTCTCCGAGGTTCAGCGGCATCTCCAGCGTGCGACGGAGTTGGGTTGGAACGGCGCTGACCTGGAGCGAGAAATTTGGCTCGCGCAGGCTCAGACCGGTCAGTTCGCCGAGGTTCGCGAGCACTGGGACGAGTTGTTCCTCGACGCGCAAAGTGACGGGCCGGAGATCAGCCGTGCGTTTGTGCTGGCGGCGCTGAAACAATTCCGCGTCGCCGACGCGATGCGGGTGATCGCCAGTTGGAAGACCGACTTTCCTCAGGAAGCGGAACCGTACTTTCAGGAAGCGCGGATTGCCGGTGTGGCTCTGCGTTGGCGGGATGCAGAACAGGCGTTTCGTGCAGCGCTGCAGCGTGCTCCCGAGCGCGAGGACATCCGCGCGGGGTTAGTCGAAGCCTGCCTGAAGCAGCTCAAATTTACCGAAGCCGAGCTGGAACTGCGGCCCCTGCTGAAACGCGATCCGCACAACGTGGCCGCACAAGTTCAGCGTGCCGAGTGTCTCGTCCGACTCGGCACGCTGGACGAAGCGCGTGAATCACTCCAAGGCATTCTGGCGCGCAGCCCCGATCATTGCCCCGCCCTCGTGCTGCTCGGGCAACTCGAGTCGGGAGCCAGCCGGCCTCGTGAAGCGGTTGAGGCCCTCGGTCGAGCGGTCGCTCTCCATTCGGAAGATGCCGAAATTCGATACCAATACGCGCGGGCGTTGCGTGCGGCCGGTCGTGACGCGGAAGCTGCCGAGCACTTTCATTTTCGCGAAGAGGCCCGAGAGCCGTTGCTGCGATTGTCGAAAGCCACCACGGAACTGGTCGTCGCGCCGTGGAATCTCGCGCTGCGCTACGAGGTCGGCGAATTGACGTGGCGCTGGAAGTCTCATGACGAGGGCGCGGTGTGGCTACTCACCCTGCTCGAATTGAACCCGGCTCACCAGCCCACGCACGCCCTGTTGGCCGAACATTATGAACTGCTGGGCAATCACGACAAAGCCGCGCGGCATCGCCAATCGGCAGGTCTTGCGGAGCATCACGAATGATGTCCCCACCGCGCAGGTCGGTCTGTTTGCAGATCGTGCTGGGCTATTGCATCGTCATCACAATCGTGTCGGGATGCGAGTCTCGACCTGCGGGACGCGGCAGGCCGGATCAAACGGCAGGCTCCGGAGCAGCATCGATCGTTTCGACGGCGGCCCAGTTTCGAGACGTGGCTGCGGAGGCCGGGATCCACTTCGTTCCGCGAAACGGTCATGAGGCCGGTCACCGCGCGATTTTGGAGAGCCTCGGTACCGGCGCGGCCCTGCTCGACTACGACCAAGACGGATTGCTCGATGTCTTCCTGCCCGGAGGTGGCGAGTTCACACAGACACCGCAACCGATCGGACTTCCCTCCGCCCTGTTTCGGAACACGGGTGAACTGAAGTTCCATGCCGTTGCGGCAGCAGCGGGAGTCGATTCCTGTGCGTTCTACTCGCACGGAGCTTGCGTGGGTGATGTCGATTCGGACGGCTTTCCGGATTTGCTCGTGACCGGATATCGCGGGTTGCTGCTGTATCGGAATCGCGGGGACGGAACGTTCGTCGATGAGACGGACGCGTCGGGTTTGACGCTCCGTTCGTGGAGTACCAGTTCCGCGTGGGGCGATGCCAACGGCGACGGTGTGCTCGATCTCTATCTCGCGAACTACGTCGATTGGAGTTTCGAGAAGCACCCCGCATGTCACATGCAGGGCCACCGCGACATCTGTGCGCCGAAAGTGTTCGAGCCGCTGTCGGACATGTTTTATTTAGGCCACGGCGACGGCACGTTTCGCGAGGCGACCGCTGAAGTCGGCTTGGTCGCGGGAGGCAAGGGACTAGGCGTGGTCGCGGCCGATCTCGATCTCGACGGAGACCTCGATTACTACGTGGCCAACGACACCACGCCCAACTTTCTGTATCGCAATGACGGACGCGGACGCTTCGCGGAGGAGGGACTGCTCAGCGGCACAGCCTTCGGCGAAACGGGCGAAGCCGAAGGGAGCATGGGGACCGACATCGGCGACTTCAATGGCGACGGATGGCCCGACCTGTGGGTGGCCAACTACGAGAACCAAAGCTTCGCGCTCTATCGCAACGAGAGAGACTGCCGCTTCCAGCACGTCAGTGGAGTGACCGGCATCACCGCTGTCGGAGCCGTCTACGTCGGCTTCGGCACGACGTTCCTCGACTTCGATCTGGATGGAGACGAGGATCTGTTCGCGACCAACGGCCATGTGATGCACCACCCGGCGAACTCGGCTGTCCGGCAGCCGCCACTGCTGTTCGAGAACCAAGCGGGGCGGCGTTTCGTCAATGTCGCCAACGCGGCCGGAGCCTATACGGCGTCACCGCATCTCGGTCGCGGCGTCGCCTGCGGAGACCTCGATCGCGATGGAGACCCCGATCTGGTCGTCTCTCACACCAATGAACCGGTGGCCGTACTGAACAATGAGTCGAAGCGACGCGGCTCGTGGCTGAAGGTCCGACTGATCGGCACGACCACGCACCGCGACGCGGTCGGTGCCCGAGTCAACGTCGTCGCCGGCGGCCACTCATTCTCAAAGCAACTCAAGGGAGGATCGAGCTATCTCTCCTCACCGGCTAATGAACTCTTGTTCGGCTTGGGACCGGCGGAGGCGATCGAGTCCCTCGAAGTCGTTTGGCTCAGCGGACGAGTTCAGCGAGAGCAGACTCCCATGATCAATACGGCCATCACCGTTCGAGAGACTGAACCCTGAACGATCGCAGCGCGGCTCCGCCGCAACCGAAAGGAACAAGAAGATGGTGGACAAGAAGATAGGAGAGGAAGCATCTGGATCTGGCTTTCATCTTCTTGTCCCCCATTTTCTTGTTGAGGTCTTCTAATGGCTCTTCGTTGATGACGTGGGATGGTGACAAGCTTCTACGGCAGCGAGTGTCACTTGTTGAAGGTGCGGAAATCTTCGCGCCCCGCGAAGAAACAAAACGTGAGTAGTACGGCAGCCGAACTCCTCGACGGCCTGCTCCGACTGACAGCACAACAAACGCCACGCTGACTAAACCGCATCGCGGAACCCACCGTCCCGCCCGAGCCGCGTCACGCTGACGCGGTCAATCGCGTCACCACCACGCTCACCCCGTCCACAGAATGCCAACCAGCGTTCGCGCAAGGCCGATCGACCGCCTTGTTCTATGTAGTTCTATGTAGGGTGGGTCGAGTCATCGAGGCCCACCAACAGCCACACGACTTACGGTGGGCCTCAATGACTCGACCCACCCTACATAGAACAAGGCGATGGCCCTGCTCGAAACCGCTTTCAGTCAGTCCACGTACAAGAACTCGTTCGCGTTGAAGAGGGCCAGGCAGAGTCGCTGAAGTGCGCTGCGTCGGCCTTCAGGATTCGGCTGCGACTCTTCTCGAAGGAAGTCGTTTGACCACGCAACCTCTTCGCGGGTTGGGTGGCGTCCCAAGACCCGTTGGAAAGCCAACTCAACCTGCTGGTCCGTACCGGTGACTTCGCGCGTGATGCGCTTCGCCAGCGTCTCGGCCAGCGCGACGCTGAGTTCCGAATTGAGCAGCGCGAGTGCCTGTGGAGCGAGAACGTTTGGCACAGGTGGCGTTGGTGTCGGGCCGATCGAAGACCTCGAACAAGGGATAGCGCAGGTTGCGGCGAACCATCAGGTAGATGCTGCGTCGCCGGTGATCCTCCTCGTCGGGCGAGACCACCCACTGGTTCTTGAGCAGCGTCGCGATCAACTCCTTGGGCAGCGGCGGCCTGGCACCGGGACCGCCCCGCCGTTCGCTGAGAACGCCCGCCACCGACAGCATCGCGTCGCGAATCGCTTTCCCTTCCAACCGTCGCGGAGTCATCCGGCCCCACCATCGGTTGTCGGGATCGGTTGCCTGCAGCGCGCTCCAGAGTGCGCGCGACGACTCGTCTGTTCCCGGTCGAGCCGCCCGTTGATAGGTCGCCGAAGTCACCATCATCCGGTGCATCCGCTTGAAGCTCCCGTCATCGCGCGTCAGTTCGCTCGCCAGCCAGTCCAATAATTCCGGATGAGATGGATCCGAACCGCTGTAACCGAAATCGCTCGGCGAGCGACACAGTCCCTCACCGAAGTGAAACTGCCAGAGTCGATTGGCCATCACGCGCGGAACGAGCGGATGATCGGCTCGCGTCAGCCACCGTGCGAGATCGGATCGCGTGGGACGTCCTCCCGTAGGTTGGGCTCTCAGCCCGACCTTTTCTTCTTTCCCTCCGCGATTCGTGGCGCGATCCGAATCGCGGTCGGGCTGAGAGCCCAACCTACGGGGATCAACAATTCTCAAAAACGCCGGCTGTACCTCGGCACCGGGGCGTTTGAAGTCACCGCGAATCGCCACGATCGACGTTCGTTCAACTCCGTTCTTGAACACGCGACCATGAGGCAACTCGGGAACCTTCGGCAACCGGACCAACTCGCCAACCAGCTCGTCTCGCCGAATCCGCTCGTCATCCGTCAGTGCCCCCTTCAAGTCGGCGGCCGTCGGTTGCAGATCGGGGTTCTGCTCGCGCAGCCGTTTCCGCGCCGCATCGTCGAGCTGCTTGAGTTCCTTCTCCAGCGGAGCCGTCACCTGGCGAGCCGCTTCGTGCGCGGCCCGTTCGTCGGGTGTGGCGATCGGATGATCCTTGAAGAGGTCGCCACGATCGAAGAAGGCGCGCAGTCGATAGAAGTCGGCCTGGCTGATCGGGTCGATCTTGTGATCGTGGCACTGGGCACACCCGACCGACAGACCGAGGAACACCGAACCGACCGTTCCCGCCAGCTCGTTCAGGATCGTATGCCGCCGCTCGTCCTGATCGTTGATGTCGGGCGTGTCGGGTCCGCAGAGCAGGAACCCGGTGGCGATGGCCGCCTGCGGATCGTCGGGCCACAACTCGTCCCCCGCGATCTGCTGCTGCACGAACCGATCGAACGGTAGGTCGTTGTTGAGAGCCTTGATCACCCAATCGCGATACCGCCAGGCATGGGGCCGCACGGCATCGAACTCAAACCCGTCGGTCTCGGCAAACCGCGCCAAATCGAGCCAGTGCTGTCCCCACCGCTCCCCGTATTCGGGAGAGGCGAGCAACCGATCGACAACCCGCTCGTAAGCCTCTGGCTCGCCGTCTTCGAGTAACGCCGCAATCTCATCCGGCGTCGGTGGGAGGCCGATCAAATCAAACGTCACCCGCCGCAACAGAGTCACTTTGTCCGCCCGCCCCAACGCCACCAGACCACTCTCCCGCAGACGCTGCTCGACAAACATGTCGATCGGATTCGCAGCGTCACCCATTGGCAAGGCGGGAACGGCGGGACGAACCCGCGGCCGAAACGACCAATACTCGCGATCCGCCTGCGAAATCGGCGGCTCGTTTAATTCGTCGGCGTGGATTTGAAGATCGAGAACAAACAACGCCGCGAGGGCGATGCTCACGACAGTCTTAGCAGCTTGTTGAAGAACCGTAGGATGGACGCCCCGTCCGTCCGTTTCCAATGGGTTTTCGCTCGGACGAGGCGTCCAAGCTACGTTCTTCAACAAGCTGTTAGCCCCTCCGACGATTTCTCGGCGTCTCACGTTTTGCGGCTCTCTCATGCAGTATCTCGCGAATGGGTTGCTTGCTTGCCGCGGTCTGCGTGTCGATTCACTCGTTATCTCGCCGCATCCCAGATCCGAAGCCACGACGTTTGTGGGCCATTGCCAGCGTCACGACGGAATGAGGTGCCGGCGGTTTCACGGATAGTCCAACTGCTTGTTTTTATGGGGTGTCTGGTGGCGTTGGAACGGGTGAGGTGAGACATCACCGAGTGCCGAATATTTTCGTTCGAGAGTGTAAGGCAACCCCGGCGAAATATCGTACCCGCGCATCGAAGCCTGACGCGCAAGCGAAGTCGTCCGCACAAGCGAAGTCCTCTTCGCTTGCGCGTCAGGCTTCGAGGGGTCAATCATTTACCGGGTATTGCCTAATTCGACTGTCTGACTTTCCGTTGGGTGGGCTGTGCCCTCCACTTTCAGGAGTCCCCACCAGCGGTTGCGGATTGGTGGGCACAGCCCACCCTACGAAAAGTCGGCCAGTCGAATTAGAAATCACGGAAGTGCTGGCGTGACCGTGGCGGTTCATGTGTCTACGCCGCTCATCGCACGCAGCGAAAAAACGGATCGCCGTTGTTTTCTGAAAGGATCGTTCTTTGAATTCCATTTTCTCAGCGTGGCATTGTCCTGCATCAATGGCCACGCGTCGTTGCAATCGGTTAGGCGGGTGGGGTGCCGTTTGGCTCGTGATGGGAGGGATGCTTGGAATGGTGCAAGACGAGGTGGAGGCTCAACAGCCACCGGCGCGTGGCCAGTTTGCGATCGCCATTCATGGCGGGGCCGGAGATGAGTTGGACAACATCACCGAGGACGAGCGGCAGGCGCATCGCCAGTCGCTGGCGGCGGCGCTCGAAGTGGGGCGAAAGATCGTCGCCGATGGGGGCCAGGCGATCGACGCCGTCGAGCAGACGATTCGGGTTCTCGAAAACGATCCGCTGTTCAACGCCGGACGCGGGGCGGTTTTCAATGCGGCGGGGACACACGAGTTGGATGCGAGTGTGATGGATGGCAGCACCGGGCAAGGCGGCGCGGTGGCGGGTGTCACGACCGTGAAGAACCCGATCTCGCTGGCGCGGCTGGTGATGACCGAGACGCCGCATGTGCTGCTGATGGGGGCCGGGGCCGAAAAGTTCGCCGACGCCATGCGGGACCGAAAGCAAATCGAACGGGTGCCGAACACTTACTTCAGCACGGAGCTTCGTCGGCGGGAATGGGAGCAAGAAAAGCAGGCTCAAGCCGCCAAGGTTCACAGAGGGACAGTCGGTTGCGTGGTGTGTGACAAGCACGGCAATCTGGCGGCGGGAACGTCCACCGGCGGGTTGACGAACAAGATGATGGGCCGTGTTGGAGACTCACCGATCCTCGGCGCGGGAACTTACGCCAACAATGCGACGTGTGCCGTGAGTTGCACCGGCACAGGCGAGTACTACATCCGCAACAGCATCGCGTTTCACGTCTCCGCCCTGATGGCGTACAAGGGACTATCGCTCGACGACGCCACCCAGCATGTGATCGAGAAAGTGTTGCCGAACGACATCGGCGGCCTGATCGCCGTTGATGGCAATGGGGCCATCTCGATGCGGTTCAACACGTCGGGAATGGCACGCGCCTCGACCGACTCCAGCGGCAAGGTGGTCATTGAGTTGGGGAAGTGACGGCAAGAGGCGGCGCATCAATTAGGCGACCGGCAACAAATGGTTTACCCATAGTCACCAACCCGAAGTGTGAACGAGGGCGTTGATCGACTTCGTCCTCGTTCACACTTCGGGTTGGTGTGAGTCAGGCAAGAGGCGGCGCATCAATTACTGTTGAACTCTCGGAGCCAGTGTCCCGGACGCTCCGAGCGTCCGGGACACTTTGCGGTCTCCAAACATCCGAACCAAAGCCTTCCCATGCCCGACTTCACCGTGCTGCAATGGACTCTCGTGCTGATCGCGGCCTTTTGTTCGGGAGTGTCGAAGGCGGGCTTGGCGGGGATGGGACTGCTCGGTGTGACGTTCATGGCGGCGGCGGTTCCAGGGCGCGCTTCCAGTGGCATCGTCTTGCCACTCCTGATCTTCGCCGACGTGATCGCTGCCTCCACGTTTCGTGAGCATGTTCAGTGGAGACAAATCCGCCGACTGGCATGGCCAGTCGGCTTCGGGATTGTGGTCGGCTGGCTGTTGCTGATGGTCATTCCCGACGCCGCCTTTCGGCCGGTCATCGGCGGCATGGTGCTGGGAATGCTCGTGCTGCAAGTGGCGCGACAGCAGTTTCCTCGCTTCGATGCCCTGCTGCCTCACTCGACAATCTTCGCCTGGTTCACGGGCTTGCTCACGGGGATCGCCACGATGGTCGCGAACGCGGCTGGCCCGATTGCCTCGGCGTACCTCATCATCTTGTCGCTACCCAAGCATCAGTTCGTCCACACGATGGCGTGGCTGTTTCTGTTGGTGAACATTTCAAAAGTGCCGTTCAGCGTTCATCTCGGCCTCATCAATGTCGGCTCGTTGACGCTCAACGTCTGCTTGATCCCGGCCGTACTCGCGGGGTTGTGGTCCGGAAAGTGGCTGCTCGAACGAGTACCGCAGCGAACCTTTCAGTCCCTCGTGCTGGGCTTGGCGACAGTCAGCGCCGTCTGGCTGATGGCCGATCTCTGGCGCTGATGCGCCGAGTCTGTATGCGCTGGCGCTGACAGGGAGAGCAGGCACAAATCACGTCCGGCAAAAATGGAACGCCGTGACAAAAGTCACGCGCCGACTCTGAGACGGCGACTGGCTTCGCAAATACGGCTCTCCGCCATTCCTGTTGAAAATGGTGTCCCGTGAGCGGCATGGCGCTAGCCGCCGGTCGTTTTCGCCTACACCGGCGGCTAGCGCCGTGTCGCTCATTCAAGCATCCAACACAAAATGGGTAGCCGTCCATTCTGCGAAAACAGGTGATGCGTCAGATTGGGAAGTTTTGTAGAAGACGGGGCTGGGGACAGCACGGGATAAGGATGTCGAACGCGCGCGGCTGCGGGCTGAGAAGGCGGACTTTCGTCGGCGGATGGAAGAACTGGCGCGGCGCAATGAAGAGTTGGCGCGGCGCAATGAAGAACTGGTGCGGCGGGTGGCGGAGTTGGAACGGTGGGTGAGGGAATTGGGCGGCGCGGCGCGCACCGAGCGGCTGGACCAA
>JAYTGQ010000597.1:0-12234 GCA_043733345.1 Schlesneria sp.
GCGCTAGCCGCCGGTTCTTTGCTTGGAAACACAACTCCTTCCACCGGCGGCTAGCGCCTTGCCGCTCAAAGTGAGTGCCATTGGGCTGACGCCGCCCCGCTCAGATGCCTCACGTTGTGCGGCGTCAGGTATAACCGCGATCGTCTGCTTCTACCCACCACCCACTGCTCCATTCCCTGAAGTCTCCATCCATGACCAGCGAACGTTCGCGCGTGCCAACCAATCTCATCACCGGCTTTCTCGGCGTTGGCAAGACGACAACCATTTTGAACCTGTTGTCGCAGCGACCGGCTGATGAACGTTGGGCGATCCTCGTGAATGAGTTCGGCGAGGTCGGGATCGATGGTGCAATTCTGGGCGGCTCGGGGAGCGACGGCGTCGTTGTAAGCGAGATCGCGGGGGGCTGCTTCTGCTGTTCGTCGAGCGAGCCGCTCGACTTCTCGCTGATCGAGCTGCTGCACCAGACAAAGCCACAGCGGGTGTTGATCGAACCGACCGGACTCGGGCATCCGGCGGCGGTCCTCGACACTCTGCGCGGTCCTTGGTTTCGCGAGTTGATCGACTTGCGAGCCACGATCTGCGTGGCCGATCCCGCTGACTTCGCCACGCCGCGCATCGCCTCGTCACCCGTCTTTCAAGACCAGTTGCACATGGCCGACATCGTGCTGGTCAACAAGACAGATCGCGCTCCGTCAGAACAAACCGCCGCGTTTCTGACTCACCTCCGCGATCTCTTTCCACCCAAGTTGCAGGTCGTCTGCACAACGCACGGTCACTGCGATGTCGCGCTGCTCGATGCCGATATCTCAGCCATGCGCGTTCCCTTGTTCCCCAACGCGCATCCGCCGCAGGCCGTGAGTCCCTCATCAGAGCAACCGGCTCCGGTCGCCATGCTGTTGCCGGGGAAGCCGATTCGGAAAGAGAGTCCGCAGCACGATCGAGCCGCCTGCGGTTGGATCTTCTCGCCGTTCGATCGCTTTAGCCGACTGGCGTTGATGGAAGTCCTCGGCGGGAGTTTGGAAGTCCATCGGTTGAAGGGAGTCTTCAACGTCGGAGCCGAATGGTTGCTGTTCAACCGCGTGGGAGGCGACCTGACGTGCGAGTCGATCCCGTACTGCCGCGACAGCCGCATCGAAGTGATCCTCGACCAACCCTGCTACGACTGGACCGAGTTCGAGCGAGTGCTACTCGCGTGCTTGAAGTGAGCTGAGACACGCCGACGATCGGATTCGCTTGCGCTAGCGGCGTCAAATTGTTCCTCCTCAAGTGGACGCTCACCAGATGCAGGACTTTCAAGTTCATCCGAGTTTTTTTGGGGGGAGTCCTGTGAACGGGATGACGTTCGTCGTTTTCATCCTGAATGCGGGGGACAGCGCTCGGTTCTCTCCAATGAAGACTCCCCCCAAAGCCTCGGATAAACCGACTTTCAATACCCGCTCGTGTTATTGGCTGGGCGGGGCGAGTCACCAATTGACCGAGTCGATGGCCTGATGGATGAGCGGGTCGATCAGACCAGAGAGAACTTTGTCATCAGGCGAACGATCCGTGTTGAAGAGTACCGCCCAACAGAAGCCGTCGTGGCGGAGGACGAGAAGTGATGACGTTCCCGCGATCAAGCCATCGTGCCAGACATTGAAGCGGTCTTCGCGACCGATTGGCCGGACATTGAAACCAAGTCCGTAGTAAACAGGCATCGGCGTTCCATCCGGCTTATGACCAGCAGCGCCGGATGGACGAGAGACCAACTCTTTTAAGGCGGGTGGCTTGAGCAGCACTGGTTTTGCGGCTCCTGTCAGCGCCGCTGCGAATTTCACAAGATCAGCAGCCGACGCGATCCACCCGCCGTGTGCTTCATAGCCTTCAATGTTCTCCCCGCCGTACACGAGCGGAACGTCGGTTCCGATCTTGCCGCCATTCACGGCGGGTATGACGCGGTGCTTGCGGTCGAGGTACCGCACTTCGTTGATGTCGAGCGATGATTCAGACGCACGGCCAAGACTCATCCGCGAGACCTTGATCGGTGCCAGTACATTTTGTTTCACGAATGCCTCGTAAGTCTGGCTACTCGTCTGCTGGATGATTCGGCCCAGCAGTAGGTAGCCGACATTGGAATAGGCATAGCGCTTTCCGGGATCGAAATCGAGCGGTAGCGTCAGTGTGTAGCGAGCAATGTCTTCGGCACTGGCGGGGAGCGATTTGCCGAGAACGCGAACAGCCTCGCGCGCGTTGACGATCGGGTCGAATGATTTGTCGCGGTCCCAGCCTCCCGTGTGCTGCAAGAGCTGCCGGACGGTGATCTCTTTCAATCTCGGATCATGCTGATCGGGAAGCCAATCGTTCGCGGGAAGGATGTCGAACACCCGATCTTCCAGCCGGAGTTTCTTTTTCTGCCAAAGCTGTAAGATCGCGACAGCCGTCAGCGGTTTCGAGACGCTCGCAATGCGAAAGAGCGAGTTCGGCTGAACGCCCCGCTTCGTCTCGGTGTCGGCCAAACCAAACCCGCGCGCGTAGACCAGCTTCGCCCCCTTCATCACAGCCAGGGAAGCCCCTGGAACATCATGCTGCTTCACGAATGAAGCCATCAACTCATCGAGCGGCCTCAGTTGCGGACTCGTTTCGCCCGTTCTCGGTACCCCACTCCCCGACTCTTGTTGAGCGAAGGTCAATCTTCTCCCAAGCACGCTCAAGCTCGTGACTGCTCCAATCCCAATGGCCATCCGCTGTAAAGCTTCACGCCTGTAACTAACTCTGGTTTCAAATGCCATTGTCATAGATTGCTTCTTCACAGTTCAGTGGGAGTGTTCTGGCAAAAGTCATCATTCAATTCGAGCCGACGACGAACCAAGCAGCCGCTGAGTCAGTCCGCCGCTGTGAAGCGTGATTTCTCGGAGGGCTTCGCTGAGGTCGTCGGGTTGAAGCTTGAGATCGGGGAGTTGTTCGCCTCGATCTGCGGCGAGGAGCAACGCGCGGCGCAGCCATTCGGCGATGAAGGCGGGACTGACGCCGGCGGTTCGCTCGACCCACGGTGTCCAGTCGATGGCGGTCGTGTTCAGGCCCTTCGAGTCGTTCTCGCAGAGGCGTCTCCGCAGGTCGGCGTTCGGAAGTTGCAGCTCGAACGTTTGATCGACTCGACCGGGTCGAGCGGCCAGTGCCGGTTCGAGCAGATCGGGCCGGTTCGTGGACATCAGCACGAGGCACTCGACGGAGGCACCCAATCTGTCCAGTTCATCGAGCAATTCTTGAAGGACTGTCACCTGCGAGTTGTTCGACCGCTCGTTCGCGATCAAATCGACATCCTCCAGAATCACGATGCTCGGTGTGAGAAGCCGCGCAAACATCATCGACTCGCGCAGCAGATGCAGATTGCGTCCGGTCAGAATGACGACCGTGTGTTGAGGGCACTGCTTGGTGAGGTATCTCGTCACCATCGTCTTGCCGACACCGGGTGACCCAAAAAAGAGGATGCCATGCTTCACGCTCCGCCCCAGCTTGCGGAGGGTCTCGGTGTGCGAGGCGAATCCGATCACGTTCCGTTCGATGGCTTGCAGCAGATCGTCGGGCAGAACGATGTCGTCGCGCGTCGTGTTCGGGATGTCGCAGAACTCGATGGCAAAGTCACCGCCACTTTTGTTCTCGCCGCGCAGTTGAATCGTCTGGCCGCGATAGATCGACTGCTCGCGCGCCAGCCGACCGATCCGCTCAAGCGCGGCATCCGCGATGTCCCGCTTACGAGCGAGGACTTCCAGTTGAAAGCCGTTCGGTCCCGTAGAAATGACATCGTTAATCTCATGGTTCCAATACTCGTGCGAGGCTTGCGCGATCACGCAGGCGACGACCGGGTGGGACTCATGAAAAAACAGATAGACCGCGTTCGTCGGCAGCTTGAAGGACTTGCCCTTGGTGGACGAAAACGTCTCCCAATTGGGGCCACCTTTCGACGGACCTTTGGCCGCCATGGTCTGCAAGTTGGTGTTGAGGTAACTCACATGCAGCCGCTTCCCACCCGTTTGCGTGCAGAGCGATTCCAATATCTGCAAATGGTTGCCCCGATCCCAACCCGGAATCTTTTTGGTGACGTTCTCCGCATTCTTGCAGTTCGACCGCAAATGACCCCGAATCGCTCGGCCGATGCTGGCCCAGTAAGACCAAAGCCAAGCCCCGACTACAAAAACAATGACCAACACGAAGAGAATCAAAATGACGATCGCTCCCGCACCGTCATCACGAGCCGACAGCAAGAACATGAAACGACCTCCATCGAATGGCTGATTAAATCAATGATGTTTCCGACAGAAGTGGTGAGCCGGGCGGCGTAAGCCCCCGGACTCTTGCGATTACAGCTACAAATCCGGGGGCTTACGCCCAATGGCACTGACTTTACTAACCCGCAGCGTGAGCGAGGGCGATGACATGAGGCGTTTCCTCTTGTTTCCCTCGCTTACGCTGCGGGTTACTGAGCCAAAGCAAGTGCCATTGGGCTGACGCCGCCCGGCTCACCTGAATCCGACTTTTGTCGGTCACGTCATCCAACAGTTGTGTTGGCGAGGAACCACGTATCTCTTCGCTTGTCCAGATGATTCATCGAAGTCTTCACCACAGAGACACCGAGAAGAGGAGATTCATGGAAGTTGAACGGTCGTCGCATCACGCCTTCACTTCGACAAACTGTGGATGTTGACGCAACCTGCAAACACACGGCTTGTCTTCTCTCCGCTTCTATTGCCTTCTCTGCGCCTCTGTTTCTCTGTGGTAAATCATCTGCATTGCCCGACCGCCGACTCGAACTCATCAAGTTGTCGCACGGCGTTGCTCACTTTTCGGAGCTGTCGAAAGCCGAACCACAGTATCGCTAGGGGCAGCAAACCGAAGAACAGGCCGAAGAGAATGTACTTTGCGCCGAAACCGCGTTGGACGACGACGATGCCGGGGTCGGAGGGGTCGTACCAGCAGGGGATCGTTTTGCCAGCGACCCAATCGTCCATCGCGGCCTTGCCCGTGATCTGACCGCCGACGTGCAGAGACGGTCCAGTGGCGAAGCCGGATGAGATGACTTCGCGTTCGCCCGCTGGGTACTTCAACGCGAATTCGGGCGTGCGTGTCGAGCGGGTTTGTCTCCGGCTGCCATCCTTGCGCCATTCGTCTTTCCCGGCTTGCACGTCTTCCCGTCGGTCCAGGATGGTCGCTTGAGCTTCCTGCCAACTCGTTAGCGTTTGCAGGTCACGCCACGCCATTCCTCCCAGCACCATCAAGAACGCCAAGGGAATCATCACCAGCAGGACGAGTCCAAACGGCGGGATGCGACGCACGTCGGCTGGCAGCAGGTTGGACTGGGGATGTTCTCGAACCCACTGCACCCGAGCACGCATCCCCACGAACAACAGCAGGCCACAGACCAGCCATCCCAACAACCAGCCTGCTGCGGGATGAAACCTCAATCCGCCAATGACGACTCCCGCCGTGGATGGAGCGTTGGTGATCTTGATCGAGAACTCCGAGTCCCAGCGGGCGTCGGCCAGAAAGTTTCGGACCTCAATGTCCGACGCGAGCCTGTGCTGAGCCTCACTGCGTGACGCCAGCAGGACGAACGAAAACCGATACTCCTCGCCAGCGGGAATGTTCACGCGAGCCGTCACCTCGCGCTCGTCGTCGTCTCGCTTCAACTCGGGCAGCTCGTCGATCCGCACGAGAAACCCGTTGTGCGGAAACCTGATCCGCAGATCAGTCCCCTCCGACGGTTTGTCCCCCGAATTCTTGAGGACCACGTTGACCGTGACCGTCGTCCCGGCAGGAACTTTTTCTAATTCGGAAGTGATCTTCGACTGACTCAGATCAACTCCGGCAGCCGCCACACGTGTGAAGATGACAACGGTCAGAATCAACATCGAGAGCAGTCTGGTCATGAGGAGTCCCATTGAAATGAGATCAAAAACTTGCAGTCCGAGTCAGTCGAGTTCACTCCGTGTAGATGAACTCGTTCAGACAGAAGAGGACTTGGCAGAAGTCGATCAGGCTGCGCGCGAGGCCCGCAGTGGGATCGGTCTGTGAGTACGAGGCGGCTTGTTGGCGGAGGAACTCGGCGGTGTTGGTCAGTTCTTCGGGAGACGGGTCTCGGCTGACGGCGGTGAGGTAGCCGAGTCTCACGGCGTCTTCGAGTGACTTCACCGCGACGGGTTGAAGCTGCGCGGCGAACTGGCGCGAGGCGTCTCGCACTTGCGGGTTGTTCATCAGCAGCAGGGCTTGCGGCGCGATCGTGGTTTGCGGGCGGTCGGCCACGGGCGTGGTGCCATCGGGGGCATCGAACACCGTCATCGAGGGCATCAGTTGGCTGCGCTTTACGGTGAAGTAGAGGCTGCGGCGGCGGTGGCTTTCATCCAGCTTGCCGGGTCCGTAGAGGCGGTCGTCGAGCTGGCCACTCGCCGCGAGGACTGCGTCGCGAATCACTTCGGCTTCGAGGCGTTTGCGTGGTCGGTGCCAGAAGAGTTTGTTCTCGCGATCGACTGCGGCGCGCTGTTCGTCCGTGTCGCACGACTGCTGGTAAACGCGGCTCGACACGATCAGGCGGTGGATCGGCTTTAGTTCCCAGTTGTGGCGAATCAGTTCGCTGGCGAGGAAGTCGAGCAGTTCGGGGTGACTCGGCAGTTCACCGCGCGTCCCGAAGTCGGAGGGCGTCGAAACGAGACCTCGTCCGAGATGATGCTGCCAGAGCCGGTTGACGATCACGCGGGCGAGCAGGTTCCCGGCTCCGGCCTCACGGTCCAACATCCAGTTCGTCAGCGAGGTTCGTTGGAACGACGTGTGTGCTCCCGAGGGAGCGGGCGTTTGAAAGAGTTGCGGTGCGTCGGGGTTCGTCATCAGCACCTGCAAGAAGCCTTGCGTGGCGACGGCGTCTTTGTGATTGGTCTCGCCGCGACGGAGGAAGTGAGTCTCTTTCAAAAACTCGGACTCCGCCTGCGTGTGCAGTTTCACGGGCGGCAGTCCTTCGGTGGCGACGAGGACCTTTTGTAATCGCGGCTTGGGCATGGTGGCGGCATGCGACGCGCGGCGGTCTTCGACCTGCTTCCAACCCGCGTCCTGTGGCTTGAACCAATCGAAGGCGGTCTTCTTTTCATCGGCCGTCAGTTGGTCGAACGGTTTTGTCAGGAGGGCAAGGATCGTTTCATTCCACGCGCCGCCGGTCGTGGCGGGCTGGTCAGACTTCTGAGACAGCGTGAGTCGCGGTCGGCCGATCGAATGCTGCGTGTTGTTGTTGTTGTACGCCAGCGTGATCGTGACGACGGTGCCGCTCTCGAAGCCGAATGGCTCGATGCACGCGAAGACGGCGGCGTGGTCTTTGCCGAACTCGGGATCGACGGCCCACGCCGATTGCGGGTTGTCGTCGATGGCCGCTGCGACGGGGAGGCCGTTCTGCTCGAAGGTCGCTTTGGCACTCGTCAGCTTCACCGGGGTCGGCTTCGTGTCGGCGGCGGCTCCCACGGGAAGAGCCGTCACCGCGAAGTCGGACAACGCAAAATTGCCGTTCGACGCGCGGCCCGGTCCCGATTTGGTGAACGACGGATGGGCGAGAGCCTCCAATCGGATCGACTTCACGTCGCGCAGTTTCGTGGTGAACGTGATCGTGACGACATCGTTCGCCGGGCTGGTGCCGCTTTGCAGCCACGACTCATCGGGCTGCTTCGTGAACGTCGCGTTTCCCTTCGACTTAATAGCGAGGTCCTCCGGAACGAACCACGAGGGATTCTCTTTGGCCGCGTCGAGGGCGGTTTGATCCTCGTTTAACCGCGTGGGCAACGCCCCGCGAGTCTCTTGGCGTGGCTCATCGTCTTGACGCTCGTCGCGCGGGGCGTTGCCCACGCGGTTAAACGAGGTGCTGGAAGTTTGGTCGGTGCTGGAGGTCTGTCCGTTGAACGGCGCACGCGAGTCTCGCCACTTTTTGAATGCCTCGGGTAACTGAGTCGCTTCGTAGTCGCGAACGGCTTGCTCGAAGGGAGCGTGCGTGACATCGAACTCGGACTTGGCTCGTTCGTATCCTTCGGGGTCGAAGTCGAGTTCGACCTCGCTGCGGATCGTCGTCGTGAACGTCGAAAGCAACCGGTAGTAATCGGCCTGCGGGATCGGGTCGAACTTGTGATCGTGGCAGCGCGCGCAGCCAATCGTCAGCCCGAGCATCGACGTGCCGACCGTCGCGAGCATGTCGTCCATCTCGTCGTAGCGGTGCTTCTCGACTTCGTTCTTCGTGATCTGCGTCGAGTGAACTCCCGCCGCGAGGAACCCCGTCGCCATCATCGCCAGCCGGTCGTTGGGAGCGAACTCGTCCCCGGCAATCTGCCAGCGCACGAACTGGTCGTAAGGCATCCCGGCGTTCAGGGCCTGCACCACGAAGTCGCGATAGTGGAAGGCCGATGGCCGGTCGTAGTCATGTTCAAACCCGTGGCTCTCGGCAAACCGAGCGAGGTCCAGCCAGCGGCGTCCCCATCGCTCACCGTAATGCGGACTGGCGAGTAGCCGTTCGACCAGTCGCTCATCAGCGTCGGGCCGCGCGTCGTGAAGGAACTCGGTCACGTCGTCGGCTGACGGCGGCAGGCCGATCAAATCGAAGCTGACGCGCCGAATCAACTCGGCCCGCCCGACCGTTCCGTTGGGAGCCAGCTTCGCCTCATTGAGCCTTTGCAGAACGAATCGATCCACGGACGAACCCGACCAGCCACGAGCGTCTTCCACTGCGGGTGGCATCGACTTTTTCAACGGCTGGAACGACCAAAAGGCTTTCTTCTCGGGACTGAGCTTGCGCTGAGTCCACGCCAAAACATCGACCGGCTTGGCTTGCACGAGCGGCTCATCGAACGGGGCACCGAGATCGATCCACTTCGTAACGGCCGCGATCTCTTTCGCATCGAGCTTCTCGCCATCCTTCGGCATGCGCGGCTCTTGCTGATGCGCGATCAGCCTGACGAGCAAACTTTTGTCGCCGCGTCCAACCACCGCCGCCGGTCCACGCTCGCCTCCCTTGAGAAGTCCTTCCTGCGTGGCGAGGTCCAACTTTCCTTCGGTCGCGTCGCCGCCGTGGCAACTGACGCACTTGTCCTTCAGGATCGCTCGCACATCCGTTTTGAAGACCTCCAGCCCCAACTTCCGCTTCGCCGCATGATCGGGATCGACGGCCGCAACCGATCCCGCCTGATCGGCCGCAGCCAGAAATGAGAGGCAGAGAAAGGTCGAGCAATTGAGAACCAACACGACGGGAATCAGCACTCGTGCAGTGAGTCGCAGCATGGGAACTCGCAAGAAATTAGGAGGGAGAACCGGGCGGGAAATTCATCGGCGGAATTCTATTCGACGCTCAACGCCGTCGGCTACCGGACGCGAGACGCCGGATGGGTACTCGACGTTGAAGTCCGCCTTGTACCTCGCGCGGTCAGAGTTGAGACGTTTGTGCGGTTAGAGTTTTGGTGAGCCGGGCGGCGTAAGCCCCCGGACTCTTCACCACAGGAGTCCGGGGGCTTACGCCACCCAGCTCACCAAGAAGGTCTCATCACGATGGAAAGAAGTCCGGCTTTCTGAAAAGCCGGACTTCGGACGGGCGGGTTGCAAGAGTTACAGGGCTGCGAGCCGCGCACCGCAAGACGGTTGTAGTTCTTGCTCGGAACGAGTCTGTACTACTCACGTTTTGTTTCTTTGCGTGCCGCGACGATTTGAGAGGGCGCAACGAATCGTAAATGCCGCGCCTTCCGAACACACTCCGCCGGTTTACCCCGTGTCCGCCCGTGTTCCCCGTGGTTCTGCTGTTTGAAAGCCAGAAGAACCACGGGGACCACGGGCGGACACGGGGAAGAGGAAATGCTGGCCGATCAAGGGACTCGCTCAAACCTGAGCGGAGTTTGGGTTGCGGCTGAATGAAGTGAAGCCGCGCTGGGAGATTGAGAGCTTTCGATGGGATTGCGACCGTTCAATCCGGAAGGTTTCACCAATCGACAGCTCTGCCGCGACCGGTGGAACTTCGGTGATCGGCCGGATCGGCGCGAGCCTTCACAAACTCGACTCGGCGCGCGAAGTCGCCTCCGGTTTCAGTCGGTTCTGCCGGTTAGAATCGTGTCTGCCTTCCAATTGTGATGTCGTCATCCGCAGCTTCCGCTCGCACGTCCGTCGTGGCATCGCGTGTGCTTTCCACTGGGCCGGGATCGGAACTGAACCGTCAGCGCGAGGATGTTGTCTCGTTGGAGACCGCGTGAGGAAGCCATGCCGAATTGGAACTGGTGGGGAATCGTGATGAAACACTTCTGTTGGTTGGCACTCGTGCTGCTGCCGTCTCTGGTCGGTGCGGCTGATGAGACACGTTCGCGGCCGAGCGAGACGCCGTCGAGTACCGCGCCCGTTGCCAGCCCGGCGGCGGTCCCGGTTGTGGCGGCTCCGGCCGTGGCCGTCGCGACGACCGAGGTCCAGCGCCGGTCGGCTGCTGTCGCGCTCAATTACAGTCGTGCGGCACTGCATCGGATTCGCAAAAACCCCTCGGTGCGCGTGATGGTCGAGGAGCAGGAGAAGATCCTGAACCACCTCAACTTAAACGGAATCGCTGACGAAGAAGTGATGAAGCTGTACTCGTCGGTCTTGGATGAAGTCGCCCAAGTTCAGATTGCCGACCGCGAACGTGAAGTCCTGCGAGAGAAGTATCGCCGCGCATTCAACCGCAACGTTGGGTTGAGCGCGTTTGAAATCGCGGCTCAAGTGGCGACTGTTCAGTACGCCACGGCCGTGCGCACGGGAGCCAACAGTTGGTGGGACCATCGCAATCAAACGGTCTCCAAGGAACTGGACCTCTGGCAGGTCGATAAGCGTCGGATGACGACCGTCGTGGAGAAGTCGAACCTGTTTCTCGACACGTCGTGGAAGATGGCTCGCGCGAAGCAGATTCCCGACCGGTGGCTCGTGCGCAACGATGATCTCGACAAGCTGGAAGAGGCTTGGAACGAGCAGGACACGACCGTGCGGCTGCGCGTCTTGAAGCGGATGGAGTCGTTCATGGAGTGTTACCCGCCGTACCACTACTACGTCGCGCGGACGCAGCAGTCGCTGGGGCAGCTCTTCGCCGCGACGGAGACTTACGAGAAGCTGGCCGCGCTGGGGATCGGGCACTTCCGCAAAGATGAGATGCTGGCGGCGGGCCTGGCCAACCGAGCGTTCATTCAAGCGTTCCTCGGCCAGCCCAGTGCTCCCGAAACCGCACGGCAGGCACTCGCGTTCTCGACCGATGCGTGGGAAGCAAACCTTGTCTGTGCCTCGGTGCTGGAGAAGTACGGCCGTCACCAAGAGGCTGAGGACGCGATCCTGCGGAACATCGACGTGAACTTGGAGCGGCCTCAAAGCCGCGTTGCGTTACTCGGCGTTTACTATCACAGCGACAACCGGCCCGAGCTGGCCGCACGGTTGACCGACCCCGAGTGGGTCAAAGACATCTCCGCCGCGCAGCTCATGCTGTGTGCGGCGAAGCTGTCACCGGCCGTTCCGCTGGCAGTGACCGAGCAACTGCAATCGTCGTTGCAGGGGACTCCGCGACTGGTGTTTGGCAAGGATGATTTTGTGTTATCGGCCAGCCCGAGTTGGCAATTGCAGACGGCGACGATCGCGCTGCACATCGGCGACAAGACGTTCACGACACCGCGCGTCGCGGCCGGTCGCGATGCGATGCTCATCAGTTTTGATGGCATCGCCGAATTCGGGGGTCCACTCGCGCCGATCCACGACGATCGCGAGATCGCCGTGACGATCCGTTACCCAGACTCGGCACCGGTCAGGCTGACGTTGAAGTCGCGCGCCAGCGATGCACGCCCGACGGTCGAAGGTTTGGGAGGCGTCTCATTGGCGGGACGACAACATCCGGTCTTTCGCATCTCGTCGCTCGAACAGAACGACGTGAAACTGACGCTGCGCACGATCAACAGCGGCAGTCCCTCGGCCGACATCACCGATGTGATGGTCCCGGTCTCACGCGCCACAGCCAAACCGGTGCTGAGCGAGGAATCGCCCGATTCCGACTCGGAAGAGAAGACGCTCATCACACCGACGCTCAAAGTGCCGGGAGCGGCAGGACGGTGATGCGGCGACACCAACCCGCCGCGTGCTTTTTGAAGTTGCGCTGTTTGTCAGATGAAGGCAGTGTGAAGCTGTCGCGGCTTCGCGTTTTGGGCTTCATCCGTGCCCCGGCTTTGCCATCCGTGCTATCCGGACGAAGAAGACGTAGCA
>JAYTGQ010000598.1:0-4698 GCA_043733345.1 Schlesneria sp.
GATTGCAAATTGATAATTGCTAATTTCTAAATGCAAATTGAAAGCGAAAGTCTCGCTGCGAGCGTCCCCTCAATTATCAATTTGCAATTACCAATTAGCACTTTGCAATCTCTTCCCAAACTTGACTCAACGAGCCAAGTTTGGAACTCGAAGGAGTCCACGCACCCTACTTCGACACTCGGAAGTAAATGGGCCACAGCCCAGAAGCGAAGCAATCTGGGCGGCAAGCGAATTCACTCCGGACAATCGATACAGGCGGCAGGTTGTCTCACAGTCCCCGCATCTTTTCAAATCGAAATCGTTTGACTGAGTGGGAAAGCTCGCCTGATCCGAAAACTTAGTCAGTGACGCAAACCTTGTGTCCAAGGATATGTCGAGGCCACCAGACAAGGTGTCCGGATGAGTGCTCGACAGTCCCTCACGTTCCACGGCCCGCTTCTGTAGGAGAGTCTAAGATGAAATTTGTATGGATGACCGCCGCGCTGGTTTGTTTTGCCAGCATCAACAGCGCCAATGCTGGCCTGTTCCACCACCACAGCAACAACGGCTGTGGCTGTGCCCCCGCTTCGTGTGCCGCTCCAGCTCCTAGCTGTGCTGCTCCCGCTGCATGTGCCCCTAGCTGTGCCGCTCCTGTCGCTTGTGCGCCAGCCTGTGCCGCTCCAGCTTACAACAGCGGTTGCAACAGCGGTTGCAACAGCGGTTGCAACAGTGGCTGTAACCGTGGCTGCCACAAGTCGCACTGCTTCAAGATGCCTAAGCTCTGCATGCCCAAGATTCGTTGCTGCAAGGTTCGCAAGAGCTGCTGCAACACGGGTTGCTCGACCGGTTGTGCTCCAACCTGTGCCGCTCCAGCCGCCTGTGCTCCAACCTGTGCCGCTCCAGCTGCTTGTGGCCCAACCTGTGCCGCTCCAGCCGCTTGCTGCCGCTGAGCTGTCACGCACCACTCACCCGGTGCGAGGGTTTGAATCGGTTTGAAGTTGATGATGACGATTGAGTGACCGTAGCCCGTCCGCGAGGACAGTCGACAGAATCGTGATGGGACGCGGAAACGTGAGGCAACGTCTGGGGGAGGCAACTCCCCCAGACAAGTCTCTCGCAACGACTGCTGACTCGAAGAGTTCGCTCTTCCCCGGCGAGACGACTCCAACCTGTGGCCCGCAAGCCGCGAACGATGCTCGTCCCGCAAACTTGGCAGCCAATGCCTTCGACCGACGGCCGTAACGCAACGCAACGGGCTGTCGATGCAACTCTGACGCAACATGAGAGGTGGCGGATCCCAAATGGGGCCGACACCTTCTCGTGCTTCTTTGGGGTCCGGTACTGCGTGATCGCATCGATTGGGAATACGTAGGGTAAGCGTCTCGCTTGCCCATGAATGCGGTTGGAAAAAGGGCAAGCGAGACGCTTACCCTACGTTTTTCAACAGGCCGTCAGGCCAGCAGGTCAGTGGCAACTTCACCGCCGGGAACGACTTTGTACGGGCGTTGGAACTGGTCGAAGATCTCCGTCTCGGGAGCAATTCCCAGTGCGTGGTAGATCGTCGAGATGATGTCGCCAGGGACGAGCGGATGAGTGGCAGGGAAGGCTCCCGTGCTGTCGCTGGTGCCGTAGATCAGCCCGCGTTGGAAGCCACCACCGGTCATCATCAAGCTGTAACAGAAGTTCCAGTGGTCGCGTCCTCCTTGGTTGCCGTTCACTTTCGGGGTCCGTCCGAAATCGCCCAACACGGCGATCAGCGTACGATCGAGCATCCCGCGCGCGGACAGATCATCGACCAAGCTGGCATAGGCGGCGTCGAGTTGCGGTAGCAGCGTCGTTTTGAGTTTTTCGAAGTTGCCACCGTGCGTGTCCCACGTCGCATTGGCATCCGGTGCCCACGAAATTGTGACGACGCGCGTCCCCGCCTCGATCAGCCTCCGCGCGAGGAGTGCGCTTTGACCGTAGATGTTTCGGCCGTAGCTATCTCGCAGCGAGGCCGCTTCGTCTGACAGCCGGAACGCGCGTTGAGTCTCTTCGGACGAAAGAATGTCCAGCGCGCGGCCCTGCATCTGCGACATCTCGACCGCCGCCGAACGCACTTCCCCCCGCGCCGCACCGGTCGCTTCAAACAACTGCCGACGCAACGCCAGCCGGTTCGTCGTGACTTCGGTTTGCAACGTCAATTCGGGGACGCGGAAGTCGGCCGCGTTGGGATCGTGCAGCACGAACAGCGGATCGTAGGAGTGCCCCAGAAAGCCGCCGAAGAAGCCGGGCTGAGGCGGCCCTCCTGCCCCCTCTTTGGTGATGTACGGCAGCGTCACTTGAGGCAACACGGTCGGTGCAGTCGGTCGCAACTTGGCCATAATCCCGCCGAGACTCGGGTGGTCGGTGGACTTCGTTCCGCCACCCTGTTCACCGCGATCGTGACCGGTCAGCGACGCATACACCGCCGCCGCGTGTGAGTTGTTGACGGTGTGATTCATGGACCGGACGACGGTCGCCAAGTGCATCTGCCTCGCCATGCGTGGCAGATGCTCGCACATCTGATAGCCGGGCAGTGAAGTCGCAATCGACTGGAACTCACCACGAATCCCCTCACCGGCGTTGGGCTTCATGTCCCACATGTCGAGATGACTGGGACCGCCGTTCAGGAACAGCAGGATGACGTTGTCGGCGCGCGGACGGAGACGGCTGCGGTCGGCCGTCGCTTCGTTCGCCAAGAGCCTTGGCAACGACAGCCCCATCCCGGCCAAGCCGAGACTCCCCACTTGCAACACCCGGCGGCGCGAGACCGCCTCGCGACGCGCAACTTGTTCGATGTTTGAGTGAGTCATGGTGAAACCCTTGAGAAGCGAACTCGACAACACCACAAGGGATACCTCACGATTCGACCAGCGGCAATCCCAGCGGGCAGGTGAGTCTGGGGCATCAGCCCTCATGTTGCTTTCCGAGCGGGGGACGTGAGTCTCCTGGCTTCGTGTTGATCGAAGTCGAGGCTGACGCCCAAGAGCCAGGGGACTCACGTCCCCCGCTCAGAACGTCATCGGCCTCATTGCTGGCCACGACAACTCACAACGACATCCCATAACGGCGACTCGCGTTGGTCGCTCGGGGTTGAGTATGCTGCCGCCGCGTGAAGAAACACTGTTGTTGAGAAAGTCCGCTGCGAAGTGTGTCTCTCGGGAGTCGATCATGGTTGCTCGTCGAATCGTTTCTGCGTGCTGTGTCGTGGGGCTGGCGGTCGCGCTGGTGGTGATCTCGTCTCCAACAGGCTTTGCTCAGGGAAATGCTGCGAAGGTGAAGCCGACTCCCAAAGCGAAGCCAGTGCCGCGCGGCAAGGGCGCTCCGGCCGAGGCTGTTCCCGGCGTGCGCGACTACTCGTCGAAGAATTTTCTGTTGCATACCGATCTCTCCGCCGATGACGCCAAAGAACTGCTGACTCGATTGGAGACGATGCTGATCCTCGTGTCGCGTTATTTCGGGAAGCCCAACCCGCAGACGATTGAGATGAACGTGGTTCAAGACCAGAGCAATTGGCCGAACGGTTCGATTCATCCGGATGCGATCGCGAGTATCGAAGGGAAGGCGGGGATCACGCTCAGCCTGACGATGGGCCAACGCAATGCCCTCGGACAGACACGCATCACGGCGGCGAAGTCGATCGTCTGGGCCGTCGCGGATCGGGGGACTCCGCAACACGAAGCCGTTCACGCTTACTGTCATCAAGTGTTCGGTCGCACCGGCCCGACGTGGTACGCCGAAGGGATGGCCGAAATCGGCCAGTACTGGCGCGAGAAGGATGAGAGCGTCCGCATTCACGAGGGCGTGTTGCAGTACCTCAAGTCTGAGGAGCCGAAGGAACTGACCGAAATCACCGCGCCGGGCCAACGCACTGGCGATAGCTGGCAGAACTATGCGTGGCGGTGGGCGCTGTGCCATCTGCTGGCGGGAAACACCAATTATCGAGACCGCTTCAAGCCACTCGGTCTCGCGTTGCTCAACGATCAGCGGACGAGTTTCGAGGACGTGTATGGTCCGATGGCGAAGGAGATCTCATTTGAATACGACTTCTTTTTGAAGCATCTCGACCAGGGTTACCGCGTCGATCTGTGCAGTTGGGATTGGAAAACGAAGTTCACGCGCGTGAAGGGATCGTCGCTGACGACCGCCAAGATCGAGGCGGCTCGCGGTTGGCAGGCGTCGCGCGTGCTGGTCAAGACGGGCGACAAGCTGGCGTTCACAACGACCGGCGAATGGACGTTGGCTAAAGACGCGGGCAAGGTCTCCGCCGATGGGCAAGACGACGGCAAGGGGAAACTCGTCGGGATCCTCTTCAGCGACTACCGTCTGTCCGAGCCATTCGAGTTGGGAGCATCCCGCAATTGGGAGTCACCCGGGGACGGCAACCTCTTCCTGCGTTGCCGCGACGACTGGGGTTCGCTCGGCGACAACAGCGGCACCGTCACGGTGAAGTTCAAAGTGGCGGAGTAGACGCGCGGACGCTCAATGCCTTCTACTACTAGGTCTCGAAATGTTGTCGTGCTGCGCGCAATTGGTTCGCCTGAAAGTAGCCTTCATCGCTCCGCGTGAAGAAAGCCGTTAGTGAGTTTGCGGCGGATGACTCGAATCACGTCCACTCGCACTCGGCTTTCATCACGGTAGAGTCGAGAAGTGGCGCGGGGGTTTAGGTGGGCCATGCTTGTTGGCTGGCCCTTTGGG
>JAYTGQ010000599.1:0-12229 GCA_043733345.1 Schlesneria sp.
AAGTAGACATCGTGGCGGCCTTGGGTTTCGGGGAGATCGGCGGTTCGTTCGTAGAACTTTTCCCATTGGCCGTTCACTTCGACGGGGATGGTCGCGAGGAGTTCGCCGTCAGGTTTGTCGAGGCGAACTTCAATCGCACCGCCCGCTCCGGCGGAGGAGACTTTCAGGGTGAGCTTCTTCACACGGTCGAGCGCGATGCCATTGATGCGGACGTGGTGGCCGTGATTGATCGCGCCGATGAACTTGCCGCCACCGGCCGATCCCGAGCCGAGGACTTGCGGGCCGTGAATCTCGTCGGCGGTCTCGGCTTCGATCAGGCGCGGGCGAAGCAGTAACGTGGCCGATCCGCTGAGTGGCGGCACGTCGCCCGCGCCTCGATCAATGTAGTTGGCTTCGAGCCGGTAATAGCCCGGTTTGGCCGTCTCGTCCTGACCGACGGGAATTTCGTTCACGAAGCCGGGGAAGACGCGGACGAGTCCCGTCGGTTCGAGGCTGTAGACCCAACCGACCATCTCGCGCACTTCTGCGGGCGTGTGCTGCGAATGCGGGATCATCGGAATCTTGCCCCAAGCTCCGGTCGAACCGTGGAGGACGCGCTGCACGGACGCCTCGAGCGCGCCGTCCTTGCCGCGATACTTCGTGGCGATCTCCAGCAGCGGCGGGCCGACACGTTTCTGATCGACGGCGTGACAGTTGAAGCAGTCGCTCCGTTTCATCATCCGCATCCCCGCCGGTCCCTGATCGTCGGACGAAATCTGATTGGCCGAAGGGAGCGGGCCAGTCAGAAAGACGGCGTTCAGCGAGACGCGCTGGGACGAATCGCCGTCGATTTCTCTGGCCCCGCTGTGGTCGATGGCCTCGTCGTCGTTCGTGCCATCTTCGAGGTCGTGGACGATCAGGCTGTAGCGGATCGGTTGTGCGGGGTCGAAGAAATCGCCGATCTGTGGTTCGACGAAGCGGATCGCCGGACGATCATTCCCGACCAGCACGGGGACCGACGCGACACCGCGACTGCCATCAGAATCGGTCACAACCAACTCGACGTTGTAAACGCCCGGCCGATCGAACGTGACGGTTGGATTCGGTTCGTGGGAGACAACTGTCGGTGGCTCGGAGGCGACTTGTGTCTCCGTCTTTCCGACCTCCGCTGGATGAAGAGGGCCGTGGAGGGGTGAGAGTTGAGATTGAGGTTGGGGTGTCGATTGCTCATCGTCCTCCTTCCCCGACCCTCCCCGCCGAGGGGAGGGAGGAAGAGACGCGACGGCTTTGTGGACTCGCCATTCGTACTTCAAGGCGTCGCCCGCGTCCTTGTCGAATGTTCCTTTGCTCGACAGCGACACGACGAGCGGTTGTTTGCCGATATTGTTGTCGGCCGACGCGACCACGAGGGGGGCGCGGTTTCCGGTCACGTAGTCGATGCGAATCAAGCGGGCATCCTGATTGACGCCCCAAGTCTCGCCGTACTCCAGCACATACAGCGAACCTTCCGGGCCGAACTCCAAGTCCACGGGGCGGACGAACTTTTGCTCGGGCATGAATGGCTCGATCTTCTTCACCTGAAAGTCGTCATCGAGATGGACGAGTTTGATCCAGTGACGACTCCATTCATAGATGAACAGCACGCGGTCGAGTCCCGTCGGGAACTGGGTTGCGGACTGGAGATCGTTCGAGAAGTGATAGACCGGCCCCGCGCAGGCCGTTCGTCCACCGAGCCGAGTTCGGGGAACTCGTTCGATGCGGCACCGGGATACCAAACGAGCGCGGGCTGCGCGGGAGGCAGCAACTTCTCGCCGGTGTTGTTGGGGGACTCGTTGATCGGCGCGTTCACGTCGAACACTGTTCCCACCTTCATCGTTTCGTAGTCGTAGTCGAAGTAAGCCTGATTGTTGCCGACGAAGTAGGGCCAGCCGAAGTTGCCCGCGCGGCGCGCCTGATTGATCTCGTCGTACCCGCGCGGTCCGTCGCCACCGGCGTCCGGCCCGACCTCGCCCCAATAGACAAACCCGGTCGCCTGATCGACGCTCATCCGCCACGGATTGCGACAGCCCATCACGTAGATTTCGGGCCGACCTTTCGAGTCATCTTTTGGAAACAGATTGCCATCGGGAATCTCAACCGTTCCTTCGGGAAGCGGCTTGATGCGGAGAATCTTCCCGCTGAGGCTGTTCGTGTTCGAGGCCGATTTCTGCGCGTCCCACGGTGCTTTCTCGGCCCGCTCGTCGATCGGAGGGTAAGCCTCTGGCCGTTAAAGTTGTGTCTCAACGACAGGGTGGCAGCCCTCGCTCAGGAGTACCGTTCGTCATCCGTCCTGTTTTGAAGTGTGACCCTAACGGTTGTGACGATTGCCGAAGTCGCGGCCTCTGCCCAAGACACACAGCACTCGAAGACCGGTATCGGATGAACGCACCTGTACCGATTGGCGCGGCCGATAGCCTGTCTGTGAGAATCACCACAACCTTGTCATCAGGTCGTCGTCTGTTTCGCAGGAGTAGGTTATGCAGTCTCAAGCGTTCGGTTCGGGGTTCGAGGGGCTGGAAGACCGGCTGCTCCTGGCGGGCAATATCACATCGGTCTTGGCCGCAGGAGTATTGACGCTCACCGGTGATACCGCGGCGAACGAGGTGGAATTGATCGTGGGGACAAACGGCCAGATGGTCGCCAAAGGATTGTCGGGAACGACGATCAATGGTTTGGCGACTGTTAATTTCGGCGTGATCAACACGCTGACCGTCCTCGGCGGAATCGGCGATGACAAGATCACCCTGAATCAGACCGGCTCCACGATCACCCACGACGTGACGATCAACGGCGGCGATGGGAACGACACAATTTCAGCAGCGGGAAAGTTTGGTGCCGATCTGATCGTCTTGGGCGGGATCGGCAACGACACCATCCGCGTTACGAACACTCTCCTCTCCAGTGCGGTCGCCGACATCAACATTGACTCGGGCGTCGGCGATGACACGGTGACGATCAGCGCGTCCAAAGTGGGGCGCGATGTCATCGTTCAGACGGGCCTTGGAAATGACACCGTGACTGCGACGGGCCTCACGATCGCCAACACTCTGTCGCTGCAAGACACGGGGGGAACGAACACGCTGCGAGTCACCGATTCCACCGCGCAGAACGACGTGCTGTTGGCACTGGGCGTTGGCAATGACACCGTGACAATGACCAACGTCACCTCGTCGCTGGGAAAAGTGGGAATCGATTTGGGGGCGGGCGATAATGTGTTGTCGATCTCCCAAACGAAAGCACTCGGTACGACCGTGGCCACTCTCATGGGAGGAGTGATCATTGACTTCGGCGACGGGGTGAGAGTCATTTCCGGGGTGGGGAATGACACGATCACGATGGACGGACTTACGGTCACCAACAATCTGTCGCTGCAGGACACGGGGGGAACGAACTCGCTGCGAATCACCAATTCGACATCGCAAAACGATGTGCTGTTGGCACTGGGAGCTGGCAACGACACCGTGACAATGACCAACGTCACCTCGTCCTTGGGAAAAGTGGAAATTGATTTGGGAGCGGGCAATAACGTGTTGTCGATCACCCAAACGAAAGCACTCGGTACGACGGTGGCTACTGGCCTCGGGGGGGTGATCACAAACTTCGGTGACGGAATTCGAGTCATTTCCGGAGTGGGGAATGACACCGTCACGATGAGCGGACTCACGATTAACAACAATCTGTCGGTGAGGGACACGGGAGGAACGAACGCGCTGCGGATCACCGATTCCACCGCGCGAAGTGACGTACTTCTCACACTGGGGACCGGCAACGACGCGCTGACGATGACCAACGTCACGGCGTTGGGGAAGGTGGACCTCAACTTCGGTGAAGGCAACAACCTGTTATCGATGTCCAAGACCAAAGCCTTCGGTATCGCCCCGAGTACGCTACTCGTGTTTGGTGACGGAATCCGAGTGATTTCTGGCACGGGGACGGACAAGATCGGGATCATCGAGTGCGAGACCGCCGGTGTGATCCGAATCGACGCTGGTGACGGCACCAATCGTGTGGAGTTGACTCGAGTCACAACCACGACTCGACTGGGAACGCTCGATATTGTCACTGGTGCGGGCGCGGATGGTGTAACACTTGATCGCATCAGTATCGGTAGCGATTCCGTAATCGATACGGGACTCGGTGACGACATCTTCACACTCAAGAACAGTCGATTGATCGGGGACTTCGATGCATCACTGAATGATGGCAACGACCTCGCTTACATCGGCTCGAACGTGTTCACGAGTATTGTTTCTTACACCTTCAACGGCGGGCTGGGTGGTGCGACTCTCGGCTTCGACACGTTAAGGTTGGGGGCGAACACGCCGGTCAATCTCGCCGCGTACTTGAACTTTGAAGTCACCTTGCTTGCAACCTTCTAATCGAATGAATGACCGAGTTTTCGCCAGCGTAAACACCACGCCAGGGTGCCGAAACCGCGCGGTGAAACAATCTACGAACTGAAGCGGTGACGCGCGCTGAGCGTTGCGGTGGCAAGACGGCTGTATTCAACGCACTTGTCGAGAGCAAAGCTCTCAGCGCCATCGGCCGTCGGCTGCCAGTTTCTCGGCCGCTGAGACGACCGACAGGCGAGCCACCGCATCGCAGGTGCCGGTCCGGAACGAGAAGCGACTGACGACGCGGCGGTCTTCGTACAGGATGGCCGTGATGGCGGCATCGGATTCGATGTTCAGGGCCGTGGCATCCGCAAGGGCTTCACCGGCGAGGGTCAGCGGCAACTCCAACTTCTCATCGAATGACAGCGTTTGCAGACGAGGTGCTTCGCGCTGGGGTGTCCCCGTGACCAGCACGGCGAAGCAGCGCAGGCCGTCGGCACGGTGGCGGTTCACGCAGCCATCTAACTCCTTCAAGAGAGCCACCACATCAGTGCCGAGGTTCCTGACCAACACCATCACTACGGGGCGGTCTCCGTGGCGACAAACATAACAGACCGACTTCCCTGCCAGCGGCCCCGTCACCGCACGCACGTAGAACGAGGCGACTTCATCGCCCACTTGTGCCGTAGTTGTCCCGAGGGATTTGACGACAGCGGCAGTCTCGTCGAACTTCGTTTGAGCCAGTCCTCCCGAAATGAAACTGGCGGCAATCAAACACATCGCAACTGCGATCGACGAGCGACATCGCGCGCGATTGAGTCTGCTGCCCATGAATGAGCGAACGGCTGGCTTTGTGGAAGTCATAGTTCAATTGTCCTCCGTCTTCGGTGAAGCGACTCCAATTGATTCGTTCAAACAGGAACGAGACCACGGGCCAGCTTTGCACAAAAAATCAGGTCGCACACTTCATGTAGGGTGGGCAGTGCCCACCATTCCACCATCGTTTGTGGTGGGCAGTGCCCACTCTACATTATTTGTGCAAAGCCCCACGGGCCACACACCACCGCTCACTTCAGTAGTCGTACCGCACTCCGAATCCAAACAGTTGCTGATTGTCCTGTAAGAACGAGTACTGATTGTTTTTGCCGCTGAAGTATTGCAGCCCGACTCGAAACAGATGTTCGGACTGACCGCGTCGCCATTGCCACCCGGCCAACACATTGACACTGCCGCTGCCGTGAGTCGCCTCGCGTAAATGGACGTTGGCTGCGAAGTACGGTGCGCCCCGCAAACCGGTCGCGTGAGGACTGCTCCATTCCAGGCCACTCTGCCATTCAAAAGGTTTGTCGCCACCGGTCCCCGCGATCCCCCAGCCGACCTCGCTATATATTCGCAAGGAATCAAACACGAAGTACCCGATGCCAAATACGATTGCCGTGCGGTCGTACTTGTTTGGCACGAACCCCGGATGGTTGGTGAGGTAGTCGTCTCCGACATGAGACTCGATGTGATACGCGGCGACCTTCGCTTGAAATGGTCCCTCGCGCCATGTGAGCGGGATCCCGGCGCGAAAGTCGATCGACTGGAGGTCATTCCCCGCGTTCGGCAACACGCGGAGAAACGTTCCCCCCTCGACATCGATCTGCAATCCTTCAGGCTGAATTCCGCGAGCCGTACCGAATCGAACCAGCCCAACGCGCCAACCCAACGTGGAGTCCCATAATGTTTGTCCGCCAGTCTCGCTGAGAAACGTGTTTGAAAGGCGCGGCTCCTTCTCACCCGCCACATACGAGCGATAAAGCAGGCCCGTAGGCAGGAAGTGCCAGTCTCTGTTCGCATCTGTCCAAGTGGCGTTCCCCGTAAAGGCCGATGGAAACGGCGACTCATCGAGTCCCTGCCACACAGGATAGGTTGGCGGCTGGCCCTGGGCTGGATTTTGAAAATCGACCGGCCCCCATGCTGCGTCCGGTTCCTGAAACGGGGTTGATAAGGGCAACGGAATCAGGGGCTGTGGAAAAAACGGCTCGTTTCCCAACGACACATTGGGGAGCTGCACAAACATCATCGAGATCAACGCGACAGCGGCTACCATCACAAGTCTGCGCGATCCGTTCATCATGCGGGTTCCTCGGCAATTCAGCCGGAAAGAGATGGCCTACTAATTGAAGTCGCAAACGGTGGTCTCGAAGTCACCGCACCGCCCACCTGAGCCACAGCGGTTGGAATCTAACAGAGGCACTTGAACCTCAACAGGCGGGTTCGAGTCCAATTGCTCCGCCGATAAACTCAACACCAGAGGTCGTGGGTTGCAGCCCCTGAGAACTTTTGTAAGAATCCCGCCCCCTTTCAGGGAGTTTGCGCCTCGACGAGCTTGTTCGAGGTTGCGTTGTTGTTAGGTCCGATTTGCTTGGAAGAGAGAAAGAGCCGCGAGCCATGCCACTGTCGCGAAGTACGCTGGAATATCAAACCACTCAGGCCAAGACTGCATTGGCAAAATGGGTTGCGGTCTTGACCGAAAAAGGTGTTGAACGGCCTGCATTCCGCCGTGACCCCAAATGGCGTCAGTTGAATGCCGATTGCAACATGATCAAACGGCGTTTGAATCGTGTGGCCGAGATCGAAGCCAACAATGAGGCGGTGGCAAAACGTAAGGCTGAAAAGCTCGCTGCGGTGGCCCAGTAACGTCGCGAAAACTTTTGCCTTATTTCGTGCCGCGCGGTGTCTTGTCTGTGTCAATATCGAAGAGTAAACACGCTGCGGGGAAGTGGCTGTTCTAAGTTGGCCGCTTGGAATCACAGAGCGACTGCTCTCATTGAGGTCTCTCGTTTTTGGCGCAGAGCTATGTTCTCGCAAGACCCGCGTAGTCTCGTTGACCTCAAGCGATTTGGAGAGGTGGCAGAGCGGCTGATTGTGCAGCACTGGAAATGCTGTGTGTCAGAAATGGCACCGGGGGTTCGAATCCCCCCCTCTCCGTTCGTCTGACTGCCCCTGAGCCGTAATTTTACGGCTCAGGGGCATCTGCTTTCTGAGGTCTCCTCAGAATCCCCCGTTTGTAGCGGGAGGGTTCTCGGACGGAGGTCTCCATATCGGAACAGCAGCGGCGCGGACAGACGAAAACAATCACGAAGAAGCGGGCCGCGCGGCGGTCGGGTCAATTTCGAGTCGGTGAGGTCCAGCCCGATCTGCGCGGCAGCGTCTGGTATCTCTCGTATCACGAGCAGGGGCAGCGACGGCGACCGCGTGTTGGTCCGGACAAGGATGTCGCGCGACAACTGGCGGTACAGATCAATGGTCAACTGGAAGTCGGCGCGCCGGCGGCGTTGTCGTTTGAACCGATCAGCCTCGTGGAGCTGCGCGCGAGCGCTGGCTGGCACGTCATGAGCACGTGTTGCGATCCTCGGTGCAGACCATTCGACGCTACCGCGCGGCGACGGAACATCTGATCCGCCACCTCAACACGACGAGTTCAATCAAGCTCGTGTCGCACCTGCACACAAGTCACGCGGAAGACTTTGTCCGCTACCTGCGCACGATTCGCGTGTCCCCGAATGGTCATCCTCACACCACGAAGCGGCCGCTTCTGGACAAGGGGATCCAGTACATCCTAGAAACCTGCCGGACTCTGTTTGCCTATGCGATGAAGCGCCGCCACTTGTCGCCATATGCCGAGAATCCTTTCACCGCCTTGGAACTGGGAAGGCTACCGATCGAGCACATGCGCCGAATCGTGTTGCCCACGACGGAGCAGCAGGTGGAGCTCCTCAATTTCTGCGACGCATGGCAGTTTCCCGTGTTTCTGACGTTGATGCTGACGGGACTCCGTCCCGGAGAACTGGTTCATCTGTTACTGCCAGACGATCTGGACTTTGAGCAACAACTGCTTTTCGTCCGGAACCGCCCGAATCTGGACTGGCAGGTGAAAACTCGCAACGAGCGAAAAATTCCAATGCTCCCCTGCCTGTCTGAGGTTTTGCGCGTGCTGGTCGGAGACAGAAAAACTGGGCCTGTCATTCTGCGTCGCCGATTCCGCACCGAAAGACATCCGTCATGGTCGAACGTGTCGGCAGCGGAGGCCGAACTGACTCGACGAATCCAGGCGTTCGAGTCCACGAATGCAACGGTGTGCTCATGCGGGGAACGATCTCGACTTGCACGGCAGCTTTGGACGGAGCTTGGAATCGTCAAGACCGACCGTATCCGTCTGGAGTTCATGCGTCAGACCAAGAAACTCGGACTGCCAGACCTCACCGCACCAAAGACTCTGCGGCATCTCTTCGCCACCACACTTCAGGATGCGAACGTTGACCCCCTCATCCGGAATGAACTCATGGGCCACTCTCCAGCCAGCACGATCGAGGATATCAGTCTCGGCATGACGGCGACTTACACGCACACCCGATTGGATACGAAGCGGCGTCAGTTAGAGATGGCCTTCGAGCAGAATCTGATCTCGCGGATCGCATTGGAGTGGAGGATTTCCCAAGATCCTCGAATTCTTGGTGGTTCGGCACAACGTCTTTTGGAATCAACGAACGAGTGCCGGCACAACGACTGACAGGGACCACAAGGTGCCGGCTGACCGTGTGTGGAAAACCATCGCAAGCTGCTTGCGGTTGTCGCGAGTCTTTGAACGACTAAATTTAGGCCCCCAATGCGTCACCTATACATGAATGTGGTGTATCGCCCTCAGTGTCGGCCAACTCGAACGAAGGGAGCGTGTATGTCTGTGATCATTGGACTGTTGGCATTTCTAGTTTTGTTGCCGAGTGTCGTGATCCTACGCGAGCGAAGGTTGCGGCGGGGATGGCCGCGGGTGCTCGCGCGCGTACTGCATGAAAGGGACGATAGTTTGCGGAGCGATGGTACTGCTGGTGTTGGGGTGTCGGGAGTCGTCGATGGCGAACGACCACGACCGGAAGGTGCTGGAACTGGCGAACCGCCACGCCGAACAACAGTCACTACAGAGCCGTCAGATGGCGGAGCTTCAGAAGCAGTGGCAGACCGAGCGGACGCACCTGAATGAGCAGCGAGACCGGCTCGCAGCCGAGCGACGGCGCGACTTCGACCAACCGCGAGTACAGCTCGGTCTTGCAGAAGTAGCAGCGGTTGACGGGATTGTTGAGATAGTTCGAGTCAGCAAACTCGCGCGTCTCGATCACCAGATGCCGGATGCCAATGAACGCCGCCAACTCGGCCGCCTGCTCACGTTCGCCAAGGGCCAAGCTCGCACTGACCGCCGTCACAGCCACCGCTTGTTCGCCACACGCCAACTGCGCGGCCATCGCGATCACCGTACTATCAACTCCCGCGCGAGAACGCGGCCGCGACACGACCGTACCCCGCCACGATCTCCAGCAGCCGGTCTCGCTTGGCAGCGATCTCCACAGTCCATTCGTTCATTTCAAGTCCCACTCAGTCACCAGTCAATGGCCATCTCATTCGCGCGAACCAACCGCCGATTCGCCGACGGCGTTCTGCTCAGCCCACGAACGCCATCTTGCCAAGTCACCTTCCTCGAAGCGATAGATCAGGATTGAAGTCCCCACCATCGCGATGGGCGTCTGTCGAGATTTGACCCATCGCAGAAATCGTCGTTCGTCACCATACGCCATTGGCAGAGATCGGGGGCGATCCGCTGAGAAGCGATTGAGAATCGTCACGCTGATGGCCAGAAACCCGACGAACGGTTCCTGAGCAGCCTGTTGAGAATGCGCAGTGGGACACGGGGCTCGCGTGCTTTTTCAATTGAAAATAAGGCACGCGAGCCGCGTACTCCACCTGTTTCAGCAGGCCGTCAGGCAACGATGATGCGAACACATTTCTGTTTTGAGATGGAGGCTCGAACTGTCAACCACGCCGAAACACCGACAAAGCCAAATCTAAATGTATGTTGCAATTCAAACGGTGGGACGGTTCAAACTCGCCCGCCGAACTGAGTTCTCAGTTTGATCTATCGCCTCCTTCGTGGCCGCGTTCTGGTTGGGATGGCCTGATGTCACACACACACACACAGCATGAACCGAGCCACAGTCGGTTGGATTTGTTGTCCCAGAGTTGGGTTGCCCTTTCCGGCGTGGTGTTGATCGTGGCGGCCTGTGTGCAGTTCTATTTCCTCGCGTCCGAAGCTGACGGCAACATCACACAAGAGCAGGGGGGGAAGCTGCTGCTCGGTTGTGTTGAGACCACACTGGGGCTGTGGGCGGTTTCTGGTCTGTGGCCCGTCCGCGCCACCCAGCTTGCTTGATCTGGTTCGTCGGGTGTTTGTGCTGGTCCGGAACGCAGTGGCTGACCGGTGCGGCCTCGTGCGGATGTGCCGGTCGTCTGACTGTGCCACCACTGATCTCTTTCGGCGTCGCGTTGGTCCTCGTGATCGGGTTGATTTTGACCCGGACTGCATCCGCATCGAGCTGCCAGGCGGCTGATGGCGAGATGGCTCGTGTTCGCCGAATGTTGTGCGGACTTGGTCAAGCCGTGGTGCTGATCTATGCGGGCGCGTTCTTGTTCCTCGGCTCACCACGTTGGGTGCTGGCCTACTTTGAATCCGCCCCCGTTGTGATCGTGCCGTCTCGAATCGAAGTGGGTGAGTGCCCGTTCGATGGTGTGCGTGAGATTGAACTGACGCTGAAAAACATCACCACGCGGCAAGTCCAGATTCAGAGCATACAAACGACGTGCGCCTGCACGACGGTGGCCGACCCACCCGACGAACTTGCTCCCGATGAAGTGGCCGTCGTGCGATTGAAAGTTCGCTGCGTCGGCCCCGCGCACGTCCCGTTTCATCAAACGATCCGCGTGTACGCGGTCGATGGCGGTTTGCACACGATCCCGGTCGAGGTCTTCGCCACCCTGACCGGCCCGTTCCCCAAACCGAGTGAGTAGTGCGGCATCAGCGTGGTGGCCGCAGCTTTGCAACGATGTTTCAGAAGGAGAATGCTGATGACAAAGATTTGTATGTTCTGCCGAGCGATGGGTGTTTCACTCGTGATGGTGTCGATGGCCATGACAACTGCAGATGTACTTGCACGCTGCGACGGAGACTTTTGCAGCGTTGGATGCCGGTGGTCTGACATGACGGGAATGGGGATGACACCGGGTTGTAGAGGAGATTGCAACAAGCCGGGGTATGACCCGCTCTGTACCTGTGGTTGTCTTCGGATTGGAGCTCTCAAACAGTGCCAATGTCAGACTCCTCCGCCTCCTCCAACGACTCCGTGAGCAAGTGAAGTTACTAATTCGGGTCAGCCGGTGTGCGGTGCGTTCTGTCGTTGAAAGACTTCGGGCGCACCGCTTCGTCACATAACCTGCGATGTTCAAGTCGCGAATGTTTCGTTTGACGGGTGTCCACATTGGACCAATTCCAACTCGATTCAAAGGCACCGTCGATGACTCAAGCGAGATGTGTACTGAGTTCACTGTTTGTGCTTGCGGTGATGATTGCCATCCACTCGGCTGAGGGCGGCGATGCAAAACGGAAGCGATTCCTTCAAGAGGCTCCTCAACGCTGGAAAGAATATCGATTAGTGTGCTCGGGGTTTAAGGTGGTACACAGCGGGGAAGCGGCGGAAGATCTCACGACCGGAACGGTTAAAAGATCAGGAATTTCGACTTATTCCCGCAAGGCATCGTGCATGTTGATCACGTATGCGGACTCACCGACAGACGACATCACTGCAATGACCCGAGCGATTGGCAGGAATCGCAACTATGCGTTTCAGTTGGTGCGAACGTCTGGCAAGTCGAAATGGCAAATCGAGCAATTGTTGTTTCGCAACACGCAACAGAAGCGAATGGCACTGTCGTGGCGGGTTGAGCGCGGACGTTGAGCGTGGCCGGCGGCGGGATTGGGAAATCTCGGCCGATTGGGATTGATCTGGTGG
>JAYTGQ010000600.1:0-4693 GCA_043733345.1 Schlesneria sp.
GGCGCGAAGATTTCCGCACTGTCACCAAGTGAGACCCGCTGCCGGAGAAGCTTGTGACTATCCCACTTCATCCACGAACGGCCGTCAGAAGACCTCAACAAGAAAATGGTGGACAAGAAGAGGAAAGCCAGGTCCAGAGGCTTCCGCTCCGATCTTCTTGTCCATCATCTTCTTGTTCCTTTCGGTTGCGGCTGAGCCGCGCTGTGTTTTTCGTGGTAAATCATCCGAGTTAGGGAGGTAGATACGAATGACAAATGCGAATGAGGGGCCGGTCTCCACGGGACAATCGGCTGACGGTCCCGCCTACTCGCTGTGGCAAATCACGGCTTATTTCTTGAGGCTGGGGACGCTGGGGTTTGGCGGGCCGGTGGCGTTGGTCGGGTACATGCACCGCGATCTGGTTGAGCAGCGGAAATGGATTAGTGAGTCGGACTATAAAGAAGGGCTGACGCTCGCGCAGCTCATGCCCGGCCCGCTGGCGGCGCAGTTGGCGATCTATCTCGGCTACGTTCACTATCGGATTCTCGGCGCGACACTGGTCGGGATCGGCTTCGTGTTTCCCTCGTTCTGCATGGTCGTGGCGCTCGGCTGGGCGTATCAGCTTTACGGCGGATTGAGCTGGATGCAGTCGGTCTTCTACGGTGTGGGGGCCAGTGTCATCGGCATTATCACGATCAGCGCGTACAAGCTGACGCTCAAGACGATCGGCCGAGACGGATTACTCTGGGCGATCTATCTCATTAGCGCCGCGGCCACGGTCATCACCGAGACTGAACGGATCGAGTTCTTTCTCGGGGCCGGTTTGCTGGTGTGGCTCGTCAAAACGCCGCCTCGATTCCTGCGCAGGCCGCCGTCACCGACGGCGGTTACGGCGGTGATCCCATTCTGGTCGGGATGGCCCGGTGTTCCCGAGGCGACGCCTGCCGTGCTGGGGCAGATATTTCTCTTCTTCACCAAGGCGGGGGCGTTCGTCTTCGGCAGCGGTTTGGCCATCGTGCCGTTTCTTTATAGCGGCGTGGTGAAGGAGTACGGCTGGCTCGACGACCGGCAGTTCTTGGATGCCGTGGCCGTGGCGATGATCACACCGGGGCCGATCGTCATCACGGTCGGCTTCATCGGGTTTCTGGTGGCCGGGTTTGAGGGTGCGACCGTCGCGGCCATCGCCACATTCTTGCCGTGCTATCTGCTGACGATCATTCCCGCGCCGTACTTCAAAAAGTACGGCAAGCAGCCGGGGATCGTGGCGTTCGTCGATGGTGTGACGGCCGCCGCCATCGGAGCCATCGCGGGCGCGGTGCTGGTTCTCGGCCGCCGCACCATTTTTGAAAGCGGCTGGAATCCCGAGTGGCCCAAGGTCGTGCTGTTGCTCGCCACCGTGGCTCTGCTGCTGAGATTTAAGAAGCTGCCGGAGCCGATCATCGTCCTCGGAGCGGCGGTCCTCGGGATGCTCGTCTATCCCTTCGTACATCACGCCTAGAAGTTCTGAATGGCCCCTCAATATCTCGGCCGAGACGAGATTCGGCGGGTTGGCCGGGGTTGGAGCCGCTTGGGGAGAAACCCCGGTTCTGGGTGAGGTTTCGATCACCAGAATGCCAACTGGTTCTCCAGTAGACTTCACTAGGTTGGGTGGCGGGGCCAGACGCGAAGCGGATGGACTCGAGGACGACGGGTGTGGCGATTACGAAGATTCCGGGTCTCCCGCCGAGACACGCCTATTCAATAGAGGAAATGTAAGATTATGAAAAATATTAATGCCAATAAAAATGAGTTGTCGCTACGACAGCGTGAAGAACTGCTCAGTGCGCTGGAAGTTCGTTTTGAGAAAAACAGGAACCGCCATCAAGGACTTGAATGGGCTAAAGTACAAGCCAAGCTGAACGCCAATACTGATAAACTGTGGTCACTCAACGAAATGGAAATAACTGGCGGTGAACCGGATGTTGTTGGTCATGATAAAACGGCGGGCGAATACATCTTTTATGATTGTTCCGCGGAAAGCCCAAAAGGCCGCAGAAGTGTTTGTTACGACCGTGAAGGGCTGGATTCAAGGAAAGAACATAAACCAGAAAACAACGCGATTGATCTGGCTGCGGCCATGGGCATTGAGCTTTTGACGGAAGAACAATATCGAGTGCTGCAGAAACTTGGGGATTTCGATATGAAAACGTCGAGTTGGGTGAAAACACCTGTTGATATTAGAAAACTCGGCGGTGCCCTCTTTTGTGATTACCGCTACGGGAATGTCTTCGTGTATCACAACGGTGCGCAATCTTACTATGGTGCCAGAGCGTTCCGTGGCTCGCTCAGGGTCTGAATTGTGGCGGGATGGCCCTGTTGGATTGGCAAGCAACATTCGATGTGCCACTGCATCTCCGCCGACTTCGAAGCAGTGGCACGCGAAGGCGAGCGGCAGGAAATAGCTTACCCATCAAAGCCTGACGCGCAAGCGAAGATGCTGGTAACCGAGTCTTCGCTTGCGCGTCAGGCTTCAATCTCCGGTAAGGCAACTCATGCCGCTCGCCTAAGTGATCTATCCAGCCACGGGGCCGCTTCTTACAGACCCATCGTGAGCCACCACAGCAGTCCTGTCAGGACTGCTGTGGCGGCGATGACTCCGGCGATTTGCAAGCGTCTCTTTGTCAGCAGGCCCTCTTTTTTCGGACCTTCCTCGGCGCAGTCGAGGCGGTAGGTGAGGTGGCTGCCGATGGTGATTTTGTCGCCGGGCTTGAGGGGGCGTTGTTTGATCGGGACGCCGTTGACGTGCGTGCCGTTGCGGCTGCCGAGGTCGGTGATCCACCAGCGGGTGCCGTCGAAGTGAATCTCGCAGTGGTGGCCTGAGATCGACGGATCGGTCAATTGAATCGTGCAGTCGTCGTGGCGGCCGATGGTCACGCGGTTCTGCGTCAACGGGCGGAAGCGGTCGCCGCTGATGGGGACCAGGACCGCGCCGGACGCTTCGATCTGCGAGGCTTCGCGGTGGTGGTGAGTTCCGGCCCGAGACATCTGCTGCAACTGTGACGACGACACGCGATGCGATTCGGAATCGGGTGACGCTGTGTCGGTGATCGGGTAGCCCTTCGCATCGAATCGCGTGTACTTTTCCGGCGCGAGCTTCACCACCGAACTAATGGCGGATGGTCGCGCGGCCGAGCCTCCCACGCCCGAAAGTTTCGCGCGGCTTTTGAGGTACTCGGCCAGTTTGTCGCGAGCCTGTTGCTTGCGCTCCGCGAGAATCTTGTCGAAGTCGAATTCGATGGGCGCGGGCTGCGACCACTCGACGAGCGCCGCCGCCGCTTCTCCCGCCGTCGCATAGCGGTCGTTGCGATCCTTCGCCAGCATCTTCATGACAATATTGGCCACACCTTCGGGGACGGAAGGGGCGAGGTCGCGCACATTGCGCGGAGCCTTCACACGATGAGCCTTCTGCACATCGGTAACGCTCCGTTCCGCGAAGGGCGTGTCGCCGGTCAAGGCCGCGAACAGCGTGCAACCGAGGCCATAGATATCGGAACGCCCATCGACGGAAAGGCTATCTTCTGCCTGTTCGGGAGACATGTAAGCTGCGGTCCCGACGCACTCGTGGCCGAAAATCATCGCCATCGAGAACTCTTCGCCGGTCTCTCCTTCGCGAATCATGGCGAGGCCGAAGTCGAGCAGCTTCACGACACCAGTCCGCTCGATCAGCAGGTTCTGCGGTTTGACATCGCGATGCACGAGACCGGCTTCATGCGCGTGATGTAGGCCCAGTGCGGCTTGCCGCGCAAAATCGCAAGCCTGTCCCCACTTCAGCCGCTTCTTTCGCAGTAACACTTCGAGCAGGCTTGGCCCTTCCACTAAGTCCATGATGACATAATACGCGCCACCGGCCGAACCGAGTCGATGTGTGCGGACGACGTTGGGATGGTTCAACCGCAGACCCGCCCGGGCCTCTTGCTGGAACCGCGCGAGCATGCCGCGATCGTGCTTGAACTGTTCGAGCAACACCTTCAGCGCGACGATCTCTTTCGTCTTCGTGTTCTGAGCCTGATAGACCCAACCCATCCCGCCGACGCCGAGTAAATCCAGCAGTTTGAACTCGTCGAAGATCAGCCCGCGCGAACGGCCTTCGAGCAGCCACTCGGACTGGAACTGAGTGATCACGCCTCGTTCGGTCAGGATGCGCGCCGCGTCCTCGTTGGACTTCACACCCTGCACAGCCAACTCGCGCGACAGCGCCGTGACTTCTCGCACTGCGAGCAGCCCGCTCTGTGCGAGGTGTTGCCAAAACGAATTGACGACGGGAGGTGCTGCCATACCGATCTCGCCGCGAGGGAGAGGTGCCGTGACTCAGTCCGTGGTGACGTGGCCCACGAAAGGCTCCGTCAGATCGGCGGTCAGTATAAGCGCGGCGCGGGCCTCATCCAATCAAGCCTCTCGCAGTCCGGCGTGAAGAAGAAGAAGTCCGGCTTTTCTGAAAGCCGGACTTCTCTTGGTGAGTTCGTCCGCCTCTCCGGAGGGAAGTCCGGCTAGCAAAGTTAATCCGGACTTCCGGTCTGGCGCTTCGGCTCGGGGACGCCACTGCGCCTCATTAGCCCGATGATTCACCACGGAAAACTCAGCGTGGCTCAGCCGCAACCAAAGGGAACAAGAAGATGTTGGACAAGAAGATAAAAGCCAGATCCGTTTTTTGCTTTCCCATCTTCTTGTCCACCAT
>JAYTGQ010000601.1:0-28049 GCA_043733345.1 Schlesneria sp.
ATCGCGACCGCCCATCAGTGCCGCCGCCATCGCGTGTTTGTTCAACTCGGGCGAGTACGACAACGAGACCGCTCAAAAGCTGCTGAAGTACTGCGAGAAGAACCTCGCGGGCGGCGCGAACCAAGCCCAGATGTTCGGCCACTGGCACTACACGCATCTGTACTACGCACAGGTTCAGTACCGGCTGGGTGAGAAGGACTGGGAGAAGTATTTCCCGCCCATCAGCAAGCAGATCCTCAGCCAGCAGTCGGCGAACGGCTCATGGAAAGAAGGTCATGTCGGCCCGGTCTACACCACGGCGATCAACGCCACGATCCTGCTGGTCGATAACGGGTTCCTGCCGATCTATCAGAGATGACGAGAACTCGCGATGACTCCACGCCAGCGAATCGCCTGCATCGCTTTTCTCACCGCAGCTTACGGGAGTTCGTTGCTGATTCTCTGGTCAGCGTGGCAGACGGGAGGAAGACGCAGATGGCGGCCTGCCAATATCCTCGCATGGGGGATTGCGGACGCGCTTGAAGGACCGGTCATTTTCCTACTTTATTTCGGGCTGATCTTGATGTGGTGGATTCCACTACTCCAGCGGAGGTCGGCCATGTGGTTTGCCCTCTTATTGCTGCTCATGGCTCTCGTTCGATCCAGGATCGGATGAACTGACTGGCGAGGGCTCTACGTCACAGCAGCCCGGCATTTCAGAAATGCCGGGCTGCTGTGACGTTTCCGACAGAAGCGGTGAGCCGGGTGGCGTAAGCCCTCGGACTCTTGTGATTGCAGCTAAGAATCCGGGGGCTTACGCCGCCCGGCTCACCTGATTTCGACTTTTGTCGGTCACACCCTTTTGTTTACTGCGGGGTTGTCGGCCGAATCCTCTCAGTTCTTCGCGATGTCGTAGCACATCAGCGTGTTCTGCTCGCGGAGGTAAAGCTTGCCGTTGCAGATGACCGGGTGTGACCACGATTCGCGGATCTGGACCTCGGGCTTGAAGACACCTTTGAGCTTGAACTCGGTCGGGGTGGCTTCGACCAAGGCGACCGCGCCGTTTTGATAGCGGAAGACGATGTGTCCGTCGGCGTAGGTAATGGCGGCGGAACCGTTGCCAATGTCGCGGCTGTTCCCTTCCCACTTCTTCTCGCCCGACAGCATGTCCACACAGACCGGAAAGCCATTGTTGTGGCCGTGGCCAAAATAAAGATGATCGCCGACGAGGACCATGCCGCCGTGATGGTTTTGCAGTTCCTTGCCGGGCTTGTAGTACTGCTCAACGGCCTGCACTCCCTCTCCATCTTTGACGAGCTTCAGCAGGCCCGAGCCGCCGTCGCCGTAGCCGGAGGAGCCGAAGACATAGTCACCTTGGGCGATCGGCGTCGGGATATTGGCGGTCCCATTGGCAATGCGGTTGTAGCTCCACAGGTGCTTGCCATCGCTGGCTCGCACACCGATCAGGCCGCGTCCGATTAGTTGCACGTACTGCTTCACGCCCGCGCCGTTGCTGACGATGATCGACGAATAACCGGCTCCCGGCTTGCCCGCCTCACCCTGATCGGCAACGGCCGACTTCCAAACTTCGTCGCCGGTCATTTTGTCGAGCGCGACGATCATGGCGTCACTGCTGCCGGGCGTGCAGAGCACCCACTTGTCATCGACCAGTGGAGACTCGGAGTAACCCCAGCCCGACATCATCCGGCCGCGCCATTCCTTGTTGAACTCCTTCTTCCAGACGACCGCCCCATCCGCCGACTTGAGGCAGGATATCTGGCCGTCTGCGGAGACAACGTAAAGACGGTCTCCATCGACAGTCGGCGTGCAGCGTGGACCCACGTAGTTTCCGGGCTTCAGGTTGTTCTCGGTGAGCGGCTGCGTCCACAGAATCTTCTGCGACGCGAGGTCCACCGCGACGACGCTCTGCGCATTGTTGACGTTGCCCATGCTGTAGAGTCGATTGCCGACGACCGAAACGCTGGCGTAGCCCTCGCCCATCCCTTCGATCTTCCACGCGAGCTTCGGACCTTTGTCGCCCCAGTTGGTGAGCATTCCGGTCTGCGAACTCTTGTTATCACGATTCGGTCCACGCCATTGCGGCCAATCTTGGGATCCTTTGGAAGACGGTTCGAGGGCGAAGGTCATCGCCACGGAAGTCAGTCCCACAAACAACAAGGCAAACACAGCAACCAGCCGGGGCATGGCTTTCTCCAAATCAAGGCGGGAAAAAATCGGGGGGATCGACAGGCGGGAGCGGCATCAAGGCGAGGCCGCAGGCAGTCGAAGGCGGCGAGAGTATAGGTGGACAGCGAAGTGACTGGCAACGGACGTGATTCAGGCCGCGTGGCCCGGACTGAGACGTTTATTCAGCTATTCAGCTTCAGATTGCCACTCGTATCAGCGGAATTCGGAGCGGCTAGCGCCCAATGGCACTGACTTTAGGCATGTCAGACGAATCAGCCAGAAGGCGCTAGTGCTTCGTTAACACTCAGTTTGGGGGTTGGCGGTGGGGTGGCCGGGGTTGGAGCGTCTTCGCGAAACCCCGGGGCTTCCTTAGCAGCCTGTTAAAAATAGAAGCCTGAAGCGCGAGCGAAGGATTCATGAGCCTAATTCGTCCGCATTTGCGACATCCTTCGCTTGCGCTTCAGGCTTCTATTCCCTTTTTCAACAGGCTGTTAGCCAAGCCTCAGTCCAGCCCCGGCCACCCAACCTCAATTCTGAGCGTTGACGAAGCGTTAGTGCCGCACCACTGAAAAGGCATTTCACCGAATCGGGCTTTTTCGTAGATCACCCAGACCTTGATGGTGAGGTGGGGCGGCGGACAGATGCCAGGGACGGCGGCGAAGATTCGAGTCAATGAGAAACAGTTGACGGTGTGGGAGGAACTCCGTCTGTCGCGGACGCCATCGCGGGCTGTGGTGCAGCGGGCGGCGATCATGGTGCTGGGGTTTCAGGGGCTGCTCAACCAGCAGATTGCCGGGGAAGTGAAACTCAACCAGCAGCAGGTCGGGGCGTGGCGGCAGCGGTGGCGGGAGGCGTGGGAGTCGCAGTGCGTGTGAGAGTGCCAGGAGCCGCACCGCCTGCGCGAGGCGATTCTCGAAGTGTTGTCCGACGCGCCGCGACCGGGGACTCCCGGCACGTTCACGGTCGAGCAGGTCGCGGCGGTTGAGAACAGCTTCGTCAACAAGAACGTCTTGAACGTCGTCAAGACGCGCTGGAAGCTCAAGCGCCGAGACGCCACTCCGGCCTGTTGAGCCGCCTCGCGCCGAAAGTCGCTGATCAGGTTGTACGCCACCAACGACATCCACAGTTCTTTGTGAAACATCTCGACGCTCCGCACACGCATCGTCTCGGCTTTCAGGACCACCTTTTCATGTGGGTTGCTGTTCAGCGGAGCCACTCATCCCTCGGGCAAGGCGGGAGCAGGCGGCGTCGGCGGCCCGGACGCAATGAACTCAACCGCGACGATCTGATCGTGACCCGCCGCATAGAGCGTGTTCTGCTCAGCGTTCAGCACGAACTTGTGCAGGTGCATCGGCACTTTGTCCTGGTGGAGGATCTTGCCCGTCTGCGCATCGTAGAACGACACGAAGCCGCCGTTGTCGCCGCCGCCGCAGACAAACCAGTTGCCCTCGCGCGGAAAGGCAATCTGTTCGACGAGGCCCTTGAATTTCGTGTCCGAGATTTCATGGACACGCTTCCCCGTCTGCCACTCGAAGATTTCGATGCGCGACGGACCGTCGAGGTGATCGATGTTGCCGATCGTCCCGATGCCGCCCACCGCGAGCAGTCGATTGTCGGGCGAGAACGCGACGCTGCGGATGCCGCCGATGGAGTGACGCCGCTGCTTGGGATCCCACGTGTAGAGGACCGGAGCTTCGACTTCGCCGACCTTCTTGCCGATGGCAACATCCCACACCGCAACATGTCCGACCTTGTCGCCGGTTGCCAGCAGTTGACCGTCTGCCGAGAACGCGACCGCGTACAACATCGACGGGAAATGGTGAGGCGTCATCGGCTTGTGCTCGACGAGCGTGTGCAGCAGGTTGCCGGAAGCGGCCTCCCACACCTTACACAGCATGTCATCGGCCACGCTGGCGATCAGCCTGCCGTCGGGTGAGGCCACGACGCTGCGAATCCATTTGTCGTGAGCGGCCACTGTGCGAACGGGCGTTCGCTGTTCGATGTCCCACCAGATCAAACGGCCATCGTAGCTGCCCGTCACCAGTTGGTTACCGGCGAGCGCGGCTCCGGTCACGTAGCTCTGATGTCCCTCGCCAGTGAACTCGATCGGCTGCGGCTTGTCGCTCGTCATGTCGATCTCACGGACTTTGAAGTCCGATCCTCCGACGAGCAGCCGCTGCGTCTGAGGGACCAGCGCCACGCAGAGCGAGATACCCGGCACGCGGGCGGATTTGGCGATCTTGAACTTGGTGGGATCGGCGGTGGACATGATTCAATCTCTTGTCCCCTCGCCCCGGCTTTGCGAGGAGAGGGCTAGGGTGAGGGGGGCTTTCAAAGTCGAGCGATTTGGAATTGGAGGCGTCTTTCCGGAGAGGAAGTCTTCTCTGATTGGCAGGCCGTGATTACCCCTCGGCCCCCTCACCCTAGCCGTCCCCCCCGAAGACGGGGGAGAGGGGACCGGAAAGAGCGACACTGTCAAAGTTGCGTGACCATCACGCCAGCACTTCCATCACCGGCTTGCAGCCGAAGTCGACGATCGGAATCGGCCTCGCTCCGACGTGGTATTCCTTTTTGTAGTCGATGCCGAGCGCGGTGAAGATCGTGGCAAACAGGTCACCAGACTTCATCTCGCCCTCTTCGACCTTATGGCCGTCGGCATCGGTCTTGCCGTAAACCGAGCCCCCCTTGATCCCGCAGCCGGAGAGCGAGCAACTCCAGGCGCTTGCGAAGTGATCGCGGCCGAGGCTGGCGTTGATGTTTGGCGTGCGTCCGAACTCGGCCAGCGTGATGACGAGCGTGGTGTCGAGCAACCCGCGCTGCTTCAGATCGTCGAGCAGCGCCGACATTCCCTGATCGAGGTCCGCACAGAGTTCGAGGTGCGTTTCAAAGTTCTGACCGTGACTGTCCCACCAGGCGCGGGCGACCTTCACGAACGGCACGCCCGCTTCGACAAGGCGTCTGGCGATCAGGCACTGCTCCTGAAACTGCGTCGGCCCGTAGAACTCGCGCGCCGACGGCGACTCCTGCCCGATGTCGAACAGTTTTTCACTGGCCATGATGCCGCGGACCCGCTCGTAGGCCATGCCGTGACTGGCCACCGAGGCGTTGTACCGTTTGTCGCTGAACCGTTTGGCCAGCAGTTTTTGGAGATCGGCCCGCTCCTGATGATCAACCTCGTTGATCGAATCGGGGCGGTGGATGTTGGGGGGGATCATGCTCTCGGTCAGGAACGTCGGCGCGTAACGAGCCCCGAGGAATCCCGAGCCTCCCTTGTGACGGCCCTCCGTCTCGGAGTACATCGACACGTAGTCGGGCACCTGACTGTCGGCCCGTCCCAACTCACGGGCGATCAGCGCGCCGAGGTCCGGGTAGTCGATGGCCTGCTCCATCGCGCGGCCCGTTTCCATCAATCGCGTCCCGCCGCCGTGGTCGGCGTTGCGCGTGTTCAGCGAACGAATGAGAGCCGTCGTCTTCAGCCGCTGCGCCATCCTCGGCAGCAACTCACTGATCTGCACGCCGGGGATGTCGGTCTGAATCGCACGAAACGGCCCGCCGGTCGGCCGACCCGGCTTCGGATCCCACGTCTCCAACTGACTCGCGCCACCGCCGAGCCACAGCAGGATCACGCTTTTTTGCTGTCGCTTCAGTTCGCCCGCAAGGCACGGATTCTTGAGCAAGTCGAGCACACGCATGTTCGTCGCGAACGCGGTCGCTCCCGCGAGGCCGCTCGCCCCGAGAAAGCTTCGTCGCGAGAGGTCGTGTTCGGGTGAGCCACAGAATGGCGGGTGAAGTCGGGACATGGCTGTTCCTTTTTTGGAGTGCTCCGGCTCGACGGAGCTTTGGAATTTTCGGCTACTGTAGTCCCGCCGCTCCGTCGGCGGGACGCTCTTCGTTTCATCGTTCGACTGGAAATCACTCCGGTCGGCGGAGCGACCAGACTACAGTTTGCGGTCAGCGAACCGACTTCGCACTTTTCTGCTTGGGGATCACGTTGACGATGGCTTGCCTGAGTTTCGGATCAAGACCACCACCGTAAGAAAAGTCGATGTTGAAATGCCTCTTTCCGTCATCTGTGGCGGGACCGCCAATATATCGTTGCCAGTAAGGTTGTCGAAGCGTCTTGGGATGGCGAGGACACGGGGCGGGCCGCGACATCGTCACGGAGTATGCCTTGCCTTGCTTGATCCGGATCGGGCATTCGAGATCAGAAGTGAGGCGAGAACTCCACGGATCGGTCGCGATCACGATGCCGTCCGCTGGCAGAGTCCCCTGCGAAGTGGCGCGTTGCACGACGCGCCACTTCGACTTCTCGAAGCGCTGCAACTGGCAATGCTCGATGAAGGTCACTCCGCGTTCCTTGAGCAGCTGCGACCCACTGGCATTGAGCAAGTCGGGACGGATCGACGTGTCGTTCGGGGCTTTGCCGTCGAGGTCACGAGGCGTTCCCGATAGCGATGCCGTTGCGAAAGGGATCATCCGGTTGTTGAACCAGCGTCGCCTCAGCGCAGACGTAAGCGTGCCCCGAGACAGTCGGGATGATTCGCCCGGCCGAGTCCTCGCGATACGAGCCTGTAAAACGACTGCCGATGATGCTCTCTTGAATCCACAATTCACCCGGCTTGAGTTTGCCATCGGCCGCCAAGCAGGCGAGCTTCGCGCTGGTGCCTGTTCCGCACGGCGACCGATCGAAGGCTCCGCCGGGGCAATACACAAAGTTGCGACTGTGCCCGTCGGCTGACTGAGCCGGGCCGAAGAACTCGACATGGTCGATCTCCGCACCGTCGCCTCCGGTGATCTGCTGATGTCGCAAGGCCATCCGCACTGCATGAGCGGCATCGTTGAGCGGGCGGATGTTGTCAGCGGTCAGGTCGAACGGCGACTTCTCGACGAGAAAGAACCAGTTCCCGCCCCAGGCAATGTCGCCGACCACCGTGCCGAGCGACTCGACCTCGACAGCGACCTTCGAGCGAGACCGATAGCTCGGCACGTTCTCGATGGCGACTTCATTCGCCGAGTGCAGCTTCACTTCGACAACGCCGACCGGCGTCTCCAACCGATGCGTCCCGATCCCGATCCGGCCCAAGTACGCGAGCGTCACGGCGACGCCGATCGTGCCGTGTCCACACATGCCGAGATAACCGGCATTGTTGAAGTAGATGACGCCCGCCGCGCAAGTCGCGTCCACCGGCTCGCACAGCAACGCTCCGACCAACGCCTCCGACCCGCGCGGCTCCAAGATCACCGCGCGGCGAAAGTCATCGGCCGTTTCACGGAATCGCTGCAAGCGTTCGCGCAACGACCCTGTGCCAAGATCCGGCCCGCCGCTCAATACGACGCGAGTCGGCTCCCCTTCGGTATGCGAATCCACCACGCGAATTCCGGAACTCACTTCGTTCAATTGCCTGCTCCCGACCATGTGCTCCACCAGTTCTTGAAAAGTTGCCATTGTTGCCGGGCGAACTCGCGCTGAGACGGGCTGAGTGCATCCGACTCGTTGAAGTGCAGCTCGTACTCGGCGTTGCCCTCCAAGACTAGGAGGTACTTGTAGAAGAGCACCAAGTCCGGCCCTTCGTCAAACGTCGAAAGGACGAGCAGCGCCTCTTCGAGTTCCAGCGCGTGTCGTCGTGCGGTGGCGTCTCCGGCAGCGGCTTGCTCGCACAAGGCGATCAGTCGCAGGACCGGCTTCGGCAGCGCGTTACCGATGCCCGTGATGGCTCCCACCGCTCCGCAGCGCACGAAGCCGTGAAAGACTTGAGTATCCACGCCGACCATCAGCGCGAGATCGGGATCGCCGCTCGTGATGAATTCGGCGGCGTAACTCAGCGATTCCGCTCCGCCGAATTCTTTGAAGCCGACCAGATTGCGATGCTCGCTCCGCAACTGCATGAACAAGTCGGCCTTGGTCTGAAAGCCGTAGTAGGGGCTGTTGTAGATCACCGCCGGCAGATCGCCGCCCGCTTTCAAGACCGCGGAGAAGTGAGCCCGCTGAGCCGACGCCGAACTGCCTCGCGACAGCAAGCGCGGGATCAGCATCAGCCCCGCCGCACCCACCGATTTGGCGTGAGCCGCATGTTCCGCCGCGAGTCGCGGGTTCTGTGCCCCGGTGCCGACCACGACCGGCACACCCGCCTCGACCAGCCGCCGCACTCCCTCTTGCCGCTGCTGATCGGTGAGCAGCGGCCAGTCCCCCATCGACCCGCAATACACCACGGCCCGCATTCCGGTGTCGATCAGTTCCCGCGCCTTGCGGACGAGCGCCTCATAGTTCACTGAGCGATCCGGAAAGCACGGCGTCATCAGCGCCGGCATGCAGCCACGAAAAACATCAGCAGACGACATCAAGGATTCCCTTTCGAGTTGAATGAAAAAGCGTGTCCGAATTCCACATCAGCCGGAACGCGCTCGCGTCCGGTTTTGGACAACGACCCAACCGGACGCGAGCGCGTTCCGGCTGATGTATTCATCCGTCATTCCCTGCCGTGACGCAACACTATCGCTTTCTTAGGTACGCGTCGGCCATTTCTTCGCCCAGCAAGAGCGTCCCCTTCGTTCCGAAATGCAGTCGTGAGTGAGGCAACTCGGACGTTTTGATGATCGTGATACGCGGATCGGTGCGAGCCATCTCGTTGAGCGCGGCGTTGACTGGGTCGATGTTGCGCCACGGCGCGTGCTTGTGTTGCTCGGAGATGAACCAGGCGAGATCGGGTTGCTGGAGGTCCGCTCGCGTTTGGTCGATCAACTGCTTCATCCACTTGGCGTTGTTCTGTGAGTACGGCTCGAAGCAGGTGTCGTTCTCGCCGGTGTGCCAGAAGATCCCTTCGAGGCTGCTCTCGAAGCCCTGCTGCTTCAGATCATCCTGAGCCGCACGAATGAAGTGGATGAGCTTCGGATATTCCTCACGCGGCCCGAAGTGAGACATTTTCGAACTCATCAGCCGGAACGCGCTAGCGTCCGGTTCGAGCGGGGCTTACGTGCTCGAACCGGACGCTAGCGCGTTCCGGCTAATAGCTCATTTGTGGCCGCGTGAGGTCTAACGATCGATGGCGACGAGCAGCACCAGTGATGACTGTCTCGCGATTCAGGGGGCCGTGCTGGTTCCGGTTGGTGCGCCCCAGCCGATGGCACCCATGTGATAGCCATCGTGCAGGGGCGATTTGATGGCGTAGAAAACGGTGACGAGCTTGCCATTGGGAAGCTGCGCCGTACTCGGATAACCCATGTCGCCGGGACCAGGCGTGTAGAGCTTCTGCGGCGTACTCCACGACTGGCCTTCATTGGAACTCAGTCGCGTTTCGAGGCTGCCGTCGCGGCGGTTGCCGTAAGTGAGTACGAGACGATTGTCGCGGAGTCGCAACAGGTGCGGCGGGTGTTTGTGATAGCCGGCAATGAGTCCTTCGTCGGCCCATGTCTTGCCATCATCGGTCGAGCGGAACTGCCGCAGTTCTTGACCGAGGTCGGGGGCGGGCTTGTTAGAGGTCCGAGCTACACAGAGCCAGCCAGCATTCGGGAGTGGCATCAGAACGCTCTCGTTGATCCCCTCGGCGACTTTGATCGGCTCGCCCCAAGACTGACCGTCGTCGCGGCTGGTCAGCATCCAGGTCGATTCGATGTTGGCCTGCTGCTCATCGACGGAATAAACGAGCGTTCGCAAGCTGCTGTCGCGTCCGCGAACGATGTTGCCGAACGGATACGGCTTCAGTCCGCCGGGCAACGCAGTGGGAAATGATCCCGACGGGTTCCATGTCTTGCCGAAGTCCGCCGAGCGAAAGACGCGGACCGCATTCGGCTTCCGCAGTCCGAGCTTGTTCGCGGCATCGTCCATGCCGCTGGCGACGACCAGCAGCTCGTTCTTCGCCGTGAAGCCCGACGCCCAGTGGCAATAATTCGCATCGGCATTCGGTCGCGGAGCCGCCGTGCCGCGTTTGCTCCACGACCTTCCGCCGTCCTCACTCGCCCAGCAATCGACATCCCCCGGCAGCGTCGTGTGACTCGGCGCACTGTAGCCCAGCGCGAGTAGCGTGCCGTCCGGTGCGACTTGAATCTGCGGCCACAGTCCTCCTTCCTTGACGACAACCGTGGTGAAGTCCGGGTTCAAGGGCGTGGCTTCGGCATCCTGTTTCAAGGAGCCTTGGGAGATACCTTCGTCCGCGTAGGCCGCACTGAACAACAGGCCCAAACAGAGTGCCGCCTGCCGGATGATTGGATTCATCGTTGTCTCAACAAAACGAAGGGATGGAGGGGAGGCGACGAGGCCGAGTGTCGTTTGTTACGCAAGAATGTCCTTTACGACATGTCCATGCACGTCGGTCAGGCGGTGGTCGCGGCCGCCGTAGCGGAACGTGAGGCGTTCGTGGTTGAGTCCCAGTTGGTGCAGGATCGTGGCATGCAGGTCGTGGACGGTGAGTGGATTGAGAATGGCGTTCGTCCCGAACTCGTCTGTCTCGCCGTAGGTCATTCCGCCTTTGAAGCCGCCGCCCGCCATGAAGATGGTGTAGCCGCTGACGTGGTGGTCGCGACCGGTCGTGTCGTTGATGGCTCCGACGGCCGGGGTGCGGCCCATTTCGCCGGCCCACAACACGATGGTTTCATCGAGCAGGCCGCGCTGGTGCAGGTCGGCGATCAAAGCCGCGACGGATTGTTCCGTGACGCGGGCGTTCTTTTCATGGTTGGCTTTGAGATGCGTGTGCTGATCCCACGGCGAGTTGTTGCCGTCGAAGCTGGGGCAGGTGATCTCGACGAATCGGACACCGGCCTCAACGAGTCGCCGTGCGCGCAGGGCTTGAGTCGCATAGAACCGCTGATGCTCGTCGGTCGAATCGACGCCGTACAACTTCTGAATGTGTTCCGGCTCACGGCTGATGTCCGCGAGATCGGGGACCGCACTCTGCATTCGGAAGGCGGTTTCATAGTTCGCGATGGCCGCTTCGATGGCCTGCGGATCGGATGTCTGTGCGCCGAAGGCCGCGTTTCCCTCGGCCAGCAACGAGAGCTTCTGCCGTTGCAGCGCCGCGGTGTCGCGTGGTGCGATGTTATCGACGGCCGTGCCCTTGGCCCGCATCGTGGTGGCCTGATGACTGGCGGGCAGGAACGAACTGCCGAAGTTTTCCAGTCCGCCATTCGGCACCCAATCGTTGTTCAGCAGCACATAAGCCGGAAGATTCGCGTTCTCGGTCCCGAGGCCGTAAGAAATCCAGGCTCCGAGACTGGGAGCCTGTCCCCCGACGCGACCGGTATGCAGCAGCAGATTCGACTGACCGTGCAGCGGCAGTTCACCGATCATGGACCGGACCACGCAGAGCTGATCGGCGACGTTGGCCAGATGCGGAAACAGGTCGCTCACCCACAGGCCGCTGTCGCCACGCTGCTGGAACTCCCACGGACAACCCAACCAGACTCGACCCGCCCCGTTATCCGATCGCTTGTTGATCCAGTTTGAGCCGATGGGCTGCCCCTGATGCTTCTTGAGCATCGGTTTATAGTCGAACGTATCGACGTGACTTGGACCTCCGTCCATGAAGCAGAAGATGACGTTCTTCGCCTTGGGTCGGAACAGCGGGGCGGCGACGGCTGGCCCGGAACACAGTCCCTGCAACGCCAGCCAGCCGAAGCCAGCGGAGGCCTGTTGCAGGAACCCGCGCCGTGTCAATGACGGCGCGATGCGACCGGGGCAAACGTGAGATTGAGGGGGCATGGGAATCTTCCTGATTGGTCTGTTGAAGAATTGAAGTTGTGAGTTTGCTCCCCACCGACCTCGCGTCGGTGGAAGCCATGATTGACAGCTAAAACAACGATCTACGGAGACCGGCCCCCGCCGAGCTTGTCTCGGTGGAGCCATGATTGCCAACTAGCGGAGCGAGTGAAAATCATGCGCTCCACCGAGACAAGCTCGGCGGGGGCGAAGACATTCAAACCACGTCGTGTTAGTGCTCAATCATCGTTCCACCGACGCGAGGTCGGTGGGGACGGGCTGCGAGGTTTACCGGTAATAAATGAACTCCTGAGCGTTGAAGATTGTGTGAGCCAATTGAGCCCACGCGGCTTCGTCCGCCATGACATCGGGCAGCGTGGCGACGCTCTGGAGCAAGGCCGTCCAACGGACCGTTTCCGACTCCGTCGGAGTGCGACCGAACGCCGTGACGAACATGCTATCGAGGCGCTCCGCAGGAGCGGCATGCGGTGACTTGATGAGACTTGCCGCCCAATGACGTGCGAGCGAATCGACGAGCGGATCGTTCAGCAACAGCAGCGCCTGGGTCGGCACGTTGGTCACATTCCGCTGACCGCTGGGGAGTCGCAGGTCGGGCAGATCAAATGTCATCAGGAACTTCGGGGGTGCCATGATCGACATCGTCAGATACAGCGATCGTCGTCCGTCTCCATCCAGTGGCCCGGAGAACAATCGCTTGGCGGCATCTTCCACGGGGCGAGACGGGTTGATGGGGCGACCATAGAGCTTCGCGTCCAACCGCCCTGAGACGGACAGCATGGCATCGCGAATCGCCTCCGCCTCCATACGACGAGTCGGATAGTGATGGAGTCGCCGATTCGCCGGATCGCGTTGCTTGGCGGCCTCGCTGACAACACCCGACTGCTTGAACGTCTCACTGAGGACCAGTTGCCGGACGAGCTGTTTGGTGGACCAGCCCTGACGAATGAAGTCGCGAGCCAGCCAGTCGAGCAACTCCGGATGCGAGGGCTTGTCGCCCAGTCGCCCGAAGTCATCCGGCGTGGTGACAAGTCCCGCTCCGAAAACCCATTGCCAGACGCGGTTCACATAGACTCGCGAGGTCAGCGGATGCTCGGGATGGAGGAGCGACTCGGCCAATTCCAGCCGCCCGCTGCCGGTGCTCTGCGCCACCGAGTTGCGGCCCGCGAACATCTGCAAGAAGTCCGGCTGCACCAGTTCTCCCAAGGCATCGAAGTTGCCTCGCACGTTCAGGTACAGGCCAGACTTCGCCGATTCGCGTTCATCCATGCTGTTCACGGCACGCGGGAAAGCGATCTGTTGTTCGACGCGACGATACTCGGCCAGCAGTGCGGCGAGAGGACTGTCCACCTTCCTTTGATTCGGCAGCAATTTGTGCGTGAGGAGCCAGTCGATGGCCTGTCGGTCACCGGGTCGAGACTGACCTGCGCACCAGCGTTGGACGGCAGACGAAAACCAAGCCGTGATCCGCCCGTTCGCTTCATCGAGCGACTTGGGAGCCGGGCCTTCGTAGAGCGACGCGAAGGAATCCAGCGTGTCTTGCGGAGTCCCTCCGGCATCGTGCGTCACGATCCCCGTGATGCTGAGCCAACTCCGTTTGTCGTAGCCGTGGTCGGTGTTGGCCAGCCCCGGCACGATCCCGACGCGGGCCGGGAAATTGGGGTTGAGCGACGACGTGACAAAGTCGAACGTGACCTTCGTGACACCTCCCTTCATCGCCGTATCGCCGAAGCTGCGCCACGTCGGCGCGACTTGGTTCAGGACGCCCACGCCTTCATGCAGAATCGAGTTCTCATCCATCTGCAAGTAGCCGCCAAACTCGCCCCCCGCCAGTTGCAAGCTGACGAACTGCCGAGGGACCAAGTGTTGCGGCGGCATGCGCAATGCGCCGGGCAGTTTGGAAGAGAGCGCATGCGTGTGGTAGCCGCGAGGCAGCAATCGCGCGACGACCGCCTCGCCTTCCAGGGCGATCAGCGGCGTTGCGTCATCAACCCAACCGTGTGTCAGGCCGTCGCCATCGGTGACCCAGCCCGTGGGAATCTGCGGTTGTGAGAAATCGGCGAGCTGCTGAAAGGCTTCATTCGCTTTGACACGAGCCGTTCTCGTTGCGGCCCATTCGCTGGCCAGTGCCGTCCAAGTTGTCTCGATATTCGCTTCGGCTTTGAGCAGTTTTGATAGCGGGTAGCCGATGTCATCGAGCGTCGGCTGCGGCGTATTGGGCACGTCGAGCGGTGTTCGCCAGGCGAACGGCGGGAGTTCGACGACCGTCCATTGCTTCGCCACGTCGTCGCGAATGAGCCGCCGCAGCTCTTTGAGCCGAGCAATCGCCGCGTCATTCTTGCCCGGAGCATCTGCCGGTCGGCTGACCCAGCGTGGCGTCATGATCATCGCGCCCAGCGCGTAGTAGTCTCGCTGCGAGACCGCCTCCAACTTGTGATTGTGGCACTTGGCACAGGCCACCGTCGTGGCGAGAAAGACTTTCGAGAAGGCATCGATCTTGTTGCCGACCATCTCTTGATGCACGCCGTTGTAGGCCAGACTGGTCCCGTGGCGATGTTCCCCCAGGTGATAGAACATCGGACCGATGATGCTCTCGTTGATCCCCAGTTCGGGATTCACGCGCGGCGGAGTCACCAGATCACCGGCCAACTGCTCGCGCAGAAACGTGTCGAAGCCGACATCGCCGTTGAACGCCCGAATGAGGTAGTCGCGATACTCAAAGGCTCCCTTCGCGGGCACGTCCCACTCGTAGCCATAGGTGTCGGTGTATCGCACCGCGTCCATCCAGTGGCGAGCGAAACGTTCCCCGAAGTGCGGCGAGTTGAGCAGTTCCTCGACCAGCATTTCATAGGCGGTGGTCGAGTTGACGGACCACTGTTGCAGAAACCTCGCTCGTTGAGCGGGCGTCGGTGGCAGGCCCGTGAGCACGACGGACAGCCGACGGAGCAACACTTCCGGCTCAGCGACTGGGGCGGGCTGTAAACCCGTGGCGCTCAGTCCGGCATGAATGAAACGATCGACCGGTCTCCGCGACCACCGCTCTTCGGCCACGACCGGCGGCTCCGAATTGGCCAGCGGCTTGAGGCTCCACCAATCGAGTCGCCGCTGAAACTCCTCGGCCCAGTCGTTGCTCTCCGGCTGTGCGGACGCAGCGCGCGCATCCAGCCGAGGGTCCAGCGCTCCCTGCCGCACCCACTCGACCAGCAGCGAGACTTCCTCCGCGGACAACGACTTCTCGGGCGGCATCTTCAAATCTTTGTCCGCATACTGCACCGCCTTGATCAGCAGACTGGCTTCCGGTTTGCCCGGCGCGATGGCTGGCCCTGAATCGCCCCCCTGTTCCCAGCCATGCCGCGAGTCGAGTCGCAGCTTGCCCTCCTGAGCCTCGTCCCCGTGACACTCGATGCAGCGCGCATGCAGCAGCGGTCGGATCTTGGATTCAAAAAACGCCAGCTTCTCAGCCGACATCCGTTTCGCATCAGCGGGCGGCGAGAAGACGAACTCGTTCGTGGCCAGAGGCTGCCTGGTAAACGCGAAGCTGATCGGAGTCTTCACTTCCGGCCCGGCGATCACGCGGATCGGCGGCCCCCCGTTGGGAGCATCCGTCTTCCACAAACTCACGGACCCATGCAGATTCGCCACATAGAGCAGCCCGTCCGGTCCCAGCCCCAGACCAACCGGCGTGTTCAGTCCTCCCGCCGCGCTCGCCCACTCGACGGTCTCTTTGCCATCCGAACGCAGAACGCGATTGCCCGACGTACTCCAAAACGCATGGCCCTTGTCGTCAAACACCAGACCCCACGGCGACTGCCCGGCATGTTGCGCCCAGACTTCACTCATCGCGCCGTCGAGCTTCTCTGAACCTCGTCGCAACGCCTGAGCCACAAAGTCCGTGATGAACAGCCGCCCGCCATTCACCGCGATTTGCGTCATGCCTCCCGGCGACGCGAGCGCGATGTCCGCCTGCCACTCTCCGGACGAGTAAGCGTACCGCTTGACTTTGCCATCCCCCTGACTCGCAACCAGCAAATCGTTGCCGAGCCACGCCATTCCCGTCGCGCGAAACAACCGCCCGCCATAGCCCTCGGGAATCTCGATCAGCGACTCGATCCGGCCGTTGCCGCGCGGATCAAACCGCAGCACGGTCCCGGCACCACCCGGCAACCCCGTCGAGATCAGCAACCGCCCCTCGGCATCCAACAAGATGACATTCGCCGGCGGCAACCCGCTCAGCAACGTCCCCCGATGCGCCCCGCTTTCAAGGTCATACCGTTCAACCCGCCCCGGCTCGTGCATCAACACCAGCACCTCCGGTGGTTCACCATGAGCGCGCGCGCTCAGAACGACCACCAAGGTGAAAATCGCGACCAGTCGTTTCATCTCATCAAGCATGTGTTGCATATCCCCGCCGACATTGAGGCGTTGTCGATTGAACCTTACCGATCAAGAGATTCTCGTAGCGAGGTCATTGTATCCGCCGATATCCGTCAGTCGGCGGTTGCGGCCTTCGAACAGGTAGGTCAGCTTTTCGTGGTCGAGTCCCAGCAGGGTGAGCATCGTGGCGTGCAGGTCGTGGACGTGGACTTTGTCTTCGACCGCGCGGAAACCCAGTTCGTCGGTCGCGCCGATGACTTTGCCCCCCTTGATGCCGCCGCCCGCTAGCCAGGTCGAGTAGCCGTAGGGATTGTGATCGCGGCCCTGGTTGCCCTGCATGACGGGTGTGCGCCCGAATTCACCGGCCCAGGTGACGAGCGTCGTGTCGAGCAGCCCGCGCTGTGCCAGATCGGTCAGCAGGCCGGCGATGGGCTGGTCGATCGCGGCGGCGACGTTGCGATGGCCGGTCGCGCAGTCGCCGTGGCCGTCCCAGTCGGAGCAGAAGAGTTGGACATACCTCACACCGCGTTCGACCATCCGCCGCGCGAGCAGGCACATGCGGCCGAAACGTTCTGTGGGAGGCGTGTCGAGTCCGTACAGGCCGCGCGTGGTGGCAGTCTCACCAGCCAGATCGACCAGATCCGGTGCGGCCGATTGCATCCGAAACGCGAGCTCGTAATTGGCGATCCGTGCTTCGAGCCTGGAGTCATCGGGGCGAGCGACCGCATGTCGCTTGTTCCACGACGCGAGCTGATCCAAAACCGCGCGTTGATGTCCAGCGGAGAGTTGCGACGGCAGCGTCAGATCCTGAATCGGTGCGCCCTCGGTTCGCAGGACGGTTCCCTGATGTACGGCGGGAAGAAATCCGGCTCCATAGGAAACCACGCCGTTGCGCACCACGTCGTTGTCGCTCATCACGACATACGCCGGAAGGTTGTCACTTTCGCAGCCCAGGCCGTAGACGACCCAAGCGCCGACGCTCGGATGTCCGAGCAACAGCGAACCGGTGTGCATCAGGCTGAGCGCCGGGCCGTGAATGAACGACTCATGATGGCACGACCGAATCACGGCCAGTCGATCCGCGTGTTGAGCGGTCTTGGCAAAAATCTCGGACACCGGCAGTCCGCTCTCACCATGTTTTTCAAACTTGAACGGCGATGGCATCAAAGCCGCTCCTGTGGCGGACATGAACTGAAGTTGTAGTCCTTCGGCGGCGAAGCTGGCTGGCACCGGCTGACCTCGCAGCCGTTCGAGTTCCGGCTTGGGATCGAACGTATCGACCTGACTCGGTCCTCCCTGCATAAACAGCGAGATCACGGCTTTGGCTCGCGGCTCGAAATGCGGAGCACGCGATTGTGCGTTGTCCGCAGCTTGGCTCTCTCGGTTCATCAGCGAACCGAGAGCGACGGCTCCGAACCCACCTCCCGCGCGCGTCAACCAATCTCGGCGGGTAAGCGCTGATTCGATGTTGCGGCAGGCATTGCGATTGATGGCCTGATGGTGCATGGCGTGCTTCCTATTCGACGTACAAGAATTCATTCAGATTGAACATGGCCAGGCAGAAGGTCGTGAGCGCGGCCGGGCGCGACGAAGCCACGGCGAGCGAGTCGAGCAATGCCCGCGACTCGGCCCGTTCGGCCTCGGTGGGACGCCGAGCGACGACGATCTGCCAGGCGCGATCGACTTGAGCGGCGGGGTCTTCGCCCGCTTCGCGAGTCAACCGCGCCGCGAACAGCTCGGCTAGGCGGAAGACGCGCCGATTGTTGAGCGTCCACAGAGCTTGCGGCGCGACGGTCGTGGAATCGCGGCGACCGGTACTCACCGCATTCGGCGGGCTGTCGAAGACATCGAAGATCGGCATCCGAAAATTGCGCCGCGACATCATGTAGAGACCGCGCCGCGAATGTTCGGTCACATCGGCTGTGACGACCCAGTGATACTTGTCGCGAATCGCGGCCAGCTCGTCCGCTTCCAGCGCTGGCATCACAGGTCGCCCACCCGCTTTGAGATTCAAGCTTCCCGACGCCGAGTGAACCGCGTCCCACAGCGCCTCCGATTCGAGACGGCGGCGGTTCATCCGCGTGAGCAGCGTGTTGTCGGGATCAGCTTCGACGGCGCGCGGGTCTGTGGCCAATGATGACATCTGCCACGTCGCGGAGTTGAGGATCAGGCGGTGCATCTCCTTGACGCTCCAGCCGCGCCGCACGAACTGACCCGCGAGCCAATCGAGCAATTCCGGATGCGTCGGCTGTGCTCCCATCTTGCCGAAATCGTTCGGCGTGCGGACGAGCCCCTCGCCGAAGTGTCCCTGCCAGAGGCGATTGACCATCACGCGGGCCGTCAGCGGGTGATCGGGTCGCGTCAGCCAGCGAGCGAGTCCTGCGCGGCTGCCGTCGGGACTCGGCAACGGTTGCTTCGTGTCTGTCACGAACGCGAGCAGTTCGGGGATCGCTGCCGAGACTTCTTCGCGCGGGCGACTGAGTTCCCCGCGATTGAGCAACCGCACGGTCGGGATCAAACCGAGACGCAGTCGAGCCAGCGTCGTCGCGGTCGGCACCTCCATGATTCCGTCCCAGGGAGTCGTCGGCGTTGATGTCGCCCCGCCCGGCATGTCGAGCACCGTTTGAGCCAGCGCATTCCGCAGCGTGCTCAGTTTCGTTTGTTCGTCGGCGTTGGCTGCCCGTCCTGCAAACGATTGCTCGAAGAGTCGAATCGCCCGGCGGGCTTCATCGACGGCAATGATGCGCGGGTAATGCTGCTTGAAGTCGGTCTGCTCCATCGGCGTGATGATCGGTTCGTCGAACTCGCCGCTGGGCGCGAACGCGGCTTGCAGAGCAAAGTAATCGCGCTGCGAGATCGGATCAAACTTGTGATCGTGACACCGCGCGCAACCGACCGTCAGTCCGAGAAACGCCGCACCCGCCGTATCAACCCAGTCGGTCAGTTTTTCATACGCGATCAGCCCCGCGTCCATGTTCGACTCGTGAATCTGCGGGCCGAGTGCGAACAGCCCCGTTCCCATCCGCGCCTCCAGCTTGCGGCGCTGAGACTCCGGCAGCAGCAGTTTGCCTTCCAGATTGAGATTGCCCGGCCAGAGTTCATCACCCGCAAGCTGCTCCTGCACGAACACGTCGTAGGGCTTGTCGTCGTTGAACGACTTGAGGACATAGTCGCGATATCGCCACGCATTCTTGAAATAGATGTCGGTCTCATACCCGCCGCTGTCGGCGTACCTTGCCACGTCCAGCCAGTGCCGCCCCCATCGCTCACCGTACTGAGGCGATGCCAGCAGTTGCTCGACAAGCCTCGATAAGACTTCACGGTCGTTCCCCGGATCGTTCGCAAACGACTCGACTTGTTCGGGACTCGGTGGCAGGCCGAGCAGATCAAAGTACGCGCGACGAATCAGCGTTCGACGGTCGGCTGGCGGTGCTGGCGTGAGTCCGCGCCCTTCGAGCTTGCTCATCACGAAGTGATCAACACCAGTCTTCGGCCAGTCGCCGCGCGTCACGCTCGGAGGTTCGAGAACTCGCACCGGACGAAAGGCCCACAGTGCGTCGTGACTTTCACTCTTAGTAGCCACGTTCGCCAGAACGTGGGTTTGCCCCGGCGCGACAACGTCGTGTTGACCGCCCACGCTCTGGCGAGCGTGGCTACGCGATGACTCACAGACAGCCGCAACTTCCGCATCGCTCAGTGACCGACTGAAGATCGCGACCTCTGCGACATCGCCGACGATGCCGTTCCACCACGGCATGACGTGTCCGATGAACGCGCCCATGTCCGCACGTGGCGTGATGTCGGGGATCGTGTCCGAACCCGTGATCGGCAGCGCGAGCGGCTCGCCATTGACGAAGAACTTCGTCGAGCTTCGCATCGGGCCGGGCCGCTTGACGACGACCAGCGAAAGCGGTCGATCATGCCACGGGCGGAGCGAATCGTGAGGCAACAGCGCATCATGGTTCCAACCGCCCGCATGACTCAGTCGCCAACCGCCGCCGGTGCGATCGACGTGCAGCAACCCCGCGCGCGGGCGTCCGGGATTGCTCGGCGAGGCAGGCTCACCAAACCCCAACAGGCCGTCATACGGATAGCCCTCGAACCGCTGTCGCAGCGTCGCAACGATCAACATCGAGTAACTGGCATCGCCCGTGATCGGCAGCGGCTTGTCTCCCGGAGTCGCCAGCCCGTTGTCTCGCTGAAACCGCACTGCCGCCCGCCCGCTGACATCACTGCGTCCGAAGAACAACGGAGCCGTGCCCGTTCCTCCGGCACGACCCACGGTCGGCGTCGCGTGACGCTCATGACCACTCACGTCTGGCCAAATCGTGACCGGCTCGTGGTCGGCCAACGTCAATGTGTTGGCGGACAGCCAGAGTTCGACAACGTCACGCAGGGATGGCGGAAACCGAGTTGTTTTCGTTTCCACCGGGAGGCGATCACCGGTCCTGTCCACCTTCGCTCGAACCTTCATGTCCGCATTTCTCTTGTCGAGCGTCGCCTTGGCCTGTTCGATCAACGAACGCGAATCGCGCTTCCCCGCGTTCGAGTCGGTCGGCCACTTGGCTCCGTTTCGCACCCACGTTTCCAGATCGCGAATCTCTGCATCCGAGAGTTTCTTGCCCGGTGGCATCTTCAACTCACCCGTCTGCCGCACTGCCTGAATCAATAGGCTCTCGTCCGGTTTCCCCGCCCGGATCACTGCACCGGAGTCGCCACCGCGCTCGATCCCGGCTCCCTGATCGAGCCGCAATCCCGATTCAGCCTTCTCAGCACCGTGGCACTTCACGCACTGTGCGATTAACAACGGTCGCACTCGTTTCTCAAAGTGCTGCGTCGCCGCGCTGTCATCGGCCCGCACCGGCGATGTCAAAGCACCCGCGTCACACAGCCAACCGGCTGCGACCAACATCGCGATCGCTCGTGCCCAAATCGGGGAGCAGAGTCGCGGTGTCGTCGAATACTGGTTGCTGATTGTCGTGATGCTCATCAGTGTGCCCCTCGTTGATTTGCCGCTCGCCGACGCCATTGCCGCAGAAGTCGTTGGTTGAACTCGCCGTTCTCAAGATGCGATCTCAAATCGGTCGCTGCTTGCTTTTCATCGCCACTGAAAAAGCTCTTCAGCAATCCCTCATGCACATGCACGATGGCTTGCAGGTCATCCAATTGGGAGTTCCCCTGCTCGTGGTAGTCCCGCATTCGGCTGAAGATCCCCTGCCAGACGGGCAGGAACTCCGTCAGTTCGGCGGCGGTCAGAATCATCTGATGAAACGCGGCATCTTGACGAAGCACCTCCTGCTGATTCTGATCGTCCGCCGCATGACGCATCTTCGTAAGTCCCCGCTCCCATTCCGCTCGATGCACCGCAGTCAGCTTCGGTAAGGCCCGTCCGAGGGCATACAACTCCAGTTGTTGCCGCATCGGCGTCAGCAAACCTGGAATATGTTCCGAGGTGGAATCCGCCACGACCACGCCGCAGTTCGGCTTGGATTTCAGCAGTCCTTCGATCGTCAACTGCTGGAGAACCTTGCGAATCGGATGGCGACTCACACCAAACCGCGCCGCGAGTTCTTCCTCACGCAACGGCACCCCCACACCATGTTCGCCCGCCAGCAACTCTGCGCGCAGCGTGTCGCCAACTTGCTCGGCAATCGTTTGAACAATCATCGTTGCACTCTCCAAACCACCATCCGGCTGGTGAACCCCAGGCAACATCGTCAACAAAACTGCGCAATCGGGAAATTATTGTATCTTGGATACAATGTGCCGCAACTGTGAGAGAAATCGACGGGGTCGGGAGTCGTTGTCTTCCAATTCCTCAGGGACGACCGATTCAAAGACGTGGGTTTACTGGTGGCTGGCGGAGCGTGCCGTGATCACGCGACCTCCACGACTCGTTTGCCGAGCACGTCCATTCGTGGCGCGATGCCAAGTCCCGGATCGTTGCTCGCGGCCATGAATCCTTGCCGGCGCTGCGGAGTGCCAGTCGCCGTGCTGACGGTGACATAGCTATTGAAATCCGTGCTGGTGAAACGAAACTCCTCGGGCGTGCTGTGTGCGAGATGTGCAATCGCCGCCGTTGCGATGTCGCCGCCCCAACTGTCATTGATTGGACCGACGATGGCGAGAACCAACGTGAGAAAGACGAGGATCGGTTTCATTGGGTTGCTCTTGGTCAGAGTGTGGACTGATTCTGGTTCGCTGCTCAATATGGTCCGTTCCGCACCGCTTTCCCAATCGGGCCGCGAGCACGGCCTTCCTGCCTGACTCGCTATTCATGTCGCAGGCCTTCGATGGGGTCCCTGCGAGCAGCCTTTCGAGCGGGGTAGACACCGAACAGCAGGCCGACGCTCAGCGAAATGTCGAGCAACAGGAATACGGACCACGGGACGGCGCGCGGTTCGAGCGTGTGGACGATCGGCGCAACATCTCTGGCGATTCGACATCGGCCCGCAATCGCCCGCCCAAGTAAAGAGCTGAGACGGCTTCCCTGATTGAATGGGAACACTCGCAGGCAAATCACCTCCTCAGTCGGCACCGCTGTACGATCGTCTGAGCGGCCTTACTCCACGCCCTCATGGACGAGCTCAAACAACTTGTTGGAAAAGTCATGCGACGCAGGAACCCGTTGACGCATGAAAACTTGGAATAGTCTTTCTTGGGGAACGATGCGAAAGTCGGTGCCGGCATAACCACCCCACGAGTATTGAGTCGCTTTCCGTTGACGATTGCCCGAACCAAGGCTGACCTCGCCGATCGCGAAGCCCAGTCCAAACCGAAACGGTCCGGCAACACCATTCAATTGGTCTTCAAACATCAGCTTGAGCGTGTCTTGCTGGAGGAACGGCCTCCCCCGGAACCGGCCTTCATCAACCAGCATTTGACAGAAGTTGGAAAAGTCCTGAATCGTCGAAACCAATCCCCCACCGCCCGACAAGAACTCAAAACCGTCATTGAATGGGCTGGTCGAGGCCTTGTCCAAGACGACCGTTCTTCCATTCGACACGATGCAAAACGGACTCGCTTCTCCTGCGGAATCGAGAATCCGGCATCGACCATTTCCAACGGGCCGAAGACCGCTTGTTGCAGATATTGGTCGAGCGGCTTGCCTGACCAGACTTCGATCAGCCGTCCGAGGAGATCGGTGCTGTACCCGTAGGTGAATCGCTCGCCGGGATGATGCAACGCGGGAACACGAGCCAGCGCATTGGCCGCCCTCGCGACGGTCATCTTCGGCGGAAACATGTCGGCCGGACCCCAATATCGCAGGCCCTCTTTTTCGTAGGACTTGAAGACGCTTGGTTCACCACCGTAGCTGTAGCCCGTCGTATGACGAAACACGTCGCGAACCGTGATCGGACGTTGGGGCGGAATAGATTTGTCTGAGTCTCCGTTCGTCCCAAGCACGGTCGTTGTCTCGAATGCGGGCAGATACTTGGAGACGGGATCGTCGAGCTTGAACAGGCCCCGCTCATACAACGTCATGGCGGCAACAGAAGTGATCGGTTTGCTCATGGATATAGATGCGCACGATCGTGTCCGCCCGGAACGGAGTCTTGTCGTCAACGTCGCTAACTCCGGCGACCTCCAGGCGGACCCTCCTTCCGCTTTGCACGACCAGGTGAGACGCTCCCTCGATCTCTCCTGCATCGACCTGGCCTTGAAGGAGCGACTTGGACTGCTTCAGGTGCTCATCGAACCAAGCAACCGTCTCTTTCTGAGCTTGGTCGCGAGCTTCGTTATAGATGCCGTGGTGCTTGATCCCTTTGACGGTCACGAGCTTTTTGACTCCGGTCGCACGCTCGTGAGCCAGGATCGCGTGGTCTTTATTGTCGAAGAGTTCTTCGTTTTCGGCGATCAGGAACAGCTTGGCGCACTTCCCGCAGCGACCGATGTCTTCGATCGGAGCGTAGCCGATGAGCTTCTCGATGCCCGGTGCTCCAGTCATCGAGCCGAATTTTTCTCCGGGTTTGGGATAGCCGATTGTGCCGCGCGTGCGAGCGGCACCCTGGCTGAAGGTGTAGCGTCGCATTGGTGCGCTCTCGACGGCCCAGCGGCCATCCATCGAACCGACCTGGCTGACGAACGCCTTCACACGCGGATCGCGAGCCGCAACGTAGACGACGTGACCACCGGAGAATGATGAACCCCCAATGCCGATCCGTTCGGGATCGCACTGCTTGTCGCTGGCAGCCCAGTGAATCGCGTTGAGGATATCGGTCGTCTGGTCGATCGGATCGACAACCTCGCGAACGGGCTTGACCTCGGCGATCAACTTGCCGTCTTTCAACTCCGGCTTGCCGACTGCGATCACACGTGAGTCGCTGTTCCCCCAGCCTCGATAGTCGAACGCGATCACCAGATATCCGGCTCGCGCGAAGATGATCGCATCCGGCCGCAATGCCGATGCAGTTCCGCCCCAGCCGTGGCTCATGATGATCGTTGGCTGCCTCTCCGACCCCGGATTCTTCGGCGAGAAAACTTCCGCCGCCATTCGCGTCCCTTCGCTGATGATGTTCTCAGCACGGAAGGCGATGTCATCGGGGACTTTGAAGTCTGGCTGCTTGTCCTGAGCGTGGAGCCAGGACGATGCCAGCGTGAGCGTCAATGTGATCGACACCAACAGCCGAGTTGGGTTGATGCGGTGACTTCGTGGCGATTGCGGTGAGTATTGGAGAGCCATCGTCATTCATTCCTTTCGATGAGTTCGTCGATCTCGTCCTTGCCGGGCAAGCCGAAGCAACGGACGCTGCCGGTGTATTGTTTGGGAAAGAAGCACTCGAATTCGCTGGGGGTCCAGAGCGTGTTTCCGCCGCCGACGTAGACTCGGCCGCGCGACAGGGATGGTCCGGCGAAGACCGGTCCGAGAGGAATCTCTTTGAGCAACTCACCGGTCGCGGCGTCGAGTGCGATCAGCTTACCGCTGCCGACGGCGGTGAAGTACGCGACTCCGTTACCGGCCGCGATGCCCGAACCGACGATGTCGCCAACGTCGCGATACATGGGCAAGCCGGGCAGGCCTCCAATTTCCGCGATCTTCGGCCGTTCGTGACGCCAATGTTCTGTCGCGAGATCGACCGAGGTCGCCGTCACACGGCCGCCGGTGGGGACTTGGCCGAGCGAGAACGGACTGGCCTGAGTGCCGAGTCGCAGGGCGTCGATGCCGTTCGTGAAAATGGAGTGGCCGTCGGTCGCGCAACCGGATTGCAAGCCGCCGATCGGGCTTGGGAGCGCGAGCACTCGCGGATCGTGCTTGGCCGGCGGATGCGTCGGAGCGCCGGTGTAGACCGGCGTGTGTTTGAGGATCTGTCCGTTATCAGCTCGCAGGATGTAGAAGCCGCCGTTCTTGCAGCCGGCACCGACGACCTTGGTCGGCTCGGCGTCCACGTCGATGATGAAAATCTTCGGCGTGTCACCGATTGAGGAATCCTTGTAGAGCCCGGTCTTCGGATCAAAGGCGCGCATGGCATTGGTCCACATGTCGCCGGGGTTGATTTGCGTGTTCCATTTCCGCTTGCCGGTCGCGGCATCCACCGCCGCGATCGCGCACGAGTCCTCGGTGTGGAGTTTCGGATTGTCGGGCGTCGGCTGCCGCGGTGCCGTATTGACGTCGGTGCCAAAGAAGAGCGTGTTGGTTTCGGCATCGTAGGACGGCGTGGACCAGACGCTGCTCGTCGCGGGACCGTACTCGAACTGGTACTTGCCCCACGGCCCTTCCACGACCACCGGTGGTTCGAGCTTCTGCGGTTGCGGGCCAACGTCGTGCTTCCACACCACCTTGCCGGTCTGCGGATTGAGTGCCACAAGAAACCCGCGACCTGTGCTGCCTGCGTACTCTTTGGTGCCCGCGAAGAGTTGCTCCAGCGTGCCGCCGCCGAACACGACCTTGCCATCGGCCATGATCGGCGAGGCCATCAGCAAGTTGTTCCAATGCGCGCCTGGAAAAGTCGTCGCACGGCTATCGACTTTCCAACGCTCAGCCCCCGTGGCCGCGTCAAGGCAATACATCCAGCCGCCGGTGTCGGCGAAGTACACGGCTCCGTCGGCAACCAGCGCCGAGCTGAAGATCCCAGAGTCTGACGCCGCGCCGCGCAGCTTTTCCGTAATGGGCTCGCCACCCGTCGGCGGCAGCACGGCCTTGCGGATGAGATTGCGATAGACCCACCGGAGCGTGCCATCGGGAGCCAGCTTGTAGAAGGCGGGAAACGTGGCCGTGCCAAAGTAGACCTCTCCTGTAACGACGGTGGGAGTGGCATGTACAACGCCGAGCGTTTCTTTCGATTCGGCAGCGGGGAATCGCCACTTCTCGACGAGTGTGCCGATGTTCGCGGGACTCAGCGTTTTCTCAGCGGGATTGAATCTCCAGCCGGCGGAGTCGTGGTTGTACATCGGCCAATCGGCAGGCGAGGTCGCAGGAACGTCCATCGCGAACGACTCGATGCCAACGAGCAGGCTCAGCCCGATCACCCAGCGCACGAGTTGTTGAATCATGAGGCTCCTCTTTCGTGAATGATCTGAGTCCGTCTGCAACGTTGAGATATTCGGGCTCTCCGTCATTCGTGTTGTTTTCATCGACCCGCGGCCAGCGCCTTGCGGCTCACGAATTCGATTTCAACACGAATGGCGGAGAGCCGATATTCGTCGAGCCAGAATCGTGGAGAGCAATCATTTTGAGTCAGCTTCACTGCGCCGCGCCACTGCCGATTGGATGCAATACACGCGAGATAATGTTGGTTCGCGGAGCGAACCACGACGATCGCTACTTCGATTTCGTTTTTTTCTTGTCCTTATTCGCGTGTCGGCCGGTACCGTCGCCATCGTCGAGGATGCCGCCGGCGGGATTGAGTTTATCGAGTACGGCTTGCAAACGCGGGCGTGCGGCGATTGCGGCGGCGTCTGTCGTGTCGGCGGCGATGAGCTTCTCGGTGAACGGCGCGTCGTTCATGTCGCAGAGTTCTCCTGCTTGATTCAGCTTCCAGCTTGGCTCGCGGACGTACCAGTTGCGCGCGAGCTCGATGAAGACCCAATCGCGTGGTTCGGCAGTTCCTCCGCACCAATGTGCGGCCAGGCTGTAGCCGTCGCGGACAATGTTCTTGGGCAGTTCCACGCGAGCCAAGTCCGCGAAGGTCGGCACGAAGTCGGTGGAATCAACGACGCCCGTGGCCACCTTGCCCTTGGGCGTCACGCTGGGCCAGTTGACGATCAGCGGCACCAGCGCGCCACCTTCGAGCATTTCACCTTTCTGGCCAGACAACCGACGCCCACCGATCTTGGCCTGATCCGCTTGTCCTTTGCCCGTGCCGTTGTCGCCCATGAAGACGATCAGCGTTTTTTCGCGCAGCTTCAGGCGTTCGAGTTCCGCGACCAACTTGCCGACCAGCTTGTCCATGTCGGCGACGTTGGCCGCCATCAAGTCCTTGCTGTCGGGCGCGCTGTCCGGCGTCGGCTGAAGTTCGCCATGCACGCTCGACAGCGAATAGTAAACGAAGAACGGATCGTCGCGGTGCTTGGTGATGAAGTCGGTGACATGCTGGTGCATCAGGTCGGGCATGTACTCCTTCTCGCACAACGTCTTGCTCTGGCCGTTCACGACATACGGTTCGCCCTTGGCCTTCTTGTTCCAGTACACGCCGCTGCCGTTGAATCTCAGGTAGTCGTCGAAGCCCCAGTCGGACGGCTGCAGCGGATCTGATTGTGCGGGTCTGGTCAGCGGCAGTTCTGGCGGCGGTTTCCAGCGGGTGGTCGCGGCGTTTATGAACGTGCCCGGACTGCCGTTGGCCTCGGTGTTGTCGGCCGAGCGGGT